>NZ_JAAFYZ010000172.1 GCF_018274385.1 Catenulispora pinistramenti | reverse complement strand
AGTTCGCGCCGTACGAAACCGCCGCCTACCTGCATGTCCGCCGCGCGCGGACTTTACCCCCGGACACCGGTGCTGTACCCCCCGGGCTGACGACGCGACCGTGGGGAACGGACCGCACCACCTCACAGGCCGCCGCCGCTGAGACTGACCCGGCCACCCTAGGGAACCGCGCTAGTTTCCCTGAGGTTGCCGAGGCCCGCCGGAGGCCCGGCTCTTCACCATCGCCTTTGACTTCGATCTTGCTCTTGATCTTGCCTGTGCTCTTGATCTTGCCCGGACTTGCTGGAGTTGAAGAGGCCTGAGGTGCGGCGGGGTTGTGAACGCGAAAACCGGCAGCCGACAAACACACCCACCACCCCGAACCCCGAACCGGCACAACTATGACCGAAGGCCGTAAAAAGCTTTGAAACCTACACCCCAACCGCAACCCGGCCCACAAACCCTAGCCCCCAGCAAACTCCACCGCCAACGGATCCCGCCCGCCGACCGACACGTCGCGAACCACATCGCGAAAACTCCCGGGCAAATGTTGCCCGGTACAGCACTAGTAACGGTCCTGGCTCAGCGACGGCCGTCCCGGCCGACATCTGCCCCTCACCGACCCCCTCACCGACCCCCACACTGCCCCCTCACCGACCCCCACACGCTCTGAACCTCGCCGACAGGGTGACGAGCGTGTATATGTATTTCTGTACGCTGATTTGGCACTGTGGCTCGATGATGCGGGGGGCCGCAAGCAGATCCACGGGTCGCTCAAAGCTCGAGCATGCCGATCGCCTCGGCATCGGCTCTCCGACCGGCCGGCACTGAACTGCCGGCCCGTTCAGCGAGGGCCGACTGCGGTAGCGGCGCCGGGGCGGCTCAGCGACCGAGGAAAAGCGACCAAGAAAATCAGTATTCTCACACGGGGGAGGACACTCATGGCGCGTCCGACAGGCTGGGACATCCTGGGTCTGGATGGAGATCCGACGCCGGGTGTGGTGGAGTCGGTGCAGGCTTTGGCCAAGCAGTTCGGGGATTTCGCGCACGATGTGGAGTCGGCGTACCGGAGCCTGAACTCCTTCGGCTCCGACACCGCGGCGATGCAGTGGGTGGGTCAGACTGCTGATGCGTTCAAGGCCAACTATGGCCCGTTGCCGGGGCGGTTGCAGAAGCTTTACACGTCTTACAGCGAGGCCTCTGACGCGTTGTCGGCGTATGCGCCGGCGTTGCAGGCCGCGCAGAGCAAGGCCGATGCCGCGCTGCGGCAAGCCCAGGACGCCGACGCCGACCTCCAACGCGCGACCACCAGCGCCGGCACCGCCGCGGCCGATCTGAAGACGGCGCAGCAGAACCATGCCGCGAACCCCGATCCGAAGGCCGTCACCGACGCCCAGAGCGCCCACGACACCGCGCAGACCAACCTGAACAACGCCAAGGCGCGCATGGCCGCCTTGACCACCCAGGCGAACCAGGCTCACGACGACCGCATCGCCGCCGCCAAGACCTGTGCCAGTGCCATCGGCAAGGCCCAGTCCGACGGCATCCACAACAAGCACTGGTGGGAACACCTGGGCCAGGCCCTGGCCGACATCGGCGGCGAGATCGCCGACATCGCCAACGAGATCGCCCCGATCCTCGACGTCATCGCCCTGGCCACGTCCTGGATCCCCGGCGTCGACGTCATCACCGCCGCCCTGGCCGAGGCCGACAACATCATCGCGATCGCCGGGACGGTGCTGGAGGTGGCCGGCGATGCCATGCAGGGCCACTGGGGCGACGCCCTGATGGGTGCCGGCATGCTCGGCCTGCAGTTCATCGGCGGGAAGGCGATCGAGAAGGTCGGCGGCAAGCTGATGGACAAGTACGGCGGCAAGCTGATCGAGAAGCTCGGAGCGCGCGGCAACAAGTTCGCCTGTGAGGGCGGCGACCCGGTGGACGTGGTCTCCGGCAACATGATCACCGCCGAGGCCGACGTCGAGCTTCAGGCTGTGCTCCCGCTCGTCCTGCGCCGGGCCTACTCCTCGGGCAATCCCTACGGCCGGCTGTTCGGTCCCGGATGGTCCTGCACCCTCGATATCCGCCTGTCGGTCAACGCCGCGGGTATCCACTTCGTCGGCGACGACGCGCAAGCGCTCAACTATCCGGTCCCCGAACCCGGTGCGAGCGTCATGCCCGTCGAAGGCGCGCGGTGGCCGCTGGAGTGGGACCGGGAGGCCGACGAGATCCGCATCACCGACCCGGTCTCGGCCTTCGTCTGGCGGTTCGCGGCGGTCCACCACCGAGACGACACCGGGCAGATACGAGATCTGACATCCGTCACGGACCGCAACGACAACCGCATCAGCTTCCTGAGACACGACGACGGCACCCCGTTCGGCGTCGAACACAGCGGCGGCTATCGCCTTCAGATCGACACCGTCGCCGCGCTCACCGGTCCCCGAGTGAGCGGCATCCGGCTGCTCAGCGCGCAGGAGGAGGTCCGGATCCGGACCTTCGGCTACGACGAGCGCGGCCGGCTGACCGCGATCGTCGACGACAGCGGCGAGCCGTACACCTACGGGTACGACGACGACGACCGCATCACGGTCTGGACCGACCGCCTCGGCTACAGCTACCGCTACGAGTACGACCAGACCGGCCGGGTCGTCCGCGGCGTCGGCGACGGCGGCGTCCTGACCGCGACGTTCTCCTACGACGACGAGAACCAGGCCAACACCCTCGTGGACTCCCTGGGCCGGGCCGTCGTCTACCGCTACAACGAACACGGCGCTCTGGCCTCGATCACCGACCCGCTCGGCAACGTCCTCAGCACCGAATACGACCGCTACGGCCGACTGATATCCGGTACCGACGCCCTGGGCCACTCGACCCATCGCGAATACGACGAGTTCGGCAACACCGCGTGCATCCGACGCGCCGACGGCACAGAGATCATCGGGGAGTTCGCCGGCCCCGCACAGCCGACCGAGATCCGGCTGCCGGACGGCTCCACATGGCGGTACACCTACGACGCCCGCGGCCGGCTCGCCACGATCACGGACCCGATCCAGGCCGTCACCGAATACCGGTACAGCGACAACGGCGGCATCCTGGAAGTCGTGGACCCCGACGGCGCCGTGCGCCGGACCACCACCGACGCCGCCGGGCTGCCGATCGCCGTCCGGGACGGCGACGGTCCCAGGACCGTCATGGAACGCGACGCCTTCGGCCGCGTCGTCCGGATGATCCTGCCCGACGGGGCGACCACGACGACGCAGTGGTCGACCGACGGCATGTCGTTGTGGGACCTCTCCCCGGACGGATCGCGGACGACACGCTCCTACGACGCGCAGGGGCAGCTCGTCGAGCACGTCGACCCGCTCGGCGCGACCACCCGTTTCGAGTATGGGCCGTTCGGCAAGGTCACCGCCCGGACCGACCCGTCCGGCGCACGCTATGAGTTCGCCTACGACACCGAGCTCAACCTCGTCTCGGTCACCAACCCGGCCGGCGCCGTCTGGTCCTACAGCTACGACGCGGCCGGGCGCATGGTCGCCGAACGTGACTTCACCGGACGGCCGCAGCAGTACACGTACGACGCGATCGGTCAGCTGGCCGCGCGCACGAACGGCGTGGGCCAAGTGACGCGCTTCGTCCGCGGCGTGACCGGAGACATCCTGGAGCGCCACACCGCCGACGGGACGTTCACCTACGAGTACGACCCGGCGGGCCGGCTGCTCGGCGCGGCCGGCCCGACGTCCTCGATGTCCTACCAGCACGACCGGGCCGGCCGGATCCTCTCCGAGACCGTGAACGGCCGGACTGTCAGCTTCGAGTACGACGCCGCCGGACGCCGGGTACGCCGGGTCACCCCATCCGGCGCCGTCTCCGAATGGGGATTCGACACCGACCGGGGCACGGCCCGGCTGACCACCCGGGCGGGCATGCTCGAATTCTTCTACGACGAGCTCGGGCGCGAGGTCGAGCGGACGTTCCGCGGTGGCGGGCTGGCGCAGCACTACGACGTGGAAGGCCGGCTCAGCGGGCAGCAGTTGTGGCGGGGCGAGGCGACATCGGCCGCGGCGCGGGCCTCGGCCGCGCTGGATCCGGGCGCCGCGTCGGGCACTGCGTCGGGCACCGCGCAGCTGCTTCTGGAGCGCACCTACAGCTATCGCGCCGATGACGTCTTGGACCGGGTCAGCGACTCCCGGCGCGGCACCCGCGAATACCGGTTGGACGCCCTGGGCCGCGTGGTCGCGGTCGAGGCCGCCACGTGGGGCGAGTCCTATGCCTACGACGCCTTCGGCAACGTCGCGCACGCGGCGGTGGGCACCTCGGCGGGAACCGCCGCGGGCGGTGGCAACGCCGAGAGCGCCGACCGCGACTTCGAAGGCCCACTGATCCGCCGTGCCGGACACACCCACTACGACTTCGACGCGCAGGGACGGATGATCCGGGCCTTGCGGCGAACGCTGTCCGGCGGGCGCAAGGAGTGGACCTACGAGTGGGACGCCGACGACAGCCTGGTGCGTGTCACTGTGCCGGACGGTACGGCATGGCAGTACTCGTACGACCCGTTCGGCCGCCGGATCGGCAAGGAGCGCGTCGGTGCCGGTGGCGTCACCGACCGGGTCGAGTTCTCCTGGGACGGCGGGACGCTCATCGAGCAGTCCGTCTCCACCGATGCCGGCGGTCAGGCTCTGACGTGGGACTACGACGCCGGCTCGGCCGAGTCGTGGCGCCCGGTCGCGCAGCGTCGGCGGAGTTGGAGCGGGCATGCCGAGGCCCAGGCGGTCGAAGAGACGCTCCACATGATCGTCACCGACGTGGCCGGCACCCCGACCGAGCTGGTGGCACCGGACGGGTCGATCGACTGGTACCTCACCACGAGCGTGTACGGCACGCCGATCGCCGCCTCCGACCACGCGGTGGACTGCCCACTGCGCTTCCCCGGGCAGTACCTGGACAACGAGACCGGGCTCCAGTACAACGTCCACCGCTACTACGACCCGCACACCGGCGGCTATCTGAGCGCCGACCCGCTGGGTCTGGCGCCCGCGCCGAACGACCACGGGTACGTCCTGAACCCGCTGACGGACTTCGACCCGCTGGGTCTGCTGTGCCAGAACGCGCTGGACTCGATCCAGGACCGCGTCGACACCCTGCACGCCAAGCAGGTCGGAGCCACCGGCCGGCGCAGCACCGCCATCATCAGAGCGGTCGACACCCAGGGGAACGAGTTCGACGTCGTCGGCTGGAGCGGAGCCGGCCCCATGGACAAGCGCGTCCTGAACGAACTGGGCAAGAACGGGCGCAGCGAGGTCCCGGCCATCCGCATGGACGCCGACGCCGAAATCAGCGCACTGGCGACGATCCGCCAGAACGGCTGGACCCCGCTCGGCGGCGCGGCGAACCGCCCGGTTTGCCCGTGGTGCCAGGACACATTGTTCAAGCCGTTCAGTGCTAAGGTCGGGGCTGCCCAGCTGACCGGACCTTTGCGGACCCAGCGGATCAAGCTGTTCGACGGCAAGGGCGGAACCATCGCGAGGGACGTGGCCGGCGTCAAACTCGTCAGCGAGACACAGTTCACATGGTGAGGCACAGTTCACATGGTGAGGCGGTGACGTGGCATGGACGATCCCTGGGATGAAGACGTCATGCTCGGTTCGTTCGAAACGCTCAGCCCCTACCAGCGGGCAGTAGTGGCAGGCCTGGTCGCCCACCGTGTGGGAGTGCTCGCCGAGTTCCCGGACATCGACCAGTACTTCTCCTTCGCACCCGGCTACACCTTCCTCATCGAAGACGTGCTACGCACGATCGACAAGGCGGCCACCGTCGGGCAAGTGGACGCGGCCGAGGCCGGGGCCCTGAAGGAACGCTTCGAGGAACTCCTCGGCCCGGACCGCGAGGAGTACGAGGAGCCCGACAGCTGGATCGCCGCCAACTACGTCAACGTCGCCTCCATGGTCGACTACGCGTTGCGCACCTGGGCCCGGCCCGGCGAAAGCCAGACGAGCGGCTTCGTGGTCCTCAGCTCCAGCGACGCCTTCACCGCGGGACTGCACGACAACGAGCCCACCCTGGAGGTCGTCGAAGTCGCCCGCCAGCAGGCCGACATGGCGGCGGTGAAGGACCTGCCCGAGCCGATGACGGCCGCGGACTACGCCGCGCTGAAAGCGGAGTCAGCGAGTCTGCGCGAGGCGATCCGGGCCCAGTTCCAGGTGATCATCGACAGCGAGGGGTGAGCGGGCGGCGCTGCCGGCGGGGAAAACCGCGGGCAGCGCCGCCGCCGTAACCGCAACGCAACCTCAACGCCGTCGCGAGCCATCAGGGCGCTGCGTCGACAGCCGCCCGGAAGTCAAAGCTCACCAGCTGACACAGGATCCGCTGCTCCGGACTCACCCCAGAGCGGAGATCGGGCGAACCCGCCGGACTACGTCCCCTGACTCACCCACACGCCCGCCATCGGCACGTTTTCCCTGTTGACGCCTCTGGTTGAAGATCGCGTCCCGTTGTTAGGCTCGGCCGCCCGCGGCGCGATCTCCTTCCCGCGCTGTCGGACACCCGCTTCCTTCCTAGCTCCAGGAGTGTGCCCATGAGTCCTACCCGTCGTGATGTCCTGAAGTGGGGAGCCGGCGCCGGCACCCTGGCCGCTACCGGTGCCGTCTCGTTCGGTCTGCCGACTGCCGCGAGCGCGGCGGTGACGCCGGGGGGCGCTTACACGAACATGTGGATGAGCCACCTGAACCCGTCCACGCCGCTGAACATGCTGACCATCCCGGGAACGCACGACTCCTGCTGTGAGTACCCCTCACACGGGACCGAGTGGTCGCACACCCAGAACTGGGGCATCCCCGAACAGTTGCAGCAGGGGATCCGGTTCCTCGACATCCGCTGCAACGGCCTCCAGGGTACGGCCAACGAGCTGGGCATCTACCACTCGAGCTACTACCAGTACATCCGCTTCCAGGATGTCCTGGACCAGTGCCAGGCGTTCCTGCGAGCGCAGCCCACGGAGTGCATCGTCATGCGCGTCCGGAACGAGAACGCCGGCGGCCAGGCGCTCAACGACACCGAGTTCGCGCGGCGGGTGAACTACTACCGGGCGCTTCCCGCGTACCAAAACCTGCTCAAGCCGTTGAAGTTCCAGTGGCCGACTCTGAGCTCGGCGGCCGGCCAGATCGTCCCGATCTTCGACTTCATCGACGACAACAACATCCCGCCCACCATGGGCAGCGTCATCCCGTGGGGCGGCGGGACGAGTCCTTGGGTCCAGAGCATCGAGGACCACTACTACGTCGACATGGATCCGAAGGGCAGGTACATCGTCCAGCAGTTCGACCGCGCGGCCGCGGACGTGAAGCAGGGCACGCTGTACATCAACTTCCTGAGCATGGCCGGCGCGCCGCTGTCGCAGTTCCCGAAGGTCTACGAGCAGAAGCTCATGGACAACTACATCTACCCGTACCTGAACACGCACCGAAAGGGGCCGCGCTTCGGCATCGTGCCGATGGACTTCCCCGACTTCCACGTCAACGTCGTGCAGATGCTGATCGACCGCAACCTGTGACCTCTCTTTTTTTGACCTCTCCGTGAGCGCTCACGGGAGGGCTCCCGGGGTCCGGACCACCGGTTCGGCCCCCGGGGGCGCCGCTCAGTCGGCGGTTCGCGCTGCCGGAGGAACCGTTCTGCTGCGGGCTGGAGCTGTTCGTGGCCGGGCCGAGCCCAGGCCAGCCGAGCCGAGCCCGGGTGCGCCGGGCCGAGCCGGCTGACCGGCCCGGCTGACCGGTCAGCAGGCCGGGGCGATCACCGCGGCAGCGCCCGCGTGATGGCGTTGACCTCCTCCGACACCGCGTCCGCGACACTCACCCGCTGCTGAATCAGACCGTTGGCGTAGAACAGATCCGCGGCGTGCTGCTGCTCGCCGACGAAGTCGGAGTCGACGGGGAGCAGGCCCCAGGGCCGGGTGCGCAGCGCGTGCTCCCACTCGGCCGCCGGCCGGCTGTCGTCGGCGGCGAAGAACTCCGCGGCCCGGGCCGGGTTCGCGGCCGTCCAGGCGTCGGCCTCGTGCAGCGCCTCGATGATCGCGGCCAGCTCGGGCCGCCGGCCGGCGGCGAAGGCGCGGCTGGTGAACCACAGCGAGCGGTGGCTGAACAGCCCCTCGGTCGGGATCAGTTCCCTGATTCGAGCCTGCTGCTCCACCTTCGTCAGATCCGGATAGGAGCCCACCCAGGCGTCGACCTCGCGGGCCAGGAAGCGCTCGGCGGCGTCGCCGTAGCTGTCGACCGGGACGATGTCGGACCAAGTGAGCCCGGCCTTGTCCAAGGCGAGAAGCAGCAAAGTGGTCTGCCAGGAGCCGTGGCCCAGGGCGACGCGCTTGCCCCGCAGTCCTGCGGGGTCCTGGACGTCGGAGTCGGCGGGCACGACCAGGCGGCCGTTCTCCACCCGCGGACCGGAGACCGCGGCGTAGACGATGTCGTGGCCCTTGGCCTGCGCGGTGACCGGCGGGGTGGAGCCGGTGCCGATGAAGTCGTAGCCGCCGTCGAAGAGGTGGTCGCCGTGCGCCGAGGGCAGCGCGCTGGTCGGGTCGACGCGCGGCCCGCGGTCCAGGCCGCGCAGATCGACCCATTCCACATCGGGCAGGCGCTTGTCCAGGATGCCGAGGTGGCGCAGGACGAACAACGAGTTGTTCTGCGGGAAGTAGCCGACACGGACGCTCATCGCGGGTTTCCTTTCAACAGGGGCAGGACGTGGCGGCCGACGCGGCGCGCCTCTTCCAGGTGCGGCACTCCGGCGAGGATGAACGCGTCCACGCCCAGCGCCACCAGTTCCTCAAGCCGGTCGGCGACCTGCCGGTAGTCGCCGACCAGGCCGAAGGCCGGTCCGGGGCGCAGCCGGTGAAAACCGCCCCAGAGGTTCGGCGCCACCTGCAGCGCACGGAACGAGCCGTCGGCACCGGCGGTGAAGTCCTGGCTGCGGCGCCAGCCCACCGAGTCGCCGCCCTCGCGCTCGGCCTCGGCCGGCAGCCCGGCCCAGCCGCGCCGGATGACGTCCCAGGCCTCCTGCTCGGTCGGCCGGGCCAGGATGTCGATCCGCACGGCGAACTTCGGCGGCCGGGGACTGCGCGCGCGGACCGCCGCGAACTTCTCGGCCAGCGCCTCGAACGGCTCCAGCCAGGACAGGTAGTAGTCGGCGTGCCGCCCGGCGGCCTGGATCGCCGCCGGGGAGGAGCCGGAGAAGAAGATCTCCGGGAACGGCTGCCCGGCCAGGGCCGCGGGCAGGCCGCCGTCGGCGACCCGGTAGAAGCGGCCCTCGTGCTGGAATGTGCCCTCGCCGGTCCATACCCCCTTGAGGACGTCGAGGAATTCCGAGGTGCGGGCGTAGCGGTCGTCGTGCCCGGTCGTGTCGCCCCACCACAGCTGCTGCGGCCCGCCGCCGCCGGAGATGATGTTGTAGACCAGCCGGCCCCCGGTCGCCTTCTGCAGCGTCGCGGACATCCGCGCGGCCTGCACCGGGTGCAGGAAGCCGGGCTGGAAGGCGACCATGAAGCGGTAGCCGCGGGTCTCGGCGGCCAGGCTCGCGGCAGTGGCCCACGGATCGTCGGTGTGCGCGAACGAGGGCAGCAGACCGCCGACGAACCCTGATTCCTCCGAGGCGCGGACGACCTCGGCCATGTAGTCGGCGTGCGTGAAGCCGTCGGCCGCGCCGCGGTTGCGGCCGGGAGCCAGGCCGCCGGACAGGTGATCGGCGAATCCGCCCCGCGTGCTGCCCGGTTCGTACAGCGACTTCTGGTCGCCCTCCATGGCGATGCGCCAGTAGATGTCAACCGGCATGAGACGGCGCCCTTTCCTGGGACAGGACCGGCAGGACGTACTCACCGATCCGGTAGATCTCGCCGGGGTCATGGCCCACGGTGAGGAAGAACTCTGCGAAACCGGCGTCCCGGCGCTCGTCGATCGCGGCGGCGACCGCGTCCGGTTCCAGACCGGCGACGTCCAGGTGCGCGGTGCCGCTCGCGCCGGCGAGGACCACGGCCGGGAAAGCGTGCTCGGACAGCACCTCGGGCAGGCCGTCGGGGCGGCGCCAGAAGTCGCCGGCGGTCTGGGCGAACGCCGCGGACTCGGCGTCGCCGTCGAGATACCAGCCGAATCGGCCGCCGGAGAAGCGCTGGAGCGAGGCCGACACCTTCGCGGCGTACTGCGGCGTGGCGATCCACGGCTGGACGCCGGCGAAGACGGTGACGTGGCGGGTCGCCCTCAGCAGCGCCGCAGCGGTGACCAGCGGCTCCGGGCCCTGGCGATCGTAGGGCACGACCACGCTCGCCAGCCCCGCCAGGTCCGCGGCCTTGGCCAGAGCCAGGAACGGGTCGGACGCCGAGGGGCGCAGATCGGTGAGCCGATCGGGGAGCACCGCCGGCGGTGGCGCGGCGGCCGCCGACGGCAGGACGATGTGGACGCGACTCATATCAGGGGTCTTCCTTCGGTGGTCTTCGGCGGGGTTCGCAGGGCGAGCTCGGTCAGCAGAGCGGCGCCGTCGGCGATGACGGAGTCATCGAACACGGCCCGCGGCGAGTGGTTGGGCGCGGCGTCGCGGGGGTCCAGGCCCGGCGGGCACGTGCCGAGGGACACCATGACGCCGGGCACTTCGGCCAGCACCCGCCCGATGTCGTCGGACACCAGCGCGGGCCGCTCGGCCGCGGCGTAGCGCTCGGCGCCGAACAGGTCGGCGCACACGTCGGCGACGAAGCCGGCGGCGGCCGGGTCGTTGACCGTCACCGGGTAGCCCTGGCTGTGCGTGATCTCGGCCTGGACGCCGTGCGCGGCGGCCACGCCGTGCACGACGCGCTCGATCTCGGCGACCAGCCGCCGGTGGGCGGTGTCGCTGAAGGCCCGCAGCGTCGCGGCCAGCTGCGCGGTCTCGGGGATGATGTTCGGCGCGGTGCCCGCCCGCACCTGGCCGACCGAGACCAGCACCGGCTCCAGCGCGTCGAAGCGGCGGGTGACCATGGTCTGCAGCGCGCCGATGGTCGCGCCCAGGGCCGGGATCGGGTCGCGGGCGGCGTGCGGCCAGGCGCCGTGGCCGCCGCTGCCGCGCAGGACGACCTCGACGGTGCCGGAGGCGGCCAGGGCGGGGCCGGACCGGGCGCCGAACCGGCCCAGCGGGGCCGAGGACGCCGCGTGCAGCGCGTAGGCGGCGGCCGGCCGGTCGCCGGCGGCGTCGAGCAGGCCCTCCCGAAGCATCAGCCGGGCGCCGTCGTGCCCCTCCTCGCCGGGCTGGAACATCAGGATCACGTCGCCGGGCAACCGGTGGCGGCGGGCGGCCAGCAGCCGGGCGGCACCGATGAGCATCGCCGCGTGCAGGTCGTGGCCGCAGGCGTGGGCCGCGCCGGGAGTCCGGGAGGCGTAGTCCAGGCCGGTGTCCTCGGTCAGCGGCAGCGCGTCGAGGTCGGCGCGCAGGAGTACCGGTGCGACGGCATCCGGCCGGCGCGTGCGCACCACCGCGGTCACCGATGTCAGGGCTCTGCCAAGCGTGACTTCCAGGTCCAGCCCGTCCAGCGCGGACAGGACCCGCTCCCGGGTGCGCGGCACCAGCAGTCCGACCTCGGGATCGGCGTGCAGTTCACGGCGCAGGCGCACCAGGTCGGGCTGGATCTCGCGGGCGTCTTCCAGGACTGTCATGCCGCACTGTCCCGGCCGGCGGGGGCTACGCCGAGCTCGGCGAGCAGCCGGCGGCGCAGGACCGGGAACCCCGGGTCGGCGTCGTCGCGCGGCCGGGCCAGCGCGACCGGCTCGTCCAGTACCAGCCGGCCGCCCCCGCCCAGGACCACGACGCGGTCGGCGAGCCGGATCGCCTCGTCCACGTCGTGCGTCACCAGCAGCACCGCCGGCCGGTGCCGGGCGACCAGGTCGGCCACCAGGTCCTGCATCCGCAGGCGGGTCAGCGCGTCCAGCGCCGCGAACGGCTCGTCGAGCAGCAGCAGCCCCGGCTCGCGCACCAGCGCCCGGGCCAGCGCCACCCGCTGGGCCTCGCCGCCGGACAGCGTCGCGGGCCAGGCGCGCGCGTGCCCGGCCAGGCCGACCTCGGCCAGCGCCGCCAGGGCCGTGGCCCGGGTGGCCGCGCCGCGCGGCAGCCCGAGCGCGACGTTGCCCAGCACCCGCAGTGACGGGACCAGCCGCGGCTCCTGGAAGACCACGGTCCGGGCCCGGGGCACCAGCACCTCGCCGGCGTCCGGCCGGTCCAGGCCGGCCAGCAGCCGCAGCAGCGTGGTCTTGCCCGAGCCGCTGGCCCCGAGCAGCGCCACGAACTCCCCGCGCCGGATCTGCAGATCCACGCCGCCGAGCACGCTGCGGCCGCCGAACTCGCGCCGGATTCCGCCGGCCCGCACCGCGACGCTCATCGGGCTCCTCCCGCGGCGGCGCGCCACGGCATGAGCACCCGTTCCAGGGCCCTGATGGCGATGTCGGCGCTCAGGCCCAGCAGCCCGTAGATCAGGATGCAGACGGTGAGGATGTCGGTGCGGGAGAAGTTCTGCGCCTGGGCCATCAGGTAGCCCAGCCCCGCGGTGGAGTTGATCTCCTCGGCGGCGATCAGCGCGATGACGCTGAGCGTGGTGGACAGCCGCAGACCGGACAGGATCGCCGGCAGCGCCCCGGGCAGCACGATCCGGCGCACGGTGGCCCACCGGCCCAGCCCGAACGTCCGGGCCGCCTCCAGCAGCTTGGGATCGGCGGTGCGGACCGCGCCGGAGGTGGACACGTACATCGGGAAGGTGGTGGCCACCGCGATCAGGATGACGCGCGCCGCCTCGCCGATGCCGAACCAGACCATGAACAGCGGCACCAGGGACAGGAACGGCAGGGCCCTGAGTGTCTGCACGGCGGAGTCGAGCAGGTCGTCCCCGACCCGGGAGAAGCCCGCCGTGACCCCGAGCAGCAGCCCGGCCGTGACCCCGATCAGCAGCCCCGTCCCGGCGCGGGCCAGGGACACTGTGAGCGCCGCGGACAACTGCCCGCTGCGCCACAGATCCACGGCCTGGCCGAACACCTCCGGGGGCGAGGCGAGCAGATCCTTGGTGAGCACGCCGGTCGCCGAGGCGGTCCACCATCCGGCCAGGATGGCGATCGGACCCAGCGCGCGCAGCGCGAAGGCGAGCCCGCGGGGCCGGCGCCGCGTGCGGCGCACCCGCGGGGTGAGGAGCTCCAGCGGTTCCAGGGCGGCGGGCGCGGCGCCGGGCGCGGGTGCCGGGTCCGCGGGCTCGGTCTGGTCTGCCGACTCCGCCGGTCCGGCCGGGTTTGCCGACTCGATCGGTTCGGTCGGTTCGGCGCGCTCTGTCGACCCGGCGGCTCCGGTCCGGTCCGCCGCCCCGACCGGTTCGGCCGCTCGGATCGGGTCCGCCGACTCGCGGGCCGCCGCCGTCTCCAGCGCCGTCATCACGACCCCGCCGGCGTCGTCACGTCGATCACGTTCGGCGCGAGGTCGACGACCCCAGGGGTGACCTTCTGGTCGGCGAAGAACTGCGCGACCTCCTTGAAGTTCGCCAGATCCGCGGCGGTGATCGGCGAGGTCGGGCTGCCGGCCTGGTAGTCCTGGACCGTCAGGTCCTTCTCCTTGCCGGACACAGCGTCCGGGCCGGAGGTGCGGAACACGTTGATGTAGGCCTCAGGGTTCTGCACCTGCTCGGCCTCGGCCTGGTGCAGGTAGTCGTAGAAGGCCTTCACCACGGCGGGGTGCTTGCTCGCGAACTCGTTGCGCACGGCCCACACCGCGTAGTTCTGCGAACCGATGTCGCCGGCGGTGACCAGGAAGTGCTCGCCGGCGTTGGCCCGCTCGGAGATCGAGAAGGTGGCCCAGGTGGACCAGGCGTCGACCTGCCCGGAGTGCAGGACCGCGGCGCTCTGGTTCGGCTGCAGATACACCCGCTGCACCGAGCCGACCGGGACGTGGTTCTGGGTCAGCGCCTTGAGCAGCAGGTACTCGCTGGAACCGCCGTGCCAGACCACGACCTTCTTGCCGGCCAGGTCCGCGACGCTGTTGATGCCCGAGCCGTCCTTCACCAGGATGCCCTCGCCGGTCTTGTCCGGAGCGACGGCGGCGAACAGCTTGAAGCCGGGCTTCTGCGCGAGGGCGGCGACGGCTGAGGTGATGGAGCCCTCGGCGACGTCCAACTGGTCGCCGTCCAACTCCTGGGCGGCCGGGGCGAACGCGCCGGCGGTGCCGGTCCACTCGACCTTCGCACCGGCCTTGGCCAGCGCGGCGGCCAGGCTGCCGTCCTTCTTGCCCAGCGCGAGCGCGCCGGAGTTGCCCGGGTCGGGGACGCGGATCGTGACGCTGCCGGAGCCGGCGAGCGCGGCCGCGCCGTTCTTCGGGTCCTGCGACGCGGTGGACTTCGACGACGAGCAGGCCGCGGCGGCCGCGACGACGGCGGCGGCGGCCAGGACGGCGGAGATCCGGCGGAGGGGAGCACTCATCAGGGTTCCTTAGCGAGCTGTCGGACGTTCGAGTTGTCGGACGTTCGGGCTGTCGGGGGAGCGGGCTGTCAGGGGAGCGGGACGGACCGCGGGTCAGCGATCAGCGTGCGGTCGCCAGCGAGCGGGCGGCGGCCAGCGGTTCGGGGGCGGCCCAGGCCGCGACGTCGACCGGACCGGCCAGGAAGCCCTGGCCGCGCAGGAAGCGCTCCTGTCGGGCCAGCAGCTCCAGCCGGTGCGCGGACAGATCCAGGCGCAGATCGGCCGATCCGGCGCCGCGGTAGGCGCCGGCCACGCCGGCCGGCCCGGCGCCGGTCTCGGCGGCCAGGATCCGGGCCAGTTCGCCGGGCCGGGCCGCGGCCCAGTCGGCGGCCTCGACCAGCACCCGCAGGAAGCGCACGACCAGGTCGGGATGCCGGTCCAGCAGGTCCTGATGCACGGTGACCGGGCGCGGCGTGCCGTTGTTGACCCGTACCGAGGGGTCCTGGAAGGCGTCCAGATCGACGCCGATGACCGCGTCGTGCGCCGCCGCGGCTTCCACCGCCAGCGCCCCCTTCACGTAGACGGCGTCGACCCGTCCGTCGCGCAGCGCCTCCAGCTCGGTCTTCCACTGCCCGGCCGACGGCGCCACGACGACCTCGACCGGCACCACGTCACCCAGTCCGAGCCCGGCGGCGGCCAGCGCGCCGTGCAAGCCGGCCAGCGCCATCGCCCGCCAGAAGTCGATCGCGATGTCCCGCCGCGGGATCGCCACCCGCGACCCGGCCAGGTCCCCGGGCCCGGATATCCGCTCCCGGTCCTCGGCCCGGACCAGGATCGCCTGCCGCTCCTCGATCCAGGTCAGGCCGACCAGCCGAGTCGGCTCCCCGGACGCGCGCGCCCACAGCGCCGGGACGTTCCCGCCTTCCCGGAACAGCCCGGTCAGCGCGTGCGTGAAGTGGCGGTCGCGCGGCACGTCGGGACCGGCGTCCTGCAGCGAACGGACCACCAGCCCGTCCGCGGCGAACTCGGCGGCCAGCCAGCCGCGATCGGCGGCGATGCCGGTCGCGGTCGGGACCGGACAACGCGTGAACCACAGGGTGTCCAGGACCGGGCGATCCTGAGGAGCGGCGGATGCGGGCATGGCAGAGTCCTCACACGGTGACGGAGCATGGGAAGCGCGGGAAGCAAGAGCCCGGGGCACGGAGCAGGCGGGACAGGCACCGGTCAGCAGAACCGGAACACGGGGTCCGTACGGACAGTCGACGGCACGGACAGCAGCCCGCCGGACAGATCAGGCCGGATAGATCAGAGCCGGACAGATCAGAGCGGACAGATCAGAGCCGGACAGATGGCGCTGCAGACGCGTGCCAGATCGACGTGGCGGCGCGCGGTCAGGACGAGGCGGACCGGCGAACGGGTGGGCCGCGGCCGCGGGCAGCCGGCTCCCTGAGCGGTGTCGTACGCGCTCATCGCGATCCTCCCTTCTCGTTCCTTCTCGGTACTTCTCGGTCCTCGTCCCGGTGTCGCGCCGACCCGGCGCTTCCCTTCCACTATCCGGGAGGAGGCGGGCGATGACAATCACCTCGCGAAAAACGTCCAAACTGCGGGATTACTTCGGTGGCAGAGACGTTGAGGGCACCCAGATATCCCACAGTATGGAATACTCCAGCGCATGGATCGAGATTCCGCGCCGACGGCACCCCGCGAGGGGGCGCAGTCGGTGCACCGGACGCTAGCCCTCTTACAGTGCTTCGCCGACAGCCCCCAGGACCTGACCGGATCGGACCTGGCCCGGCGTACCGGCCTGGCCCTGTCCACGGCGCACCGCCTGCTCAAAGTCCTGACGAACGCCGGGATCCTGGAACAGGACCCGGCCACCGCCCGCTACCGCCTGGGCCCTTCCCTGGCCGAACTCGGCCGCCTGGCCTACCACCGCCGAGGCCTGCACCGCGCCGAGCCCGAACTGGCCGAACTCGCCGCCCACACCGGAGCCACCGCCGACCTGGCAACCCGCGTCGGCGGCCACGCCGTGATCCTGGCCGGCGGCTCCCTGGACCGCGACGGCGCCCGCGGCCTGCGCCGTCCCCTGCACTCCACCGCCCTCGGCAAAGTCCTCCTGGCCTGGGGCGACAACGCGGACCTGACCGCCCTGCCCCTGGAACAACTGACCCGCCGCACCATCACCGACCCCCAGCACCTGCGCGAAGAGCTGGAACGAGTCCGCACCGCGGGCTTCGCCCTCAACGAAGGCGAATCCACAACAGGCGTCCGCACCATCGCCGTCCCGGTCCTGGACCACACAGACCAAGCCCGCTTCGCCGTAGCCCTGCGCTCATCACCCGAAGCGATGGCCAGCGCCCGCCTCGCCTGGTTCGTCGAGCAGGCGGCGGCCTGCGCGACCGCCCTAGAAGTGCTCCTACTCCCACCCGGACAACGGCGCACCGGCCCGCGCCCGCCAATCGCACTGCCCTGACAGCGGCGGCGCTTACGCGGTGATCGGTGATCGGTGACCGACGCGTCCAGGTGGTCGGACTTCTTGCCGGTGATGGTTGCGCGCTCGCGGTAGCGAGCGGCGGCCATCGGGTTGATCGCGTACACCTGGCGGCCGGTCGCGCGCAGGTCCCAGGAACGACCACACCGCTAGGTGGCCCACACGCCCAACCCCACCGGTACCAAAGCCACTAACAGCAGCAGCCTGTGATCCGCTGCCGACAAGAACCCGCTCGGCTCACTCTGGAGGGGCCCGTTCCCAAGTTCCTCGAACATCGCACCACCGCCCTTGATCATCGGGGGGACCCGCCGGAGCGGGCTTCACCGACCGGATCGGTCGAGTCGGTCGATGAAGTCCGTCAGGAGGTTGCAGAACTCGATGGGTTGTTCCAGTGGTGCGAGGGGGCCCGCGTGCGGGATGACGGTGACCGGGCCCGCGTTCAGGGCGCGGGCGCGGTGCTTGGCGAACCGCACCGGGAGTGCGCCATGAAGCGCCCCGAGTTCCTTCCACGGCTACAGCTTTGACACCAGGTCAGGATCCCGCTTGACCTGCTGTCAAACGGAGGAGTGTGGCGCGATTCCGGTGCGGTTCACCGTGGCCTTGGATCGCTGCAGTCGGGCGCGTGGCGGTGAGTCGCATGTACAGCAGAGGAAGCTTGGCCAGGATCGCCTTCTCGGGCAGGTAGGCGTTCTTCGGCCGATCTGGATCGGTGTTGTGAGCGCTGCTGTGTCCGTGCCGGCAGCGATAGCCGGGGGAGCCGTGTGCCCAGTGCCCTTCGAACGCCCGGTTGCAAATCAGGCAGCGCAGCAGGTCGGCGAACGTGTAGAACGCCGGAATGCCGACCTCCCGGGGGTGTCAACCGGGGGAGGTCGGCATTGGCGTTCTTGCCGCGCCGTGCAGTGCCCAGCACCGCTTTTGCCGCGGCGACCAGCGGCTCTGCTCGGTCCTACTCGGCTCTACTCGGTCCTGCTCGGTTACTCGGTCCGCAGCGCGGTGGCGGTCCGGGTCCGTGCCGCCCAGCTGGCCGGCAGGAGTGCCCCGAGTAGGGCGATCACGATCCCGCCGGCCAGCAGGGGGATGAGCAGGCCGGCGGTGTAGACGTGGGACACGCTTGGCGGCAGGTGCCGGCCGATCGCGTTCCCCATCGGGGTCAGCGTTGCCTTCTCCACCGCGACTCCCAGCGGCACGCCGATCAGTCCGGCGATCAGGCCGGTGAGTGTCACCGAGGTCAGGACCATCGCGATGGTTTGCTTGGGTGTCATCCCGAGGGCCTTGAAGATCCCCAGATCGTGAACCCGCTCTCGGGTGTCCTGCATGACCATGCTCAGTACTCCGAGTGCGGCGACCGCCATCAACATCAGCGTGAGCGTGGCCACCAGGGTGCCCATGATGATCACTATGATGTTCTTGCCCCCGTCGGAGTTCGGCTGGACCGAGGCGTTCAGCGGGGTCAGTGCGGCGGCGGCTGAGGTGGACCAGTCCGGTCCGTTGACGTTCGCGGCCAGTTCGACGTTGTACTGGTCGATGTGCGGGGTCAGGCCGGCGGCGGTGAAGGTGGCCGCGTCCGTCATGACCGTGTAGTCGCCCGCGTTGGTGTCGAAGTTGATGCCGACGACTTTCAGCGGCAGTTGCTTGTTCTGCTGTACCACGGTGATGTTGTCACCGACGTGGATTCCCGCCGCCGAGGCCAGCTTGTCGCCGACCACGGCCTCGCCGGGTGCGGCGTACCAGCGGCCGGACAGCAGTTCCATGTTCGTCCAGGAGAAGTCGCCGCTGATCGTGTACACGACCGGCGGTTCGCCGCCGATCGGCGCGTCGACCATGCTCGCGCCGCTGTCGCCCCAGCCGAACGCGGCCTTCGTGCCCGGGGTCTTGGCGAGCGCGGCGGCCACCTTGGCGGCATCCAGGTGCGGGTCACGCGGGTCACGCGGGTCGTTGGGGCCGTAGCGACCCCAGGGCACGCCCACGTCGGCGGTGGGTTCCACGATCTTCGACGCGATGTTGAAGCCTGAGGTGCTGGTGTCCAGGTACTTGTTGAACCCGGACTCCAGCCCCACCGCGAACGTGACGCTCACCACGCCGAACAGCACCGCCGCACCGACCAGTACGGCGCGGACCGGCCGGGCGAACGGCTGGGCCAGACCCAGCGACATGGCCCGGGGCAGCGGTAGCCGCGAGGCCAGACGCTGCGCCCTCTGACCGCCCCCGGCTTTGGGGGCGCGGCCGACTACCAGGGCCCGCACCGTCGGCATCCGGCCGGCTTGCAGTGCCGGGATCAAAGCCGTGACGCCGACGATCAGCAGGGCGCCCAGCGGCACCACGGCGCTGACCCACAGCGGAATCGTGGCACTGGCCGCGCCGAGCTGTTTGGTGGCCGCGCCCAGGATCGGCACAGCCAGGAGGTTGCCGAAAACCGTGCCGAGCACCAGGCCGAGTGTCGCCGGGATCATGGCCTGCGCGGTGTAGGCGCGGGCCACCTGCGAAGGGGTGAAGCCCAACGACTTCAGAATCCCGATGCGCCGGATTCCCGAGGCCACAGCCCCGCCGACCACGATCGAGATGATCAGCACCGACATGAACAGCCCGAGGATCCCGAAGGCGATCAGGAACGGCACGAAGGCCTTGGCGTTGCCGGTCACCTGCTGCTCCGCGGTCAGGTACGACTGTCCGGCCTCGACCGAGCCGGCCGGCGCGGCGGCGGCCACCGCCTGCTTGTCGGTGGCGATGTCGGCGTCGGTCCCGGCCTTGGCGAACCGGTAGAGCATCTGCTCGTCGGCCTCGGCACCGGCGGCGGTGAGCCGCGCGAAACCGTCGGCGGTGGCGAAGGCGGTCGCGCTGTTGGTCACCGAGCCGGCGAAGCCGACGACCTTGAACGACGGCTTGCTCGGCAGGGAGGAGAACACCACCGAAGAGCCGAAGCAGGCGTCGGCATAGCTATTCGCCGGGAGGGCGATCTCGCCCGGACCGGTCGGCCAGCGTCCCTGGGTCAGCACCAGCTGGTCCATCCCGGAGGTGCTACCCAGGTCGGGCCGGGTGGTGACGGTGATCGCATGGTTGTCGGTACCGGCGGAAGCCTTGTCGGGGCAGTCCATGCCGACGGCCGTGTCCAGGGCGGCGGCGATCGGGTACGGCCCGGCCGCCTCAGTGACGCCGGCGGCGTGAGCGGTGGCGGTGGCCTGCGCCGCCGTGACCTTCGAACCGTCGAACTGGACCGCCAGGTGCGCCCCGTTCCGAGTACTGAAAGCGTGCTCGAACGGGGCCTGCACGGCGGTCAGCAGACCGAGGGAGAGTACTGAGGACGTCACCGCGCCGAACGTTGTCAGGGCCACGACGATGGACTGGACGCGGCGCCGGCTCACGCCGGAGCGTACGACCTTGCCCAGGGCGCTCATCGGCTCACCGCCAGCAGCAGGCGGGCCACGGCCCGGAAACCGACCTCGAAAAGACGCCGGGGCATCGGCGGCTTGCGCAGTGTCATCCGACCGCTCCCGCTGGACGGGTCAGCGGTGTGCGGGCGGCCAGGCCGGCGCTGCTGCCGCTGCTGTTGCTGCCGATGTTGACGATGTCCCGCGCGACCGCGCCGTCCACCAGCTCGATCGTGCGGCGCGCGGTGCTCGCGGCCAGCTGCACGTCGTGGGTGACCAGCAGGATGGTCTGACCCTCGGCGTTCAGGTCCAGCAGCAGCCGGCGCACGTCCTCGGCCGAGTGCGAGTCCAGCGCGCCGGTCGGCTCGTCGGCCAGCAGCAGCGCCGGCCGGTTCATCAGCGCCCGGGCCACCGCGACCCGCTGCCGCTGCCCGCCGGACAGCCGCTGCGGGTAGGCCTTGGCGTGCCGGTCGATGCCCAGCGAGCCGAGCAGCTCGGTGGCCCGGCGCTTCGCTTCGCCCTTGCCCATCCCGGCCAGCTGCGCCGGAACCATGACGTTGTCCAGCACGGTCAGATCGTCGAGCAGGTTGAAGAACTGGAAGATCATGCCGATCGAGGCCCGGCGGTATTTCGCCGAACCGGCCTCACCGAGCTGGTCGACGCGGGTGCCGTTGACCGTCACGGTGCCACTGGAAGGCTTGTCCAGACCGGCGATCAGGTTCAGCAGCGTGGACTTGCCGCTGCCGGAGTGGCCGAGGATCGCCACGCACTCACCGGCCGCCACGGACAAGGTCACCCCGGCCAGCGCGGGCGGGCCGTCATCATATTTCCTTGTCGTGTCTTGGAGATCGATCATCGGTGCATTGGTCATGGCCATGAACCTAGGAACAGACCGTCATCCCTCGCGTCGGCCGGCGGATGTCACCTCTCCCGCAGGCCATCGGCCCGGGGACGTATCCGGCGTACATCCCCGGGGCGACGCGCAGAGCTGACGTCGCCGAATACGATCTCCGTATGGAAGAGCTTCTCCAGCGTCTCTCGACATCGGAGCGCATGAGCTGGCTGAAGGTCCAGGCCGTGGTGCTGGCCACCGCCTGCTTCTACGCGCTGATGCTCTGCTTCACGATGCCGGTCCCCGAGGCCAGGCACTTCGACGGCATGTTCCGGTTTTCCGGCCTCGGGCCCTTCCAGATGACGGGTCTCTACCTCGTGCTCGCCCTTCCGGTTCTGCTGGTGCGCCGTCTGCCGGCGGCGGTCTACGCGGCGATCCTGGGCGAATCAGTCCTCAGCGACATCGTCGGCGCGCGGCCCTTGATCGTGTTCGTCCTGCTCATCGCCTTGAGCGGGTACCTCGCCACCCGGCGACCGAAGGCTGCCGCCGTCGGCTCCGTCGCGGCGGTCGCGGCCGTGTTCGTCAACTTCACCCACGTCGGCCCCGAAGGCTCTGTCGGCGATGCGATCGGGTGGGCCGGGCAGTACGCGTCGTGGATCGCGGTCGCGTGGGTTATCGGGGGGGTGTATCGCAAACGCCGTGAATACCTCGAAGCCCTGCACGAGCAGACCGCGGCCCGCGTCGTCATGGCCGAGCGGCTGCGGATCGCCCGCGAACTGCACGACAGCGTCGCGCACAGCATCGGCATCATCACCGTGCTGTCGGGAGCGGCGGCGCGGGTCGTTCAGACCAAGCCCGAGCAGGCGCGGCAGGCGCTGGGCGGCATCGAGACCACCAGCCGGGAGACGCTGCTCGAGCTGCAGCGTATGCTCGGTGCGCTCCGCCGCGCCGAGCCGGACGACACCACGCCGCAGGCCGCTCCGCTGGCGCCGGCCAGCACCCTGGCCGACGTCCCGCAGCTCGCCGAACGCACGGCCGGCGCCGGGGTGCGGGTCCACGTGACCTGGCGGGGCGAGCGGCGTCCACTGCCACCGGAGATCGAGCTGTCGGCGTTCCGGATCATCCAGGAGTCGGTGACGAACGTGGTGCGGCATTCCGGGGCGCGGACGTGCCGGGTCGCGGTCGGCTACGAGCCGGAAGGAGTGAGGATCGAGGTGGTGGACGACGGGGACGACGGTCTCGGCGGGCCGGGCCGCCCGAGGTTCGCGGCGGGGGCCGGCGGGAGCGGCTTCGGCCTGCTCGGCATGCGCGAGCGGGTGACATTGCTGTCCGGCCAGTTCAGCGCCGGCCAGCGTCCGGAGGGCGGCTTCCGGGTGACGGCGAGCCTGCCGGCATGAGCGTACGGGTACTACTGGTCGACGACCAGCCGCTGATGCTGGTCGGACTGGCGATCCTGATCGGCGACACCGACGACCTGGAGGTGGTCGGCCAGGCCGGCGACGGCCGCGAGGCGGTGCGCCTGGTGGGCGAGCTGCGGCCGGACGTCGTGGTGATGGATATCCGGATGCCGGGCATGGACGGGATCGAGGCGACCCGACAGGCGATGGCCGAGCCGGACCCGCCCAAGGTACTGGTGCTGACGACCTTCGACCACGACGAGTACGTCTACGGCGCACTGCGCGCCGGGGCCAGCGGATTCCTGCTCAAGAGCATGGCCCTGGACGCGATCCTGGACGCGATCCGCGTGGTGGCGGCCGGCGACGCGCTGATCGCGCCGAGCGTGACCCGACGGCTGATCGCGGACTTCGCCGGAACACCCGGCCCCGCGGCCCCCGAACCGGACGCCGAGCCCGCCGCAGGCGCGAGTCTCATAGCGGGGATCACCGACCGGGAGCGCGAGGTGTTGGCACTGGTCGGACAGGGACTGTCGAACTCCGAGATCGCCGAGCGGTTGGTGATCAGCGCGGCGACGGCGAAGACGCATGTCGCGCGCCTGTTCGCCAAGCTCGAGGCTCGGGACCGCGTCCACCTGGCGATCATCGCCTTCGAGACCGGACTCGCGCCGCGTAGACGGTAGGGCGGGAGGAGGGGAAGAACGATCGCCGACCACGAGTCCGCCGCGTTCGGCAGATGCGCCAGCTGCGCCAGATGCGCCAGCTCACCCAGCTGCACGGGTATGTGCCGGAGGTTACCTCGGGCCGAAGGCCGAGAGTTGGTGCCGTGTCGGGCAACGTTTGCCTGGGAGTTCGCGACGTGCTGGTCGGCGGGTGGGATCCGTTGGCGGGTGGAGTTTGTTGGGGCTGGGGTTTGTGAGCCGGGTTGCGGTTGGGGTGTGGGTTGTAAAGCTTTTTACGGCCTTCGGTCATAGTTGTGCCGGTTCGGGGTTCGGGTCGGCGGGTGTGTTTGTCGGCTGCCGGTTCGCGCGTTCACAACCCCGCCGCACCTCAGGCCTCTTCAACTCCAGCAAGTCCGGGCAAGATCAAGAGCACAGGCAAGATCAAGAGCAAGATCGAAGTCAAAGGCGATGGTGAAGGGCCGGGCCTCCGGCGGGCCTCGGCAACCTCAGGGAAACTAGCGCGGTTCCCTAGGGTGGCCGGGTGAGTCTCAGCGGCTGCGGCCGGTGAGGTGGTGCGGTCCGTTCCCCACGGTCGCGTCGTCAGCCCGATGGGTACAGCACCGGTGTCCGGGGGTAAAGTCCGCGCGCGGCGGACATGCAGGTAGGCGGCGGTTTCGTATGGCGCGAACTTGACCCCCGGCCACCGGCACTGTAGGCGAAGCCCTGCCGACGCGACC
>NZ_JAAFYZ010000171.1 GCF_018274385.1 Catenulispora pinistramenti | reverse complement strand
ATGTGTACAAGAGACAACCCCATCCCCGACCCTGCCGCTGACCACCGATCGAGGCACGAACCGGCTGGTGAGCGCCTTGGCGACCGGCCGCGGCGGGCTGGTGGTGCTGGCGTTGGCGGTGGGCGCCGGAGCCGGGCTGGGGGCGATCGCGTCCCGCTGGCTGATCAAGACCTTCACCCAGGTCTTCTCCGGCCACGCCGACTACTCGGCCGCCGGTCAGGGGTTCCACCTTCGGCCGCGTCGTCGGGGCCGGGGAGGACCGGATGCGGCTGCTGGTCGCCTGCGGCGCGGCCGGCGGGATCGCGGCCACGTTCAACGCGCCGTTGGCCGGGGTGTTCTTCGCGATGGAGCTGATCTTGACCTCCTTCGCAGCCGAGGGCTTCGGGATGGTGGTGTTGTCCTCGGTGACGGCCTCGGTGATCGGCCGGGCGGCGTTCGCGAACGTGCCGTTCCTGGTGCTGCTGCTGGTCGGGAAGATCGTGGCGACCAGCCTGACCATCGGGATCGGCGGTTCCGGCGGGGTGTTCGCCCCGAGTCTGTTCCTGGGTGCGATGCTCGGCTCGGCCTTCGGAATCCTCGCCCACGACGTGTTCGGCGTCGCAGCCGGCGGCGTCGGTTCCTACGCCCTTCCCGCGTCGTTGCCCGCGACCACCTCCTTGTCGCAGGCCGCTGACACGCTCGCGGCTTCACGGCACGGCGCACTGCCGGTGACGGCCGCCGACGGATCCTTCCTCGGGGTGGCCTGCGCCCGCGAGGTCGCCGAGGTACTGGCCGAGGGCGGCCGGGACGGCGAGGAGATCGGGCACGTCGCCCACGTTCCCCACGCACTGCGCGCCGACGCCGAGCTGAGCGCGGCACTGGACGCCCTGGTGTCCGCCGATCCATGGGCTCTGCCGGTGCTGGACGCCGCCGGAACGCGGCTCTCCGGCTGGATCACCCACCAGGCGGTGCTTGCCGCCGCGCATCGCCGGCCGATCGCGGCTTCCGCGCCGAGTTGATCAAAACCCTGATTCCGTCCGACCCGCCGGTCATGCGTCAAGACCGGCTTCGCGCCGGTCAAGCGTCAAGACCGGCTTCGCGCCGGTCGAGTTCGGCCTGGAGCCGGCGCCGCGACCCGTCGCTGATCCGCTCCTCGGCGAACAGCTTGCGCAACTCAGCACCCTGAACGCTGAGCACGTCGCGGCGCAGTGTGGCCAGATCCTCCAACAGGGAGGCGTCGGTCTCCGGGTCCAGGCGCTCGGCGTAGCGGGCCCGCAGCCGGAGCACCGCCGAGGAGTTCGCCGGGCCCGCCACCGCCAACTCGTCCAGATACTCCACCACCGCACGGTCCATGGCCGCCCGCGCGGCTTCCTCCTTGGCCGCGGCCCGCTCCGGCGCGACGGCCAGCCCGGAGGTCCGCACCACCCCGGCCAGGCTCAGGCCCTGCACCGTCAGCGTCGCCGCGACCACTGCCGTGGTCAGCACCAACACCAGCGGCCGCCCCGGCAGCGACGCGCCGTCGTCGGCGGCCAACGGAATCGACAGCGCCGCCGCCAGCGGCATCACCCCGCGGGTCCCGGCCCAGGTCACCACCCGGGTCAGCGGCCAGGTCGGATACCCCCGGGTCGGCCGGGCCAGGGCCGTCGTCGGCCACACCCACAGCATCCGGATCCCGATCAGAGCCGCGGCCAACACCGCCGCCTGCACCGGCCACCACCGATCGGCCGAACCCAGATCCCGCACCAGCGCCGGCAGCTGCAGCCCGATCAGCGAGAACACCACCGACTCCAGGGCGAACACCAGCACCGCGTAGACGCTGTGCACGTGAAGCCGGGTCCGGGCATCGGTGATCCGGTGCCCGACACTGCCGGCGACCACCCCGGCCACGACCACCGCGGTCACCCCGGACACCTGGATGCTCTCGGCCAGCAGGTAAGCCGTGTACGGCGTCACCAAAGCGATCACCGTCTCCAACACCGGATCAGTGATCGACGAACGCAGAAACGCCACCGCGGCGGCCAATCCCGCACCCACCGCCAGACCACCGCCGGCCAGCACGAAGAACTTCCCCATCCCGCCGAGCACACCCACCGACCCCGCGGCCGCGCCGGCCACCGCCACCTTGAACAGCACCAGCGACGTCGCGTCGTTGAACAAGCTCTCCGACTGCACCAGCACCTGGATCCGGCCCGGCAACCGCAGCCGCCGCCCCAACGCCGTCACCGCCACCGGATCCGTGGAAGCCAGCACCGCCCCCAGCACGAACGCCATCGCCGCCGACAACCCGGTCAACGCCCACGCCAACGACGCCACCACCGCGGCCGTGGCCAGCACCAGGCCCAACGCCAAAACCAGCACCGGCACCCACACCCGCCGCAACTCCCGCGCCGAGATCTCCTCCGCGGAGGCGTACAACAACGGCGGCAACACCACCGAGGCGATGACATCCGGAGCCACGTGCACCGCCGGCGCCCCGGGGACCAAAGCCACCCCGATCCCGGCCAGCACCAGCAACGACGGTGCCGGGATCCCCCACCGCCCCGCGAACGTCGCCACCGCCGTGCCCAGCACCACCAACGACAGCACGATCACCACGGCATGCGACACGGTCAGCCCCAGACGAGTCGTCGGGTCCGACACCAGTGGCAGGTATCGGGAGGATCCCCGAGCCGACCAGACTTCCCGGCACACCGGCACCGAGCCTATTGATCAGCAAACGAGTTCGCTACGGCAATCTCACGAACTGCTCATGATCTCGCTCACCTCCCCCGCCCTCGCCCACCCGCGGGCGCGGCCAGGCGCGGACCAGATTTACACAGTTAACTGTACAGTCACCTGCCTAAGCGATAGGCTGAGGCCATGACGGAAAACACCAGGCCTGCGGCCGCCACGGTGGCCGGCGACCTCCGCGTGGTCCTGGCGCAGCTGGTGCGCCGACTGCGCGAGCAGGCCACGGGCAGCGACTTGACGAAGTCGCAGTCCGCCGTGCTCGGCCGGCTGGAACGGGACGGGGCCGGCACGACCACCGAACTCGCCCGGGCCGAGGGCATCCGTCAGCAGTCGATGGCCGCCATCGTCGCGGCGCTCGACGGCGCGGGACTGGTCAGCGGCTCGCCCGACCCGAAGGACGGGCGCAAGACGATCCTGGACCTGACCGAGAAGGCGCGTGAGGAGTTCCGCACCGGGCGGCTGGCCAAGGAGGACTGGCTGACCCAGGCGATGAGCTCCGAGCTCAGCCCGGCCGAGATCGAGCAGCTGCGCGTCGCCGTCGAGCTGATCCGGCGGCTCACGAAGGCCTAGCGGCCCGCGCGCCGTCGTGCATTTCAGCCCGCGAGTCGGCACCCGAGCCATCTCGCGAAACACCTTGCGAAACACCTCGCGGATCAGCACGTGGGTCAGCACACGAATCAGAACCCGAATCAGAACCCGAATCAGAACTCGAACCCTCGAGAGGGGATACCGCCATGCCTTTTTCCGCTGTCGACACCAACACCGCTCTGATCGTCGTGGACCTGCAAGCCGGCATCGTCGGGCTGCCGCTGGCACACCCGGTGCAAGGCGTAATCGCCCGATCCACCGAGCTCATCGGCGCCTTCCGGCGGCACGGACTGCCGGTCGCGCTGGTGAACGTCGCGGGTGCCCCGCCCGGACGCACCGAGCGCGGCACCACCGGCGGCCACGCCCGGCCCGCGGGCTGGACCGACCTGATCCCCGAGCTCGACCAGCAGCCGGACGACATCGCCGTCACCAAATACGCGCGCAGCGCCTTCTCCGGCACCGGCCTCGCCGCACAGCTGAGGGCACGCGGCGTCACGCAGGTAGTGGTGGTCGGCATCGCCACGGGCAGCGGCGTGGAGTCCACCGCGCGCTCCGCCCACGAGGACGGGTTCCACGTCAGCCTGCCGGTGGACGCCATGACCGACGGTTCGCCGGACACCCACGAGCACAGCGTCACGAAGGTGTTCCCGAAGATCGCCGAGACCGGCACCACCGCCGAACTGCTGGCGCTCCTGGAGGGGAGCCGCCCGTGAGTGCGCCGACTCTCACACCCCCACGCTCGCAAACACCGCCTCTCGGCTGGCGCTACACCGGCCCACCGGCCCACTGCTCACCGGATCCACGCTCAACCCGATCAACAGCTCACTGATAGCCCGGCCCGACCGGAATCGGCTTGGACTTACAAGGAGCCCGGCGCCACCGCGTCTCTCATATCAGTGCTCTACCTGTGCAGCGCCGTGATGCAGCCGACCATGGGCAAGCTGGCAACAGTGTTCGGTGCCCGCAGGGTGTTCCTCACCGATCAATAGCTCCCGCTCCACCAACCCCTACGCCGCGTCAGCACTCAAAGCCACCGCAGCCATCCGCAACCGCGAAGCCTTGATATGCCGCGAAGTCAGGTGCGCCCCGAAGCTCAGAGCCGCCACCCGGATGCTGAGGCCGAGCAGCGTGCCCTGATGCGTGCCGGTGCAGACGGCGAGCACGGCCGCCAACACCGTGAAGAGCACCGCCCACAACCGCGTGAGCTCCAGCTGCGACCGCTGAAACGCGGGGCGTTCCCAGACCTCGCGCGGCACCCGCTGCCGGGCCAGGCCGAGCGTGAAGGGCTGGCGCAGCGCGATGGTACCCCAGGCGGTGATCGCCAGCCAGCCGAACGACAGGGCGCTGCTCCAGTTACCCAGCGGCACGTGCGGCTTGGCGAACCCGGCCGCGCTCGTTGCCGCGAAGAAGACCAGTGTGCTGATATCCAGGATCAGCGCGTCGAGCGGGACGCCCCGGCGCCGGTCCTGAGTGAACAGGACGAGGGCGACCGCGAGGCCGGCAAGCGCCGCCCAGGCCACCTCGGAGTTCGGGAAGACGGCGAACACGATCCAGCTCAGGAAGCCGCGCACGCCCTTCACCTTGCTCCAGACGGCTTTCATGGCGTTCATGGGGCACTCTCCAGACGTGGGGCGCAGACGTTCGGCGCAGGCGGCGTGGCGTGGGGCTCGGCCCCTGCGAGAAACGCTAGGGAGCGACGGGGTGAGCGCTCATCACTCAGGTGGGGTGATTCAGGGTGGGGTGATTCAGGGTGGGACGATCCTCACCCCACCAACCCGACCCGAGCAATCAACCCAAGCTCCCGAGCACGCGCAACAGTCTCGGCCCGACTATGCGTATCAAGCTTCGTATACAAACTCCGCATATGCGTCTTCACCGTATTGCGCGAAACAGACAGCTCGTCCCCAATCTGCGGCGCCGTCAAGTTGGTGGGCAAGTACCGCAGCACCCGAATCTCGCTATCACTCAGCGCTTCAACCAGCGCCTTCTGCGCGGAGCCACGCGCGGCCAAGCCGCCCCCGCCCAACAGCGTCCGAACCTCCCCGACTACCCGAGCGTGCGAGGTACGCCCCCTCGCATGCCGCTCGACCAGCTCCGCCACCGGATGCAGCAGGAAGCAAAGCAGCGTGCTGCCCGCCTCGGCCTGCTCAAGCGCGCGCTCCAATGCCAGGCCAGCCGCGGCCCGCTCCCCCAACGCGTCGCGGGCGAGGGCCTCCAGCAAGAACGCCTCGACCAGCCACGCCCGCCACCCCGCGTGCGCATCGGTGTCCAGTGCCGGGCCGAGCTCGGCGAGCGCGCCGCGGGGGTCGTCGCGGGCCAGGCGGAGGGTGGCGGCGACGACGCGGACCAGGCCGCTGTCGCGCTCCGGCTCATCGATCTCGGCGAGGGACTGCTCGGCCCGCGCGAGCTCCCCCAAGCGAATCAGCGCTCGTATGGACCAGGCGCGTACCGGGCGGGCGAAGGGGTGCGCCCCGGCCAAGTGGCCGGCCAGCGTCTCGGCGGTCTGGAACGTGTCGAACGCGTCGGCAGCCCGGCCGCGCACCAACTCCAGCTGTCCCCGGATGAACAGCGCCGCGAGCGCCGCCACCGCCTCGACTTCCGGCCCGATCGTCAGCCCGGCCCGCCGCAGGTACGCCTCGGCCTCGTCGAGCCGGCCCTGCCATGCCACCGCGCCGGCCGACGCCACACTCGCCACGCCGACCGCGACCTTGTCGGTCCACCCGTGCGACTCGGCCAGCTCGATGGCGCGCGCGGCACTGGTCTCGGCTTCCGGCGCCAAGCGCGTGGCCTCGATCGCGGACTTGTAGGCGAGCCCGGTGAACTCCAGATACGGCCGCCCGATCCGGCGGGCCAGCGCGATCCCCTCCTCCAGGTGCCGCGTCTGTGCGGGGCCGCCGCTCCAGCTGCTCGCGTACCCCAGCCCGATCAGCGCCACGGCGCGCAACTCCTCGCCCGAAGCGGGACGTGCGGGACCTGAGGGGCGTGAGGCCTGCGGGTGCTCGGCTATGGTCCGAAGGCGCTGGGCCTGCTGAAGCTCCGCGTCCAGGTCTCCGCGCTGGCGGGCTGTCAGCAGCCTGACGATCCCGAGCAGCAGATCGGCACGGTCGCGCCGCTGGGCCGGCATCGATGCCATGGCACGCTCGCTCTGGTTCAGGTGGTGCTCGGCCGCCTTCAGCGAACCTCGCGTCAGTTCGTCCGCGGCGGCCACCGCGGCCAACTCGGCATCGCCGGCGCGCACCGCACCGGGAAAGCCGGCGAGCAGTTCGTGGACGGCCGCGTCCTGCCCGTCGAGATACAGCCCCGGCCAGTGGCTCACCAGCAGCTGCGCTGCCTGGTCCCAGTCCCGCGCGGCCTGCGCGTGGCGGATCGCCTCCAGCGGACGGCCGTGTGCGGCGAACCAGCCGCTCGCGGTGCGGTGCAGTCCCGCCACCTCGCCGGGCACCGCTCTGCGCAACTCCAGCGCCAGCAGCTCAGCGAACATCGGGTGGTAACGGAACCGAGTCCGGTCCGAGTCCAGCGCGAGCACGAACGCCCCGGCCTCCTCAAGGTCCTGCAACACCCGCTCCCCGTGACCGACTCCGCTCAGCAGTTCGGCGAGTTCCCCGTTGACCCACTCCAGAATCGAGGTGCGAAGCAGGAGTCGGCGCACGTCCTCGCGCTGCCGCTCCAGCACTTCGACCAGCAGGTACTCCGCGACCGTCCGCTCGCTGCCGGAGAACTCGGCGGCGAACCGCTCCGGATCCGGGTGTCCGGCCAAAGACATGGCGGCCATGCGCAGTCCGGCGGCCCAGCCCTCGGTGCGCTCGTGCAATGCCACCGCCGCCGGCTCCGGAAGGTCCAAGCCGGCACCCGTGAACAGCCGCCGCGCCTCGGCCAGGCTGAACCGAAGATCGGCCGCGCGGATCTCGACGAGTCCGCCCTCCAGGCGAAGCCGATGCAGACCCAGGCGGACGTCGTGCCGGGAAGCCAGCACGAACCTCAAGTCCGACGCGCCCGACGCGCCCGACGCCGCCGACGCCGACGCCGCGCGCAGAACCAGCAACTCCAGCTGCCGCAGGGCCGCCGGCCCCAACTCGTGCACGTCGTCAACGACCAGCCACAACGGTTCCCGCAACGGCGCCAGAGCGGTCAGCAGCCGCTCGACCAGCGCCCAACCGTCCGCGTCCGGCGCCGCCGAGACCAGCGGCACCAGGGGCGCGCCCGCGCCCGTCCGGCGCAGCGCGTCGAACACCGACACCCAGAACCGCTGCGGATCGCGCTCGCTGGAGCCCGCCGCGACCCAGGCGACCCGATCGCCGAGTCCGGACTCCTCGATCCAGGAGCGCAGCAACATCGTCTTGCCGCTGCCGGCCGGAGCCGCGATGGCCGCGACGCGCTTCGTCTCCGTCAGGCGTCGGGACAAGCCGGGCCTGGCCACCACGGACTGGGGGCCGCGGCCGCCGGCCTCGGTAACACGCGACACGTCTCCATTATCGCGCCCGCCGGCGTCACAGAACGCCATCAAGCCAATCGTAAACGACCTCGTTGCGGATCCGCGGAGCCATCGGGGCGCAATGTTCCTGGGCGCCTTCGGCCTCGGTGAAGGTGACGATCTGCTTGTCGGCGTGCAGCAGCCGGTAGACCTGCGCGCCTTGCCCGGCAGCCGGCGTCACGAGTTCGTCGTCGTCATAGACGGTCACCAACGTCGGCGTGCTCACCCGCGCGGCGACGTCGGCGACGGTGAAGCGCATGAGCGTCGTGCCGAGGCCGTAGAGGTCGTCGAAGACCGTCCCGGCCCGGCCGGCGAGCAGCGCGTCCCGGGCATAGGGTTCGGCGGCCTTGACCAGGTCGAACCGCTGGGTCTCGGAGAGCGCGGGAACAAACTTCTGCTGCCACAGGGCATTGATTTCCTGCTTGCTCAGGCCGTGTTCGAACACCGAGGTGATCTCCTTCTCCAGGGCCTGCCAGGAGACCCACAGACTCAGGAATCCGGGGTCGGCCACGACCGCGGCCAGCCGGTGCTCGAAGGCGGCGGCGCGCACGACGAGCTCACCGCCCAGGCTCGAACCGCTGAGCACGATCCGGTCGCGGTCGACCTCCGGCCGGTCCCGCAGGTAGTCCACGACCGGCGTGATCACCTTCTCCCAGTCCGGGCGGAGGAAGGCCTGGCGCTCGAACAGCATCGAGCCCTGCCCGGGACCCTCGAAGATCAGGACGTTGTAACCGCGTTCGAGGGCAGCCGCCGCCCCGAAGGCCCACATCCGCACGTTCTGCGCGTCCTGGCCGTTGTTCAGGATGACGGTCGGGCGACGCCGCGCCCGCTCGTCCGAACGCAGCAGGTAGCCGGGAAGGTAGCTGCCCTCATAGGGGATGCGCACCGGTTCGAAGGGTGAGTCCGAGAGCTGACAGAACAGGTCCCAGCAGCGCTGCATGGCCGCGTAAGCCCCGGCCTCGGAGGCTCGGGCAGTGGTGCCGAAGATGAAGTACAGGCACAGGTCGTAGTACGACGCGGCGCGCAGGTAGAGAGCACGAGCGCTGACACGGTGGCCGGCGGCCAGTTCGGCACCGGCTTGCCGATCGAGGCGCGTCGCGAGCGGGAGGAAGGTGTCGTAGTAGGTCTGGTAGGAAGCACCCGCCGCGTTGATCGCGTTCACGGCCGTGACCAGTTCGCCGAACTCGGCCGAGCCGTATCCGGTCCCGCCGAACGCGAAGAGGGTGTCGAAGTCCAGATCCGGTTGGGTGAACAGGCCCTGCAACGCCGGTGCACCGGCTGAAGCCGCTGGAGTGGCCTGAGCAGCCGAGGCAGCCTGAGCGATACCGGTGCCGACACCGCCCGCCCCCAGCAAGACGGTCCCGGTGCCGCCGAGCACGCCCACGCGCAGCAACGATCTGCGAGTGGCAGCAGTGCTGGGGGCCAGATTGACGACCGGCTCGGAGGACATGCGAGGCTCCTTATATCGAGAGGCATTCCGACCGGCTCATCCTTTCCACAGCCGGGGTGAGCGGTCCTCACACAGTCGGTATGACTTATCGCGCCGAGGGGGCGAGCAGCCCCAGGCTTCGAGCCCGGGCGACGGTGTCGGACCTGCTGTGCGTACCGAGCTTGGTGTACAGGCCGCGGATGTGGGTCCGGACCGTGTTGGGCGAGACGCCCAGCTCGCCGCCGATCTCGCGAGCGGTGAGGTTGGTCGGCAGGTAGCGCAGCACCCTGATCTCGCTGTGGCTCAGCGGATCGGGCGCGGGCGGCTGCGCGGAGGACGGCGAGGGCAGTCGCCGGGCGGCGAGCATGCTCTGGATCTCAGCGACCAGCCAGGCGTGTGCGGTACGCCGGGCGTGCCGCGCAAGCAGGTGCTCAGGCGGCGGGCACAGCAGGAAGTGCCACACCGCTCCGTCGGGCTCGGCCAAGTCGAGCGAACGCTCCAACAGCCGTTCGGCGGCGGCGCTGTCGCCGAGCGCCTCGCGTGCCGCCGCTTCCAGGACGAACGCCGCGACCCGCCACGTCCGCCGGCCGTAGCGCACGGAATCGTCGTCCTTGACCGGCGCCAGTTCCGCGATCGCGCCTTCGGGATCGTCTTGGGCCGACTTCAGAGCCGCCACCGCGACGCGCACCTCCCCGCGCGCTCGCTCCTGCTTGTCGAGCCCTTCCACCATGCGTTCAGCGCGCTGGACCTCGCCGAGACGCACCAGGGCGTGCAACAACAGCGCGCGTGTCGGTGCGCTGAGATAGTACGGGGTGTCCAGATCCAATCGCGCCGTCAGCGGCTCCGCGGCCCGCAGCGCCGCCAGCGCCTCGGCGTCGCGGCCGCGCACCAGCTCCAGCATGCCGCGGATGTAGTGGATCCCCGCTCCCACCGAAGGCTCGGTCTCAACGGTGAGGGAGCGCTCGGCGCGGTGGATCCAGGGCTCGGCTTCCTCCGGCCTGGCCTGCCAAACGAGCGCCACGCCGCGGATGGCGTAGGCGATGGTCGCCGACGGTTCGTCGGTCCAGCCGTGCCGCCGGGCCAGCTCGATCACCTGCTCGGCGTACGCTTGCGCAGCCGTGTCTTGTGAGGACGCGACGTCCAGCGCCGCCAGGTAAGCCAGTCCGCTGAATTCGAGATAGGGCCGTCCCGTTCGGCGCGCCAGCTCGACGGCCCGCGTCAAGAGTTGTCGGGCCGGTGCCTGCCGATCCGTCCAGTCCTCGGTGATCGCGACGCTGATCGAGGCGAACGCGCGAAGGTCTTCGCTCAGGCCGGGGTGCGCCGGATCAGACCCCTCCGCGACGTGCCGCACCCGACGCGCCTCGGCGATCACAGCCTCCTGATTACCCCGCCGGCGAGCTGCCAGCAGGCGGGCCATCGAGAGCAGCACCCGGGTTTGACCGCGCCGGTCCGGAGCAACGGACGAGGCCCGCTGCTCGGCGACTCCGAGGTACCACTCGGCCGTCTCGATCACGCCGAACGCGGCCTCGTCGGCGGCGACCAGGATCGCGAGCTCCGCGTTCGCCGCCCGCACCTCGGCGGGGAAGGCGGTGAGCAGTTCGTGGATGGTGGCGGCGCGGCCGTCGAGGTAGAGCGTGGGCCAGGCGTCGGCGAGGAACGCGGCGGCCGACGCCCAGTCCTCGGCGGCTTGGGCGTGCCGCACGGCCTGCACGGCATGTCCGTGTTCTGCGAACCAGGCGGCGCAGGTACGGTGCAGGTCGGCGACTTCCGCCGGCGCTTCACGGCGGAGTTCCAACTGGAGCAGGTCGGCGAACATCCGGTGGTAGCGGAACCAGGAGCGGCCGGCGTCCAGGGCGACGACGAAGGCGTTGGCCCGCTCCAGATCCTGAAGTATCCGCTCGGATTCGCCGCCGCCGGTCAACACGTCGGCGAGTTCGCCGTTGATCTGTTCGAGCACTGATGTGCGCAGCAGCAAACGCCGTATCGCAGGGTCCTGTCGCTCAAGCACCTCCGCCAGCAGGAATTCGGCCACCGTCCGATCGCTGCCGGAGAACCCGGCCGCGAACCCCTCGGGGTCCGGATGCCCGGCAAGGGAGAGCGCGGCCAGCCGCAGTCCGGCGACCCAGCCCTCGGTCCGCTGGTGCAGCAACGCGATCGTGGCCGCGGACAGTTTCAGGCCCGCCGCCTGGAACAGCTCGCCCGCCTCGGAGGGGCTGAACCGCAGATCGCGTTCGCGGATCTCGGCCAAGGCGCCCTCAAGGCGCAGCCGGTGCAGACCAAGCCGCACGTCATGCCGGGTGGACAAGACGAACCGCAGCTCCGGCGGCGCCCGGAGCACCAGCAGCTCCAGCTGCCGCAGTGCCTCCGCGCTCAGTTCGTGGACGTCGTCGACCACCAGCCACAACGGGTCCGGCAGCCGCGCCAGGTCCGCCAGCAGCCGCTCCACGAGCGTCCACCCGTCCAGATCCGGGGCCGGCGTCAAGGGCTGCACCAGAGCCGAGCCGGCGACCGTCCGGCGCAGCGCGTCGAACACCGACACCCAGAACCCCTGCGGATCGCGCTCATCGCCGCGCGCCGCCGCCCACGCCACCTGACCGGCCAAGCCGGTCCGCTCGATCCACGAGCGCAGCAATACCGACTTGCCGCTACCCGCCGATCCGGAGACCACGGTCACGCGTGCCGTCGCCGCCAGACGGCCGAACAAGCCGGGGCGCAGCACCAGCTTTTCCATGCCGGAGCCGATGGACTCACCGCCCGTGGTATCGGCCACGCCGCGTGCTGCCACCGGAGAATCATCCCATGCACGGGTCCACGATGACTCATATATGAGATACCAGAGATGCCAAGATCCATCCTCCGTGAACCTCGGATGAATGATCGTCGGTCTCGCCCAAAGGCCGTGCCCGTCAGGGATTTTGCCATGTGTAAGGGTTCTTAACCTTGCGGACTCATCTGATGTCATGTTCACTCAGCGCCGTGACAAGATATATGTTCGCCCTTCGAAGCAAGGGCACACCACGTCGTACCCCACGTCTCGCGGCCACGCTGGCGGCGACCGCCGTGGCGGCGCTCGCCCTGGCCGGTGTGCAGGGCACCGCCAACGCGGCACCCGCGATCTCAGCCGCGGGTGCAGCGCCCGCCGCCGCCGCCGTCGCGCCCCATCCCGCATCCGCCAAGGCCGCCGCCCCGGTCTTCAACGTCAAGGACTACGGGGCCACCGGCAACGGCTCCACCAACGACTCCCCGGCCGTCAACAAGGCGGTCACCGCGGCGAACGCCGCCGGCGGCGGCATCGTGGAGTTCCCGGCCGGCACCTACAAGTCGGCGAACACCATCCACCTCAAGAGCAACGTCACCATCCAGCTCGACGCCGGCTCGAAGGTGCTCGGCTCCAGTGCCAAGACCTACGACGCCGCGGAGCCGAACCCCTACGACAAGTACCAGGACTACGGCCACAGCCACTTCCACGACGCCATGTTCTCTGGCGACAAGCTCTCCAACATCGGCTTCACCGGGTCCGGCACCATCGACGGCAACGGCGACCTGATCCCCGGCAACCCCGGCGCCGGGCAGGCCGACAAAATCATCTCCCTGACCCGCTGCACCGACCTCACGCTCAGCGGGATCACGCTCGCTCGCGGCGGACACTTCGGGGCGCTGATCAACGGCTGCGACGGCGTGGTGTCCGACCACCTCACGATCGACACCTCCAGCGACCGCGACGGCTGGAACATCATCTCCACGACGCACGTCGCCATCACCAACGCGAACATCTCCTCCAACGACGACGCGCTGGTGTTCAAGAGCGACTACGCGCTCGGGGCGTCGCTGCCCAGCGGGCACGTCACCGTCACCCACAGCACGCTGCGGGCCAAGTGTTGCAATGCCCTGATGTTCGGCTCGGAGACCTGCGGGTCCTTCACCGACTACCAGTTCCAGCAGATCGCCGTCCTCGGCGCCGGCAAGTCGGGCCTGGGCATGGTGAGCATGGACGGCGCCGACATCTCCGACGTGCACTACCAGGACATCACCATGACCGGCGTGCACTCGCCGATCATGCAGAAGATCGGGACCCGATTGCGCTGCGGGGGCAGACCCACGGTCGGGCACATCAGTAACGTGACATACCAGAACATCACCGGCACCGGCGTGGCCGACACCGACTACAGCCCGACGATCTGGGGCGCGGACGGCTCTCACCAGGTCAGCGACGAGACCTTCGCGAACGTCACCCTGACCGTCCCCGGCGGCCGCGGCACCATGTCCACCGGCGTGCCCGGCAACAACGGCGACTACAACCCGAACAGCATCGGCACCCGGCCGGCCTACGGCTGGTACCTGCACGACGTCTCCAGCATCCACTTCACCGGCAGCTCGGTCAAGGTCGCCAAGAGCGACGGCCGCCCGGCGGTCATCGCCAACGCCGGCAGCGACATCACCTTCGACGGGCTGACCGCGCAGACCGGCAGCTCCAGCCCGTTCGACGTCGGGTTCCAGAACATCACAGGCTACTGCGTCAGCAACAGCCACAACACCGCCGGCGGCGCGCTGCGCGTCTCGGCGACCGGCTCCACCCAGACCTGCGGGTCTGCCACCACCCGGTACCACTACCTCGCCCACTACCTCGCCCTCGGCTGAACGGAGCACAGCCATGCGCATAACGCGCTCCAGACCCAGACCTATCAGTGGCCTGATCCTCGTGGCCTGCGCCGCCGTGCTGGCGGTGACCGGCACGGTGACGGCGACGGTCACAGCCTCGGCCGCCGCGCCCAGTCATCCGGCGGTGTCAGCGGAATACGGGGCAGAATCCGGGGCGGCGGCCGTGGCTCAGGCGGCCGCCGCACATCCGGCGGACCAGGCTGACCAGCCCGCCCGTTCGGCCCAAGCGGCTCCGGCCGCCGACACCCTGCTGTCCCTGAACAAGCCGGCGACCGCTTCCTCCGCCGGCGGCTGCTGCAGCGCCGCCAACGTCGACGACGGCGTCTCGACCACCCGGTGGGCCAGCGCCTCGGGCGCCGACCCGCAATGGATCTACCTCGACCTCGGCGCCACCGCGCACGTCAGCCGGGTCCGGCTGCAGTGGGACACGTCCTGCGCGACCGCCTACGAGATCGACACCTCGGCCGACCACAGCAGTTGGACGAAGATCTACAGCACGACCGCCGGCAAGGGCGGCGTGGAGGACCTGACCGCACTGGACGGCAACGGCCGCTACGTCCGCATGTACGGCACGAAACGCTGCCGCGGCGACGCCGGCCACGGCTATTCGCTACAAGAGCTGGCCGTCTACGGCACGCTCGGCACCGACACCACGCCACCGACCCCGCCCGGGACTCCGACGCTGGTCTCCGACACGCCGAACAGCGTCACCATCGGCTGGACCGCCTCGACCGACGACGTCGGGGTCGCCGGCTACGACATCTACCACGACGGCCAGCTGTGCGCGCAGGTGAACGGCAGCACCCTGACAGCCACCTGCGCCTCACTGAGCCCGAACGTCGCCTACGGGTTCTACGTGAACGCCCGCGACGCGGCGGGCAACGTCAGCCAGCCGTCCGGCACGCTGCACGTCACCACGCCACCGTCCGGCGACACGACGCCGCCGACAGTTCCCGGCGCCGTGCACTCCACCGCGATGACCAGCAGCAGCGTCACCCTGGCCTGGACCGCCTCCACGGACAACGTCGCAGTGGCCGGATACCGCGTCTACAACGTTGCCGACGGCGCACGCACCCAGGTCGGCACCGCGGACGCCAACGCCACCGGCACCCAGGTGGACGGTCTCACGCCGAGCACCGCCTACCACTTCCAGGTCACCGCCTACGACGGCAACGGCAACGAGAGCGCCGGCAGCACCCCGCCGGTGGACGTCACCACCTCGGCGCCGAGCAGCTGCGCCCCCGCGCAGGGCGTCTGCACCGTCACTCAGGTCGGCACCGACGACGACGTGGTCTGGGGCCTGGTCACGCTGCCCGACGGCACGATCCTGTTCAACGAGCGCGACGCCCACGACATCGTGCACCTGAACCCGAAGACCGGCGCCAAGAAGAGCGTCGGCACGGTGCCGAACGTCCAGAGCACCGACGGCGAGGGCGGCCTGACCGGGCTGGAGATCAACCCGGTCAGCTTCGGCTCGGACCACTGGCTCTACATCATGCACACCTCGCCGACCGACAACCGCATCGTCCGGATCAAATACGACCCGGCCACCGACACGCTGCAGACCGGCACCGAGCAGATCCTGCTGACCGGCATCGAGCGCAACAAGTTCCACAACGGCGGCCGGTTGCGATTCAGCCCGGACGGCAAGTACCTGTACGCCGGCACCGGCGACGCCCAGAACGGCGCGAACGCACAGAACACCAGCAGCCTCAACGGCAAGGTGCTGCGGATCAACCCGGACGGCACCATCCCGCCGGACAACCCGTTCCACAACGCGGTCTGGAGCTACGGGCACCGCAACGTCCAAGGCCTGGCCTTCGACTCCGAAGGCAGGTTGTGGGAGCAGGAGTTCGGCAACAACATCATGGACGAGACCAACCTGATCGTGAAGGGCGGAAACTACGGCTGGCCGTCGTGCGAGGGGACTTCAGGGACCTGCGGCACGGCCGGCTTCATCGCGCCGAAGCACACCTATCCCGTGGCCGAGGGATCGTGCAGCGGCATCACCATCGTCCGCGACTTCCTGTATGTGGCCTGCGAACGCGGGACTCGGCTGTACCGCGAGCAGATCAGCGGCAGCAGCCTGACCAACGTCCAGCAGTTCTTCGTCGGGACGTACGGCCGGCTGCGGACCGTCGAGCCGGCGCCGGACGGCGGGATCTGGTTGGCCACCACCAACGGCGGTGACAAGGACAGCACACCGCATAACAGCAATAACCAGATCTTTCACGTGACCGTCGCCTGATCGACTCCCCAGATAGACAACACGGAAGAGCGCCCGGCCCCGAACCCCTACAGGGGGCGATGAGGCCGGGCGTTCCTTCTACTCACGCCATCTGCCGCTACCGCTACCAGCACCAGCACCAGCGGGCCTAGTCGGATCCGCTCTCCATCGCGGCGACAAGGCTGGCGGGCCGCATGTCAGTCCAGTGGGTATCCACATAGTCCATGCACTCCTGCCGCGGGGCTTCGCCGAAGACCGCCCGCCACCCGGCTGGGATTTCTATGGCGACCGGCCACAGCGAGTGCTGGCCCTCGTCGTTGATCAGCACGAAGTAGCTTGCGGCCTCATCATCGAATGGGTTCGCCATCAAGGTTCTCCTTCACGTTGTCAAGCCTGACACCGAACATCGTCACCACGACAAGCATGACCGCGCCGGTGGTGAGCGCGGAATCCGCGAGATTGAAAATCGGAAAGTAGCGGCCGTCGGGGCCGAACACGGAAATGAAGTCGACTACGTGCCCTCGGGGGAAACCCGGCGCCCGGAACAGCCTGTCGATGAGATTGCCGAGCGCGCCGCCCATCAGCAGTCCAAGCGCGACAGCCCACGGCAGGGACCTGATTCTCGACGCGAGTCGGATGAAGGCCACCACCGCCCCTGCCGATATCGCTGTGAAGACCACTGTCATGCCGCCGGCCGTGCCGAAGGCGGCTCCCGGGTTCCGCAGGAGCGAGAAGTAGACCAGACCGCCGAGGATGCGGGTTGATTGTCCGCCTTCCACCAGCGATGACGCCACGATGGCCTTCGACACGAGATCGAGCAGCACAACCGTCGCGGCGATACCCACTGACCAGACGATCCTGCTCCGCTCCACGCCGGCTTCCGGTGCCGCGGTCATGACAGTTCTCGCAAGTCGCCTAGCTTCCTTCCGACGACCCTGCCGATCTCCTCGACGGGGCCGGAGTTCATCATGTCGCTGTGTGTGGAGTCGATCTGGTGGACCTCGAGACTCCCACCAACGTATCGGGCCCAGGCCTCACTGAGCACCGACGGATCGGACTTACCCTGCGAGGCGACGAAGAGAACCACGTCACCTTCGTAGCGTTCAAGCGAAATCGCTCGCGAGATCCTCTCGATGTTCTTCACGACCCCGTCGATCTTCTCAAGATCGAGTCCGGCCGCCAGGCTCGCGATGTCGGCCGCCTCGTCCTCGGCGTTCTCGCTGCCGCTTCTGACGTAATCCTTCATCATTTCGACGATGGTCGACTCCAAGACCGGGTCCTCGTCATCTCCGTCGAGTCCGGCCTCCGGATAGGTGTCGAGAACGGCCAGCAACGCGACCTCATCACCTGCACGCTGAAGTTCTATCGCGATCTTCTGGGCGACGGACCCGCCGAATGACCAGCCGAGCAGATGATACGGACCCTTCGGCTGCACCAGCCTTACCTCGGCGAGATAGTCCTGCACCATCTCATCGGCATCGAGCGGAAGCCGCTCGTCGCTCGCGATGCCCCGCGCTTGTAGCGAGTAGACGGGACGGTCCCTATCGATGTATCTCAGTATGTTGGCGTATTTCCAACCGATCCCGGAGACCGGATGGAAGCAGAACAGCGGTGGCCTTTCGCCGCTCTCCCGCAACGGCAGCATGACGTCGAAGACGTTCTGCTCGTGATCCCCCGCTCCGGCCAGCCGACCAGCCAATCTCGCCACCGTCGGCGCCTCGAACAGCGTCCGAACCGACAGCTCCACCCCCAACGCCGAGCGGACGCGGCTCACTAGGCGTGTCGCCAGCAGCGAATGACCGCCCAGCTCGAAGAAGTTGTCATCGACCCCCACTGCCGGCACGCCCAAAACCTCGGCGAACACCTGGCACAGCAGCTCCTCACGGGCATCCGCAGGGCCGCGCCCGGAACCACCCGCGTAATCAGGCACCGGCAAAGCACGGCGGTCCAGCTTCCCGTTCGCCGTCGTCGGCAGCGCATCAAGCAAGACCACTGCCGACGGCACCATGTAGTCGGGCACCGCACCAGCCATATGAGCCCGTAGCGAATCGGGGAGACCCGCATCGGCATCGGCAGTCGGAACCACGTAGCCGACCAGACGCTTGTCACCCGGCACGTCCTCACGCACCACGACCACGGCCTGCCGCACTGACGGATGAACCGCCAGCACCGCCTCGACCTCACCCAGCTCGATCCGGAATCCGCGAACTTTCACCTGGTCATCGGCCCGGCCCACGAATTCCAGCACCCCCTCGCGGTTCCACCGCGCCACATCACCGGTCCGATACATCCGCTCCCCGGCCGCACCGAACGGACACGCCACAAACCGCGACGCCGACAATCCCCCACGGCCCAGATAGCCCCGCGCCAGCTGCACGCCCGCCACATACAGCTCGCCCACAGACCCCGCCGGCACAGGACGCAACGACGAGTCCAAAACAAAAGCCTGAGTGTTGTCCAGCGGCGCGCCGATCGGCACCCCAGCACTCTGCGACAACCCATCGAGCCGCTGATCGGTGCACCAGACGGTGGCCTCGGTCGGGCCGTAAAGGTTGGTCACGTCCGCACCGACGTCACGCATTCTCGTGGCGAGCGCAACTGGTAGCTGCTCGCCGCCGACAAGCATCCGCAACCCGCGGACAGCCTCCGCCTGCTCGGTCAGCAGGCCCTGCCACAAGGTGGGAGTGGCCTGCATGATCGTCACCCGATGGCGGCCGATCAGACCGGCCAGCTCGGCTGGATCGTGGACGGAGTCGCGGCTGGCAATCACCACGCGGGCGCCAGCGATCAGCGGGACGAAAAGCTCCAGAATGTGGATATCGAATGCCACTGTGGTGACCGCGAGCAGGCAGTCATCAGGCGTCAGCGAAAGACGCCCACCCATCGCAGCCAGGAAGTTGGTCAGGCCGGTGTGGGGAATAGTGACGCCTTTGGGACGGCCGGTGGACCCGGAGGTGTAGATCACGTAGGCGGGATGGGATGGCAGCAGCCGACCCCGCCGATCGGCATCGGTAACCTCAGAGTCCTCATACCGGGCCAGCTCCTGCGCCACTGCCGGATCATCCATCACCAGCAACGGCACATCACCGGTCCACCACCGGGCGGTCTGCGCATCACCCAACGCCAGCACCGGCCCGGCGTCGGCCACCATGAACGCCACCCGATCAGCCGGATAGCCCGGATCCACCGGCAGGTAGGCACCACCGGCCTTCAGCACCGCCAACAACGCCACCACCAGATCCGCCGAGCGCTCCATCACCACCGCGACCAACGACTCCGGCCCCACCCCACGACCGATCAGCAACCGAGCCAGCCGATCAGCGCGCGCACCCAGCTGCGCGTAAGACAGCTCCTGGCCCTCGAACACCACGGCCGTCGCAGCCGGCGTCCGAGCCGCCTGCTCCGCGAACAGATCGGGCAGCGTCGCCTCGGGCACTTCGCGATCCGTGGCGTTCCACCCCTGCAAAATCTGCTGCCGCTCCGGCGCCGACAACACCTCGACCCGGCCGACCGACTGCTGCGGGTCGATGGCAACCGCCTCCAACAGCCGCACAAACCGCTGCGCGATCAGCTCCACCGTTTCGTGGTCGAACAGATCCGCCGCATACACCACCGACCCCCGCAACCCCGCCGGCTCACCGGTCGTGCCCCACTGCTGCCGCACCGTGAACGACAAGTCGAACTTCGCCGCTTCCTGCCCCGGCGACGCCGCCTGCACTCGGACTCCCGGAACCTCCAACCCCACCCCGCCGTCGTCCTGCAAGGACAACATCACCTGGAACAACGGATGCCGCGCCAGCGAACGCACCGGCGCCAAGTCCTCAACCAGCCGCTCAAACGGCACATCCTGATGCGCGAACGCACCCAAGCCCGCCTCGCGCACCCGACCCAGCAACTCAACGAACGACGGATCGCCCGACACGTCCGTCCGCAATACCAGCGTATTGACGAAGAATCCGATCAGATCATCCAACGCCTCATCAGTACGCCCAGCGATCGGCGAACCGATCGGCACATCCGTCCCAGCCCCCAGCCGGGACAACAGCGCAGCCAGGCCAGCTTGCAACACCATGAACAGCGTCACACCCTGCGCCCGCGCCTGCCCGGCCAGCCGCTCATGCACACCGGCCGACACGCTCAACTCGACCGTGCCACCCCGATAGGAAGCCACCACCGGGCGCGGCCGGTCCACCGGCAACCCCAGCTCCTGCGGCAGATCAGCCAGCGCCCGGCGCCAATACGCCAACTGCTGGGACAGGACGCTGCCGGGATCGTCCTCGGACCCCAACAGCTCCCGCTGCCACACCGCGTAGTCCGCATACTGCACCGGCAACGGCACCCAACCGGGCTTCGAGCCCGCCAACCGCGCCGCATACGCCACCGACACATCCCGCGCCAACGGCCCCAACGACCAGCCGTCACCCGCGATGTGATGCACCGTCATGACCAACACATGCTCATCCGGGGAAGCCGTCAGCAAAACCGCCCGGAGTGGCATCTCAGTACTCAGATCGAAGACATAGCCAGCCGCCGCAGCCGCCAGCCCGGCCATATCCTCACCCGGACCGACCGGAACCACTCTCAACAGCGAGCCGATATCTCCCAGCTCCAAGACCCGCTGAAACGGCACCCCCTCCGCCGACGGAAACACCGTTCGCAAAACCTCATGCCGCCCCGCCACATCCCGCAGCGCCGCGGCCAACGCCTCGACATCCAAGACCCCTGACAACCGCAACACGGTCGGGATGTTGTAGGTCGCGTTCGGCCCGTCCAACTCCCCCAAGAACCACAACCGCTGCTGCGCAAACGACAACGGCACCGGCCCTGACCGCGCCCCAGCCCGCAGAGCCGGCCGAGCCACCCCCGCACCGGCCAACCGACCCGCCAACCCCGCCACCGTCGGCGCCTCGAACAACGCCCGAACCGATAGCTCCACCCCCAAGACCGAACGAACCCGACTCACCAAACGCGTCGCCAGCAGCGAATGACCGCCCAGCTCGAAGAAATTGTCATCCACCCCCACTGTGGGCACACCCAAGACCTCGGCGAACACCTGACACAGCAGCTCTTCACGGGCATCCGCAGGGCAACGCCCGGAACCGCCGGTGTAGTCAGGCGTCGGCAAAGCACGGCGGTCCAGCTTCCCGTTCGCCGTCGTCGGTAGTGCATCAAGGAGCACCATCGCCGACGGCACCATGTAGTCCGGCAGCGCACCGGCCACATGACCCCGCAGCGAATCGGTCAGGCCATCATCCGCTTCGGCGGCCGGAACCACATAGCCGACCAGACGCTTGTCGCCCGGCACGTCCTCGCGCACTACCACCACGGCCTGCCGCACCGAGGGATGTGCCGCCAGCACCGCCTCAATCTCACCCAGCTCGATCCGGAATCCGCGAACCTTCACCTGATCATCAGCCCGGCCTACGAACTCCAACTCACCTTCGCGGTTCCACCGCGCCACATCACCGGTGTGATACATCCGCTCCCCGGCCACACCGAACGGACACGCCACAAACCGCTCAGCGGTCAGATCCATCCGGCCCAGATAGCCCCGCGCCAGCTGAACACCAGAGATATACAGATCACCGGCAACACCCGCAGGGACCGGGCTCAGCGCATCATCAAGCACAAAGGCCTGAGTGTTATCCAGCGGCGCGCCTATAGGTATCCCAGCACCCTGCGACAGCACATCGAGCCGATGATCGGTGCACCAAACAGTGGCCTCGGTCGGGCCGTATAGGTTGGTCACGTCTGCTGCGACATCGCGCATTCTGGCAGCGAGCGCAACCGGCAGCTGCTCGCCGCCGACGAGCATGCGCAGCCCGCGAACAGCCTCCGCCTGCTCGGTCAGCAGGCCCTGCCACAAGGTGGGAGTGGCCTGCATGATCGTCACCCGGTGACGGCCGATCAGACCGGCCAGCTCGGCCGGATCATGGACGGAGTCACGGCTGGCAATCACCACGCGGGCGCCAGCGACCAACGGGACGAAAAGCTCCAGAATGTGGATATCGAATGCCACAGTAGTGACCGCAAGCAGGCAGTCATCAGGCGTCAGCGGAAAACGCTCCCCTATCGCAGCCAGGAAGTTGGTCAGACCGGCGTGGGGGATGGTGACGCCTTTGGGACGGCCGGTGGACCCGGAAGTGTAGATCACGTAGGCGGGATGAGCGGGCAGCAGCTGGCCCCGCCGATCGGCATCGGTGAGCTCAGAGTCCTCATATCGGGCCAGCTCCCGCACCACAGCCGGGTCATCCATCACCAGCAGCGGCACGTCGCCGCTCCACCACCGGGCGGTCTGCGCATCGCCCAACGCCAGCACCGGCTCCGCATCAGCCACCATGAACGCCACCCGATCAGCCGGATAGCCCGGATCCACCGGCAAGTAGGCGCCGCCGGCCTTCAGCACCGCCAACAACGCCACCACCAGATCCGCCGAGCGCTCCATCACCACCGCGACCAAAGACTCCGGCCCCACACCACGACCGATCAACAACCGAGCCAACCGATCAGCCCGCGCATTCAACTGCGCGTAAGACAGCTCCTGGTCGCCGAACACCACGGCCATCGCAGCCGGAGTCCGGGCCGCCTGCTCGCCGAGCAACTCCGGAAGCGTCGCCCCTGACACCTCACGATCCGTGTCGTTCCACCCCTGCAAGATCTGCTGCCGCTCCTGCGGCAGCAGAATCTCGACCCGCCCGACCGGACACTCCGGATCAGCGGCCACCGCCTCCAACACCCGCACGAACCGCTGTGCGATCAGCTCGACCGTCTCGCGATCGAACAGGTCAACGGCGAACGTGACCCCACCGCGCAGCCCCGCCGGCGCACCGTCGGCATCGAATACCTGACCCAACTCGAACGCCACATCAAACTTCGCTGCCGACACAGCCGGAGCCAACAACTCCGTTGCGACACCCGGCAGATCAAGAACAGCCTCGGCATTGTCCTGCAAGGACAACATCACCTGGAACAACGGATGCCGCGCCAACGAACGCACCGGCGCCAGATCCTCAACCAGCCGCTCAAACGGCACATCCTGATGCGCGAACGCACCCAACCCCGCCTCGCGCACCCGACCCAGCAACTCAACGAACGACGGATCGCCCGACACGTCCGTCCGCAATACCAGCGTATTGACGAAGAATCCGATCAGATCATCCAACGCCTCATCAGTACGCCCAGCGATCGGCGAACCAATCGGCACATCCGTCCCAGCCCCCAACCGAGAGAGCAACACCGCCAACCCGGCCTGCAACACCATGAACAGCGTCACACCCTGCGCCCGTGCCAAGCCAACCAACCGCTCATGCACACCGGCCGACACGCTCAACTCGACAACGTCACCGGCGTAGCTGGCCACCGCCGGACGCGGCCGATCGAACGGCAACCCCAACTCCTGCGGCAGATCAGCCAACACGGCCCGCCAATACGCCAACTGCTGTGACAACACACTGCCGGGGTCGTCCTCAGACCCCAGCAACTCCCGCTGCCACACTGCGTAATCCGCGTATTGCACCGGCAGCGGCGCCCACTCCGGCTCCAAACCAGCCAACCGCGCCGCATACGCCACCGACACGTCCCGCGCCAACGGGCCCAGCGACCAACCGTCACCGGCCACATGATGAACGACCACTACCAGCACATGCTCATCCGGACCCACCCCGAACAACCAGGCCCGCAGCGGCAACTCACGCGACAGATCAAACGCGCTGCCCACCGCCGTAGCCGCCAGCCCAGCCAAGTCCTCACCCGGACTGACCGGAACCGCCCTCAGTAGCGACCCGACGTCCCACGGATCCAAGACCCGCTGAAGCGGCACCCCCTCCGCAGAGGGAAACACCGTTCGCAAAACCTCATGCCGCCGCACCACATCCCGCAGTGCCGCATCCAACGCGTCCCGATCCAGCTCGCCGCGCAACCGCAACACGGTCGGAATGTTGTAGGTCGCGTTCGGCCCATCCAACTCCCCCAGGAACCACAACCGCTGCTGCGCGAACGACAACGGCACCAACTCTGGCGCTGACGCCGACGCCGACCCCGACCGCACACCACCCCGCAACGCCGGCCGAGCCACCCCCGCCCCAGCCAACCGACCCGCCAACCCCGCCACCGTCGGCGCCTCAAACAA
>NZ_JAAFYZ010000170.1 GCF_018274385.1 Catenulispora pinistramenti | reverse complement strand
GAACCCCAGCCCCCAGCAACTCCACCCGCCAACGGATCCCACCCGCCAACCCGCACGCCGCGAACCACGCCGCGAACCACATCGCGAAAACTCCCAGAGACCTGATTCACCGGATGGTGATCGGGATCTGCACGGTCGTCTCGTCCAGATCATCGGTGCGTACTGTGACGGCCAGTCGCCAGGTGCCGGCGATGGGGAGTGCGGCGTCGCCGATGAGGTGGCCGGCTCCGGCGTTGCGCAGCGTCACCTGAAGCGGTCCCAAGGCGCGCGAGGCGAGGGTGAAGGATGCCTGTACTTGCAGTACCTGCTCCTGTTTGCCGGTGGGGCCGAGGGTGTAGAGGTGGACGGTGTCGGCGCCGGTCTTCGCCGGGTCGACGGTGACCTGGATGGTGCCGGTGCCGCCCGGGCCGCCGGAGTTGAATGTTGCTGAGGCGCTGACCGGCCCGGCGGAAGCCGTGAACGCGGTGCGGGCGGGCGGGGCGTTGACCAGTGCCGCTGTTAGTGCGAGTACGCAGACGCCCAGCCCGACCTCGCTCGCGACAGAGCGGCGCAGGGTCGAGATCGCGGCCTGGTCGGTGGTCTCCGGGCTGTGGTCCTCCCGGTGTCGGGCGATCCAGCGGCGTGCGAGGTAGCCCAAGCCGATCAGGAGGATGACGCCGAGCAGCTTGAGGAGCAGCAGCCTTCCGTATGCGGTGCCGGTCAGCGCGGGCACGGAGCCGACCTGTCGCCAGCTCTGGTAGGTGCCGGTGCCGACCAGGACGATCACGCAGGTCAGTGCCACCGGCGAGAAGTGCCGCACCATCCGGGCCCGCTCGCCCGGCGTTCCGCGTCCGCCGCGGCGCAGGACGATCGCGGCCAGGACGGTGAGTCCGCCGAGCCAGACGGCCATCGCGCACAGGTGGGCGACATCGACCGGCACCGCGAGGGCCACCTGAATGCCGGTGCCGGCGTGTCCGGAGACCGCCCACGTCGCGGCGATCCCTACTGTCAGGACGGTGCCGGCGAGCGCAGCCAGGATCCGGGCTCGTCGTGAGGCGTCCGGTAGGCGGATGAATAGCCACGCGAGTAGCGCCGCTGCAAATGCGATCAGTGCCAGTCGACCCGATAGCGCCTCGCCGAGGCGGGTTGACAGGGTAGTGCGCAGTACTCCGGCGTCCAGCGCGCGGCCGAGTCCGAAGCCCGCGCCATAAGGGCCCTGCAAAGCCAGTACGCCGGCGGTGGCCACGGCGAGCCCGCTCCACGCCGACACCAGCAGGATCCGTACAGCTCTGGTGCGTGCGCCGTTCGGCCACCACGCGAAGACGAACACGGCTGTACCGACCAGGACGGCGAACGCCGCGTAGGCCACGAAGCGTGCGACCGCGTAGAGGGCGCCGACCGCCTTGCTGCCCGCGGGGTGCAGTGTCGCGGAGTTCACCGCCGAGGCGGAGGCTTGGCCGATGTTGAACGTGAAGGCTCCCTGTACGGGATGGGAGTCCGCGGAGATGACCCGCCAGGACGTCGTATACGTGCCCGGTTTCAGTCCGGACGCCAGATCGACGGCGACCTCGTCGGCGTGGCCGGCGGGGTGGGCCGGGCTGCCCTCGTCCACCCGGGCGCCGGTCGGGGAGAACACGCGCAGGGCACCGAACTGGAGGGCTACCGGCTCGTCGAAGGTCACCGACACCTGATGCGGGGCTGAGGCGACGGTCTGTCCGTCGCCCGGGGTGGTCGCGACCACCGTGGCGTGGGCGAAGGCGCCCTGCGCGGTGAGCAGGATCAGGCAGATGACCAGGGCCGGTAACACCAGCAGCCGACGGAGCATCGCGATTACCTCACTCCCGCGGTGTGGCGTGGGAATCGGAGCTCTTGCGGCGGGCCCTCGACATGCCGAACGCGCCGACCGCCAGGCCGGCCGCGCCGACCACGATGCCCGTGGTCCCCAGCGTTCGGGCGGTGCTGTCGCCGGTCGCCGAACTCGGTATCGCCGAACTCGGTGTCGCCGGACCGGTGGTGACCGACGCGCCTGAGGTTTGCGACCCGGAGCCGGAGCCGGAGCTGGCGCCGGAGCCGGTCAGTACCAGCACCGGCGCCGGGTGGTCCGGTGCGGGCTGGCCGGGCTGGGCGAGATCGATCCAGCGCACCACATCGCCGTTGGAGTACGTCTGCACGGCCTTGAACACCAACTGGTTCGCGTCATCGGGCAGCTTGCCCAGCATCACCCGGAATCCCTGATACTGCCCCGGCGCCAGCGCCCCGCCGGTCCAGGTGAGTTCCGAGACGACCTGCGTGACGGTGCCGTCGTCGGTGGTGACGGGCTTGGGTAGCGTGGTGTTCGTCACCGCGACCTGCCAGCCGGGCGTCGGCTCGGGCAGCACGCCGGTGATCGGGTGGTCGGTGGGCAGGACCACCTCAAGCTGCGTGGTGGTCGCCGAGGCTTCCTCGTTGGGGACGCGGAAGGTCAGCTCCACATCGCTGCCGCCCTTGGCCGTCGTGTCGGGGCCGATGGTGACGTGCGCCGAGGCCACACCCGCGGAGGTGAAGACGAACAACGCGGCGCTCGCGAGCACGGCTGCCAGCGGTTTCCTGGAGGCGAACGCTCGCGCGGATCGTGGATGGCCGGACATCAGGCTTCTCCTTTCGAGGCGGCGCGGGTCCACCGGGGCCACACGATCAGTGGCGTCAGTGCGGCGATCGCGGCGGCTTGGCCGATCAGGGCCCAGACCTTGTCGGCGTACCAGATCGGCTCGTACATATTGGGAAGCGGTCCGATGGCGCCGGGGTTCGCGTAGCGGTAGAACAGGATCGCTGCCAGGCCCGCGGCGGCGGTGAGCCATGCGAAGGCGTCTCCGGCGCGGCGTCGCCACAGCACCACCAGTACGAGGGCGACGATCGCAGCGCCTGCTTCGATGCGGAACAGCGTGCCCTGGCTGATGACGGACGAGGCGATCGGGTCGTAGCGGTGCGCCAGGTGCAGGTGGATGTAGGCGTCCACAGCCAGGCCGGCGGCTGCGACAGCCCGCGGGACGATGGTGATGACTGTCATCGCGCGCCTCCTATCCGACTGTCAGCGTGCCGTGCATGGATGCGTGGATGCTGCACACGTACGGGTAGCTGCCGGGGGTGGCCGGTGCCGTGAACGTCGCCGACTTGCCGGGGTTGATGTCGCCGGTGTCGAACTTGCCGCCGGCGGCCGTCAGGGTGTGGGTCACGGAGTCGTGGTTGACGACGGTGACGCTTTGACCGGGGTGCACGGTGAGGTTCGCCGGGCTGAACGCGAAGTTGTCGATGGTGATCTGCGCGGCTGCCGCCGTGGTCGGTGCCGGGCTGGGAGTCGTGGTCATCGGTGTCGTGGTCGTCGGGGGCGCGGCGGGGGAGCTTGGCGCCGTGGGGGAGCTGGGCGCGGTGGTGGGTGCCGAACTGCTCTTGGACGTCGTCGAGGAGCAGCCCGCGGCTGCGAGGATCAGCGCCGCGGCCGGGACCGCGAGGCGTCGCAGGGTTCTGGACATGACATGTCCCTTCTACTTGGCGCTGCTTGCCTTACTTGCCGGTCCAGCAGCCGAGGATGTCGGTGGTGACCTCATAGGCCACATCGGCGCGGCTGAGTCTGCTCGGGCCGGATGCCGCCGGCAGCCCGGTGGCGTCGACGTGCAGGGTCTTGTCGTCCTTGAGGACGACGACGTTGCCGGAGGCGTTCTGGAACCCGGGGTTGCCCAGGCCCTCGCTGCCGGTCAGTGGGGTTGTGGTGCCCAGCTGGTGCTGGAGTGCCGTGAGGTAGGTGTTCGCGGACGGGGTGTCCGGGGATTCCTTCACCGACAGCACCAGAGTTCCGGTGGGCAGGTGGTAGGTGCAGGTATAGAGATGGTCCGTCCAAGTGGCCGTCGTGGTCGGGGCGGGCGAGGCGGTGAGGATCGTCTCCACCGCGGTCTTGATCTCCGTCCCGCACACCATCAGCGCCGAGGCTGACGGTCCGGCGGCCGACGAGTTGGGGGCCGCTGCCGCGCCGGCGGACGCCGAAGCGGTGGACGACGTGCTTGGAGCGGGAGTGGTTCCTGTGGCGGCCTTCGCCGAGGCGCAGCCGGCCATCGCCGCCGTCACCGAGATGGCGGCGAGGAGTCTCAGTCCCCTCATGGTGTCCTCCTGTCTCCGGTCAGGCCGGGTGGATCCCGGTCAAGGTGGCGTAGACGACGATGTCGTCCTGGTAGTGCTGGTTCTCGAACGGCCCGGCGCAGGTGATCAGCCGCAGCTGCGGGTTGGTCGTGTTGCCGTAGACGGTCAGGGTCGGGAAGGAGCTCTTGGCGTACTTGTCGACGCCGTCGATCCGGAACACGGCGGTTGTGTTGTCGCTGCGGGTGACGTCGACGGTGTCGCCGGGACGGAGCGCGCCCAGGTTGTAGAAGACGCCTTCGGCGCCGGTGGTGCCGTCGATGTGGCCGACGATGACCGCCGGGCCGACCTGCCCCGGCGAGGGGGAGTAGCGGTACCAGCCCGGAATCGCCGGGGTGGTCAGCGGCGGCGTCGCGATGGTGCCGTCAGAGTTCTGGCCCAGTTGCATCAGCGTGTGGCTCACCCCGATCTCCGGGATGCTGATCGCGGTGGGTGTGGGGACTCGCGCGGCCGGCGGTTGCGGAGTCGTCGGCGCGGTAGGCGCTTTCGACGCGCCGGTGCCGGTGCCGGTGCCGGTGCCACTGCCACTGCCACTGCTGGTACTGGTGCCAGCACCGGTGCCGGTGGTGCTCGGTGTGCCGGTGGTGCCCGCCGCTCCCGGCACCCCCGAAGCCGGCAGCGCGGCCGAAGCCGGCGGCTGCGGCGGGTGGTGCTGCGAGGAGATCCCGAGCGCCAGCGTCCCCGCTGAAGCCAGCAGGAGGACGGCGGCCGCCGACGCCAGCAGACGCCGGCGGCCACTACCGAACAGCCTTGTCAGCCAAGACATGACTGCCTACTTCTGGACGGCGTTCCGGCGCCGCAGATACAGCGCACCACCAGCGGTGGCCGCCAGGCCCGCGCTCGCGGCGAACATCCACGGCTCCTGCAGACCGGAGGTCCCGCCGCCACCGGTGTTCACCCCGCCGCCGGGGACGGAGGACATCTGCGAGACCTGAAGCGGCCCGCACAGCGCCGGGGACGTCGCGGCCAGCGGCAGCGACGGAACCAGGTCACTGGGCTCGCCCTGCGCCTGGGCGCTGAGCGTCGCCGGGTCCAGACCGTGGACCACGATCACGGCCTTGCCGGCGTCGATCGAGGACACGGTCGCGGCGTCCAGGGTGATGGTGCGGGAGTAGTCGAACGACCCGCCGGACGGAGCGATCTTGACGTCGGTCCCGGCGGCCGGGCTGGTGTCCCCGCTGACGCTCAGCGTGGTACCGATCCCGCCGTAGAACGACGCCCCCTCAGTGGTGCTGACCACGCCGTCGCCGTTGGTGTCGGCCGAGGCGCCCGGGCAGGTGCCCGCCGCACCGATGTGGATGTGCTGCACGTGCGGGTACGCCGCGCCCATGAAGGTCGTGGCCAGCCCCTGCACGTGCTCGGTGATGACGGCCTGGTCACCGTTCAGCTGGAGCATCAGCGTCCCGGAGCCGGTGGCGTGGTTCAACGGGTTCAGCGTCGCCATGTAGGTGGCGCTGCCGGACGACTGGGCGCTGGCCGTCGAGGCGGTGAAAGCGAGCGGGAACGCCAGCAGAGCCGCGGGGGCGGCGGCCATCGCCATGATCCTGGTCGTGCTTCTCTTCGTGCGCGTCATCGTGCTCTCCTCCAACTGCTGGGGTTCAGGCTCCTGATGGCGGAAGACGTGCGCCGGGATTCTGGAGCGCACCGCGTTGGCCTTCTGCGGTGATTCGGAGTCGACGCCCAGGCGGATTGGTCGGCGGAGCCGCCGATCGGAGATCGGCACCCGTCCGCCCGCTACGACCTGGCGCGGGATCGGTGGTTCGGGGACATCCAGCGAACCAACGCCCCGGCGACCTTCGGCTGCGCCGAATCATCGCCAGGGCGGATGCTGCCTGATACGGGCTTAGTTTCGTGCGGCTTGGGTGGTCCGGAGCTGGTCGGCCATCGCCTGTCGGCGTTCGGCGGGGAGCTGGCTCAGGAGCGGGAATTCGTCCTGCTCCTCGCGGGCGGCGTGAGCGAGCACGGCCTGCTGGAACTTTTCGAGCTTGATGTCGAACTGCGGGTGGTCGGTGCCGAGCTTCTTGAGTTCGGCGATCATCTGGTCCGCCTGGCGCTCCTCGGCTATGCAGGCCATGGCGACCAGGTGGCCATCGGGCGTGTCGGTGCGCGTCACCGGGTGCACGACCTGCTGTTCGCCGCTCTCGTGGGTGTGCAGCAGGTCGGTGAGTTCGCCGAATAGTCGCTGCTTGGCCTCGCTGGCGGCTGCCTGTACCCGGATGAAGGTCTCCATGATGTCTCTGTGCTGGCGGAAGAGGACATCGACGATGTCGTCTTGGCTCTCGGTGGTCGGGGACGGATTCGGAACGTCCTGGACGGCGCCGGTGTCCTGCGCCCCGGGTGTGGCCGTTCCACCCCGCCATTGGCCGGTCTCGGTGCCGCGCTGCTCGATGAACTTCTTGAATCTGGCGGTGTCGGCCTTGATCTGGTGGTTGTCCATCCCGACGATGCTGCCGACCTTCTCCACCAGGCCCTGGGGCTGCCAGGCGAGTTGTACGGTGACCCGGGTGTCCTCGTCGCCGAGCCGATGGAACGTCACGACTCCGGCGTGGCTGGTGTCCCCGCCGGTGCTCTTCCAGGCGATGCGCTCGTCAGGGTGCTGTTCGGTGATCTCGGCGTCGAACTCGCGGCGCGCCCCGCCGACGTTCGTCACCCAGTGGCTGTGCCGGTCGTCGGTCTGGCTGATCGACTCGACGCCGTCCATGAACTCCGGGAACGATTCGAACTGCGTCCACTGGTTGTAGGCGGTGCTGATCGGCACGTGCACGTCGACCGATTCGGTCACGTCACTCATTTCCGGACCCCTTGCCTCGTTGGTGCGAAGCCTCCTGCTGCCCGTGGCCCCGGACGACAAACAAGCCCGTCGCTGTGCTTCGGGAAGCGTTATCGGGAGGACAAGGTGCTCGGCGGGCGCATGTTCTCGCCGGTTGCGGGCAGCGATGGGGGCACCCCGCTGTGCGGGCCACGATGGGAAGGACGGCCGCCATGAGTGCAGCCAGCAAGGTCAAGGATGCGGCCAAGAAGGCCAAGGCCAAGGTCGGGGGTGCCGGCCGAGACGCCAAGGGCAGGTTCACGACAGGCTCCGGCGCGGCCATCGGCGACGCGCGCGGGCCCGAGGAGAGCACGGCGGACCAGGCCGTCGGCGGCGTCAAGAAGACCGCGGGCCCGGCCGGCGCCGCGACGCGAGGCACCGCCAAGCGTGCCGCCGCCGCTGCCGGGGCGAAGAAGAAGACCGAGCGCGCGGCGAAGTGACGTTGGATCGGTGGTGCCGGATCGCGTGCGGACGATCGAATACTCCGCTCGGTCCGGCACCACCTGAGCGTCCTTGAGCGCCCCAGGTGGTGTCGGACGAAACCGGATGTGCGACGGAGTTTGAAGGAGGCAACGCCATGTGGAAGCTGACGTTCGCGATAGGGCTGGCCGCGGGGTATGTCCTGGGCGCCCGAGCCGGACAGGAAAGGTACGAGCAGATCGCCAAGAGTGCCCGCGAAGCTGCCGGCCACCCTGCCGTTGTCAGGGCACGGTCCAAGGTCAAGGACATGATGGGCGCGCGAGCCGACGCCGTCACCGCGACGATCGACCCTGCCGCGCGCGGTGAGGACGGCGCCGTAATCGACGGAACCGTTTGACAGCCCGTTTCACAGCCCGTTTGGCAGCCCGTCGGGAGGCCGGTGCCGGCATCGCCGATGTGCCGGCGCTCGTGATCGATCTCAATGGAGGGGAGCCCGCTCGGGCATCCGAGTGGCACGTGGGCCCGGATCGGTTCGACAGAACCTTGCGGACCCCTCTGTCGGCGCCGGTGTTTCGGATGGACACTTGCAGGCAGGAACAAGTAGAACAAGTAGGAACCCACCTCGTCGCTCGCCGACGAGGCTCACGCCGCCCTGGACCCCGGTGGCGCCTGACAGTCAACAGGCGAACCGAGGCGAAGCCGGATGGCAGGAACGTCTGAACGAGAACTGGTCGAAGGTCAGCCCTGCGTGGCGGTTCGGCCCATCGAGGCAGGTCCAACCGGCTCCGGCAGAACTCGGCCCGGTACAGAGGTGACGAAGTCCCCGGCGAACGTTTCCCAGTCAGCGCGTGTCAGTTCTTCGGAACAGGGAGCCGGATCGCGATGACCACGACATCCCAGGAACCGGAGGATCCCGCAGTCCAGGACGCCCCGGCCGCGGAACTGTTCGCGCAACGTTACCGGCTGGGGCCCGTTCTGGGGCGCGGCGGTACTGCGCTGGTCTACCGGGCGGTGGACGAGCGGCTGCGGCGGCCGGTAGCCCTTAAAGTGTTCCGCCCCGATGCGGAGGCGGCTGCGGACGTGCACGCCAGCGACAGCGCCGATCTGGTGCGGCGGTTCGTGGTCGAGGCCCGGCTGCTGGCCCGGCTGCACCACCCGGGCCTGGTGGAGATCTTCGACTTCGGGCACCTTCCGCAGGGCCCCTACCTGGCGCTGGAACTCATCTCCGGCCCCACGCTCCGGGGGCTGGTCGCCGCGGGGCCGATGCCGTTCGCCGACACGATGCGCGTCGGCCGGTCCGTGGCCGCCGCCTTGGCCTACATCCACGCCGCCGGAGTGGTCCACCGGGATGTGAAGCCCTCGAACATCCTGCTCGACGAGCAGGGCTCGGCGCGCCTGGCGGACTTCGGGGCGTCCCTCGCGGCGGACGCGGCCGGGAGCACCGTGGTCGGGGACGTCGTGGGTACGGCCGCGTATCTGTCCCCCGAGCAGGTCCTCGGGGCCCGCGCGGGTTCGGCGGCCGACGTCTTCGCTCTGGGGCTGGTACTCATCGAGTGCCTCACCGGCCGGCGTGAATATCCGGGGTCGCCGGCCGAGTCGGCCGTCGCCCGGCTGCACCGACTCCCGAACGTGCCCCAAGGTCTGCCGCGAGGTGTATCGCAGATGCTGGAACAGATGACGGCGTGGGACCCGGCCGACCGCCCCGACGCCCAGGAGTGCGCGGCTGTGTTCGGCCGACCCGGCCCCGTGTATCTGGCCCTGGAGCCGTCATTGGAGCATGCGGTGACCGCGTTCGGCTCGGACGAGCGGACTGCCTGGGTCCAGCCGGCAGTCAGGCGGTCGCCCTCCAGTACCGGGCCGTCCGGTAGACGGCTTTCGGCGGCGCTGGCCGCGGTGGCCGTGCTCGCGGCGGTCGGCGTCGCGGCGATCGCCTCCGGCGCTGATGCCGGAAGTCCCGCCCTGCAGGCCCCGGCGGTCGTAGCCCACCCCGTTCCGAGCGCGGCCCCGGGCAGCGGGTTGACCTGGAGCCCGTCACAGACGACCCTCCCGGCCGTCGTCGCGATTGTGGCGGTGCCGGTCGACTCGGAGCTCAAATAGAAGATGACGGCCGGTCACTGCCGCTTCTCGTCGTGACCGCCGAAGCCCTTGCGCATCGCGGACAGGGCCTTGCCGGCGAAGTCGTCCAGGCCGCGGGAGGCGAACCGCGAGTACAGCGCGGTGGTGAGCACCGGTGCCGGGACGCCTTCGTCGATGGCCGCGATCGACGTCCACCGGCCCTCGCCGGAATCGGACACGCGCCCGGTGAACTCCTCCAGGTCCGCGGACCGGAGCAGGGCGGCCGCGGTCAGGTCCAGGAGCCAGGATTCGACGACGCTGCCCCGGCGCCACACCTCGGCGATGGCGGCGATGTCCAGTTCGTACCGGTAGAACTCCGGCTGCTCCATCGGCGCGGTCTCGGCGTCGCCCTCGGCGTTGTCCTTGCCGGCATCGGCGTGATGCAGGATGTTGAGGCCCTCGGCCAGGGAGGCCATCATCCCGTACTCGATGCCGTTGTGGACCATCTTCACGAAGTGCCCCGCGCCGGACGGGCCGCAGTGCAGGAACCCGTGCTCGGCCGGATCGGGCTGCCCGGTGCGACCCTCGGTGCGGGGCTTGGTGTCGATGCCGGGCGAGATCGACAGGAAGATCGGGCGTAGCGGTTCCACAGCGTCCGCGTCCCCTCCGATCATGAGACTGTAGCCGCGCTCCAGTCCCCAGACGCCGCCGCTGGTGCCGCAGTCGATCAGGTGGATGCCGCGGCGCGCCAGGTCGGCGGCGCGGCGGATGTCGTCGCGGTAGGAGGAGTTGCCACCGTCGATGACCGTGTCCTGTGCGGCCAGGTGCGAGGCCAGCTCATCGATGGCGGTGCCGGTGATCTGGCCCGCGGGCAGCATCACCCAGACCGCCCGCGGCGGGGCCAGCTTCCCGACCAGATCAGCCGGCGACGAGGCCGCGGTGGCCCCTTCCTTCTCCAGCGCTGTGACCGTGTCCGGGTCGAGGTCGAACACCACGCAGGAGTGGCCGTCGCGCATGAGGCGGCGGGCGATGTCCGCCCCCATCCTCCCGAGCCCCACCACGCCGATTTGCATTGGTTGCCGAGTCGCCATCGTCTCTCCTGGTGTCGTTTGATCAGGGCATCGTCGCGACGTGCGGCGATGCGCCGGGTGGGCTCACCGTGCCCGGCGAACATGAGGGCAAACGGCCGTCAGAGTCCTGTCAGCACGACGAGCATGGCGATGGCCGTCGGCGCATGGCTGCGATGCCGTTGACGGTCCTCGACAAGACCGGCACCGGCCCGGCGGCGTGGCGGGGTCGTCGCGGGAGCAGTAGGCTGACAGTGTCACCCCGGACCCCGGCGGCGTCAGCATCCACGGTAATCGCGGATCTGCTGCAACGGTTCGGGGCTTGCCGTGTCCGGGCCGCGCTCTGGACGAGACCGGGCGCCGCCCAGCGGGAGTCGCAGTCCGTGACCGCGCAGCGGACGGGCGATTCCTCCCGCATCGGAGAGTTCCCCATGGGCATCATCGCCTGGATCGTGCTCGGACTGGTCGTCGGCTTGATCGCCGACAAGGTCATGGGCAGCCCGCACGGCATCATCGTCACCACGGTCATCGGCATCGCCGGGGCCCTGCTCGGCGGCTGGATCGCCGACAAGCTGTTCCACGTCGACAACATCCGGGGCTTCTTCAACATCTCCACCTGGCTGACCGCCCTGGCCGGAGCCGTCGTGCTGCTGGCTGTTGTCCAGCTGGTCACCAACCGCGGACGCATCGGCTCCTCCGGTCGGCGCGGCCTGCGCCGCTGACCCGGCGCGGGCTCCGGCACCGGCGGACCGGTGGGGACTACCGTGGGCAGTGACCGGCGACGGGGAATCGCGCAGTCCACAGGGAAGGCGGTGTCGGCGTGATCAGCGATCGGATGGCGATAGTCCTGGCTTTGCTGGACCGCACCTCGGCACCGAACGGCACCGGCGGCGGGTTGTCGATGACGGCCTGCGCGGCGGCCTCGACCGCGCTGGGGGTGGACGGCCTGTGCGCCGTGGTGGGTACCGGGGCCGCCGGCACGGTGCTGGCGTTCGGGGCTCAGGCGGTCAGCGCCGCACTGGAGGACTTGGAGTTCACCCTCGGAGAGGGCCCCTCGCTGGAGGCTGTGGCCTCGGGGGTCCCGGTGCTGACGGCGGAACTGGCCGCTGCGCAGCGCCGCTGGCCGGCGTTCACCGGCCCGGCCCTTCAGCTGGGGGTGAACGCGGTGTTCGCGTTCCCGCTGCGGATCGGCGCCATCGACCTCGGCACGCTCACCGCCTACCGGGCCACGGTCGGGGCGTTGAACCCCGGCCAGGTCACCGACGCGCTGGCGCTGGCCGACGCCGTCACGCTCACCGTGCTGCACAGACAGGCCGCGGACGGCACGGACCGGGGCGCCGGCCCGGACGCCGGCCCGGACGATCAGCCGGGTCCGGGGTGGGCGGCGCCGGCGACCTACCGCGCCGAGGTCCACCAGGCCACCGGCATGGTAAGCGTCCAGCTCGGAGTGGGTCTGGCCGAGGCCCTGGCGCGGCTGCGGGCCTTCGCCTTCGGGCGGGATCTGCTGCTGGCGGAGGTCGCCGCCGACGTGGTGGCCCGTCGCTTGCGCTTCACCGAGCAGGACCGCTGAGGGCCACCGGCGCGCTCGGGTTCCAGGGTCGGAAAACAGGTCTACGGTGGAGTTATGCCCGTGACTCGTGAACGACAGCTCGTCGAGACGTTCGTCGAGGTGGCCGACACCCTGGTCGACGACTTCGACGTCATCGACTTCCTGCACCAGCTCGCCAGGCGGTGTGTCCAGCTCTTGGACGTCGACGCCGCCGGCATCATGCTCATCGACTAGCGCGGCAACCTGCACGCCGCAGCGGCCTCCACCGAGAACGCCCGGCTGCTGGAACTGTTCGAGCTGCAAACCGACGCCGGGCCCTGCATCGACAGCTGCCGCACCGGGGCAGCCGTGGTCAACGCCGACCTCACCACCAACGCCGCCCGCTGGCCCCGTTTCGCCGAAGCCGCCCAGGCCTCCGGATTCCTCGCCGTCCACGCTCTGCCGCTGCGCCTGCGCGAGTCCGTCATCGGCGCGTTGAACCTGTTCGCCGCCGACAGCCGGATACTGACAGAGGACGACGTACGCGTCGGCCAGGCGCTGGCGGACGTGGCGACCATGAGCATCCTGTCCCAGCGCGGCATCCACCAGGCCGAACTGCTGGCCGGCCAGCTCCAGAACGCCCTGAACAGCCGCATCACGATCGAGCAGGCCAAGGGCGTCCTGGCCGAACGCCGCCACATCAGCGTCGACGAGGCGTTCACGCTGCTGCGCAGCCATGCCCGCAACCACAACCTGCGACTGTCCGACGTGGCCCGGGACGTCGCCGAGGGTTCGGCGACCGCCGCGGAACTGCTGCACGGAACCGGCGACCGCGGCCGCTGATGTGGCGGTCAGCGCCCCGGCCGCTGGTCAGGCCGCCAGCCTGGATCGTTACGGTCCGGGGCGAACCGCGCTAGTGTGGCGGTAGTCCTAAGACGCCCCAGTCCCTGGCGCCGTGGTTTTCCCGGCGCGGTCTGTAGCAGGAGCAAGGCCCGGTCAAGAATCCAGCCGCCGCCCTGCCACCGAGGCAGTCAGCACCCTCATTCGCGAAGGCGCAGGGCGCATCCATGGACAGCACCCCACCCGGTGAGAACCGGGACTACGCGGTCGGCCGCGGCCTGGCAGCCGGCGGCACCGATCCCGGGCCACTCCCGCCGGACCCCGCCGATCAAGCCGTGGACGAGGCCGAACAGATCGTGTGCGACGCCTGGGTCCAGCTGCTGGTGGCAGACCGCGATCAGGCGCACGCCGCGATGCTGGCCGCGGCAGCACACTGCGAAGCCGCCCGATCCAGCCTGGCCCGGATCCTGGTGGGCCGGGCACCGAACCCGATCGCCGTGGCCCATGCCGCCTTGGAGGAGGCACTGGCCGCGGGGCGGCAGGCAGCGCGGTCCTACCAGCAGGCGCAGGAGGGCCTGATGCTGGAGCTGGACCTGATCGCGTGGCGGAACATCCAGCGCCGGATGCTGGCGTGCGTCGCGCGCAACGGCGAGCCGGCTCCGCAGCCTGCGCAGATCGAGCAACCGCGGCCACGGCGGGAACAACCTGTGCCACTGCTGGCGCGGTTGTCCCGCCGGTTTCTGCCGTGGTGCTTGTCCATCGCCGTGATCTTTACTCTAAGGTGCTGAACGTCTTGCTCGACACGCTGTTATGGACGCGCGCCGGAATCCTTACACGTCTCGCAGGACGCGGCGCAGAATCCCGCCGATCGCCAGAAAGAAAAGTGCTGCGAGTCCGTAGTTCAGGAAGGTTCTGAGTTTGGCGTTCGCCGGAGTGAAGAGGTCGACGAACCAGGTGGCCAGCCATCCGGCCCAGTCCGCGTCCGTGGACACGATGTCGTTGCCCGGATTCGCGTTCAGCCACACGAAGATGATGTGGAGGACGAGGATGGCAGCGATGATCAGTGCGGCGAGAGATATCAGATCTCTCGGTGCGTGTGAGCGGAACTCGTATGTCATGGCCGCCTTTTGCCCCGGCTCAATATCGAAAAACGGTAGTCGGGCCTACTAATTGAACACGACTTTTCGGTGCGCTCGGCTCCGCGCTCACCGCGGCGTCCGGCTGTCCGCCACCCAGCGGTCGATCCGGGCCCAGTTGTCCTCCAGCCAGCTCAGCCGGGACTGCTCCTGCTCCGGTACCTCCGCCGCCGGCACCACCCACCAGGTGAACGCCACCGGGCCGGCCAACGGGATGGCGCGCCACACGTCGGCGACGGACTGCAAGTGGTCCAGGCCGGTGTGTGCGACGAAGACGACGTCCGCCTCCGGTGCGGCCTCAAGGGCGGCGAACAGTCCGTCGGGGTGCGGCGGCATCACGTTCCGCAGCCGGTCGGCGCGCGCGGCCTGGCGGACCAGACCGCGGTGCCGCAGGCGGGTGATCGCCCGGCGGCGGCGATGCGGGGTGAAGTTCCCGCCCTCGGGGAAGATCAGCAGGGCGTCTCCGTCGGCCATGTCCTGGGCCAGCTCGCCGATCCGGGCGGCGGTGGCGCCGCTGTCGCCGGGCTGGGGATCTATGAAGGCGTGCGGGAGCCTGCCCAACAGCGCGTCGATCAGGGGATCCCAGGCGAGCGTCTGCTTCAGCACCACCCGGGGAACACGGTCGTAGCCGGACAGGAGGAGGTCCGCGAGCAGGAACGCCCCTCCGACTCCGCCGTGGCGGCCGCACACGATCAGCGGGCCGGCGGGCAGGTCCGGCGGGTTCGGCGAGTCCGGTGGGTCCGTCTCCTGCTCCGCGGTCGGGCCGGCGACGAATTCGACGTCGAGTCCGCCGAAACGCCGCGCCGCCTTCCGCAGCGCGGCCAGCGACCTTCTCAAGGCCCGGATACTGTCTCTTCTGTCCCGGGCCGCGTCGCGGCCGACGCAGAGCCGGAGCCACCGCCACGCGGCGAGCAGCAGACCGACGTTCTCGACCGCCGCGTAGACCGCCGCGGCGCCCAGCACCCGGCGGGCCCGCCCGAGGCGTGGCCGCCAGGGCGCCGAGACGATCGTGAAGACCGCGGCCCCCGCCGTGCCGATGAGGATCACGACCGACGCGGCCACAAGGAGGCAGATTCCGAGCAGGCGGCGGCCGACGGCGCGCGCGGCGGTCAGCGCGTTCATATGCCGCTCACGGTGTGTGCTCCGGGCGATCAGTGCGCTCTGCGTGCTCTGCCCGTGTCGCGTGCTCTGTGCGCTCTGTGTGCTCTGCGCCTTCCGTGTGCTCCATATGCTCCGTGTGCTCCGTGTGCTTCGGTTGGTTCGCGAGGTAAGTCATCGAAGCCTCATACGCCCGCTCGATCCGCTCCCGCACCAGCCCCAGCCCGCGCCGTCCATACCGGGGCCGCAGATCGGTGGCCGAGTCCGGGGCGCCCGTGGGCAGGACGTGGACGTCCACGCCCGCCACGGGATTGCTCAGCGCGTGCACGAACCGGTGCCGGCGGGCGATCTCGAAGGCGACCATGGCGACTTCGCGCGGCGTGCGCGGGGCCTGGAGCGGCTGGTCGATGCGGCCGACGTGCAGGACGTACACAGTGCGCGCGCCGGACGCCAGGGCCCGGCCGACCGGGACGCTGTCCACCAGTCCGCCGTCCAGGAAGTGCTCATCGCCGACCAGCACCGCCGGCAGCAGACCGGGCACGGCGGAGGAGGCCAGCACCGCATCGACCAACGGGCCCCGCACGAACCAGTGCTCGGTGGCGCGCTCGATCGACGCGGCGACGCACTCGAAGGTCACCGCCAGGTCCTCGATCTGCGCGGTGCCGAACTCGCGTGTTATCAGGCCGCGCAGCGCGGCGTTGGAGAACAGGTGGGTCCGGCTGCGCAGCGCGGTCCCCAACTGGGCGAACAGCGTGTCGGCGAACACGCCGTGCTCGCGCAGCGAGATCCAGAGCTGTTCCAGGCGGGTGACCGCCGACGGCTGCGGATCGGCGGCGATCATGGCGCCGTTGAGCGCCCCGACCGAGGAACCGAGGATCAGGTCCGGCTGGACCCCGTGTTGCATCAGGGCTTTGAGCATGCCCACTTCGTAGGCGCCCAGCGGCCCTCCGCCGCCGAGCACGAACGCGATCGGCCCTGCTCTCGTGGTCATCGGCATCAAGACGTACCTCCTACCGGGGTGGCGCTCGGTGCGCTGGAGCCTCCGCGTACCCGGCACTGCCGAAAACATGCGAGGCCCTGGTCACGCATGGATCTTGCTCCGATGCGAGCCGCGGGCGCGGGGCTTTCCTCACCTGTTTCGATCGCTGCGCCCGGGTATGAGGCAGCAGAACCAAGGGAGGTACAGGCAATGATTACCATCCTTATGGTGATTATGGTGATGTTCCTGGTCGGGCTCACCGTATTGCTGATCGGCGGTTCGGTGAAGGCGGCGAGAATGCAGAGCCCCGGTGCTCACGGTCCGATCGTGGTCGACTATTCCAAGCGTCTGAGCGATGAGGACCGGGAGTACATCGAGGAGTCGTGGAAGAACGTGGAGCGCGTGGAGGGGACCTTCCCGGACGATCCCGAGGTCGCGCTCGCCGTGGCGCACAACACGGTGGGCTCGGTCTTGCAGGCCCGCGGAGTGGACTCCGCCCAGATCCCGGCCACGCGCGAAGACGCCGCATCGGACTCGCCGCGCGAGCTTCGCCGACAGCTGCTCGAGTACCAGTACATCGTGAGCGAACTGGTCGATGCCGCGCCGCGCGGGTGAGGCCTGCGGCCGGGATGAGCGGGATCAGCCCTGCTCCGCCCCGTTTGAATCCGCGCGATCCGGCCATGCTGAGGGCACTGTGACGCTCCCTTTGAGAGCGTGACGCCCCCTACGAGAGAAGGCGTCCACCATGGACGAACGCTCCTCCGGATCAGGCATCGCCCGCTTCATCTCGGCGGCCTTCGCCGTCATCGCGATCATCCTGGTCGCGCACATCATCCTTTTCTCCGCCGACGCCTCGACAACCTCCACGGTGGTCAAGGACGTCGGCGACGTGGCCGCCAAGCTGGCCTGGGGCTTCAAATCCTTGTTCTCCTTCGACAGCGCCAAGCTCACCGTCTTCGTCGACTACGGCCTGGCCGCGCTGGCCTACCTCCTGGTCGGCGGTGTCGTGGTGCGGGTGTTCCGCAGGGTCGGCTAGGCCGCGCGGACATGTGGGGCGTGTTGGCCGCGCTGGTCTGCGGCCTCGTACTGGGCGGGCTGGGAACGCTGGGCGCGGTCCTGGCTTACGCCAAACGGCACCCCGGCCTGCTGGTCGAGGCCGCCTTCGAATACGGGCTCGATCGACCCGAGGCCGGTGACAGTGCCAAGACCGCGCCGCAGCTGTGATCAGCCCGACCCGGCAGACCGTTCCAGGCCGCTACGGCGCGCAAAGGGATCCTGATTGAGGCAGTCTCGATGATGAACCGACTCCGCGCTGTCCTGAGGCGCTTCGACTCCTTCCAGCAGCGGCATCCCTGGGCGGGCTTCCCCGTCGCCGTCGGCCGGAAGTTCAACGACGACCGGGCCGGCTCCCTCGGTGCGGTGATCGCCTACTACGCGTTCCTCGCCGTGTTCCCGCTGCTGTTGGTCCTGGTCGTCGTCCTGAGCGTCGTGCTCCACGGCCATCCGGCGCTTCAGCAAAGGGCGCTCGGCTCCGCGCTCGCGGACTTCCCGGTGATCGGCGGCGCGCTGCGGACGAACGTGTCCGGCCTGCACCGGAGCGGGTTGAGCCTGGTCCTGGGCCTGCTCGGCACGCTGATCGGCGCGCGCGGCGTCGCGAACGCGGCGCAGCACGCCTTCAATACGGTGTGGGCCGTGCCCTACAAGCGCCGGCCGGGCTTCCCCTGGTCGCAGGTCCGCAGCTTCGCGGCGATCGGGGTGATCGGTCTGGGGGTCCTGACGACCACCGCTCTGTCCGGTATCGGCGAGGGCTTCTCTCACCTGTCGGTGTGGGTGCAGTTGGGTGTCCGGCTGACGGCGTTCGCGACGTCGCTGGTGTTGAACGTCGCTCTGTTCTGGCTCGGCTTCCGGATCACGACGGCGGCCGAGGTGCCCACCCGCGCGCTGCGCACGGGGGCGGTGCTCGCGGCGGTGGCCTGGCAGCTGCTCCAGGCCGTGGGCGGGTACCTGATCGGCCACGAGCTGCGGCACGCCAGCACCCTGTACGGCGTGTTCGGGCTCGTTCTCGGGCTGCTGTTCTGGCTGCACATCCAGGCGCAGCTCACACTCTTCGTGGTCGAGGCCGATGTAGTGCGCGCCAGGGGCCTGTGGCCGCGCAGCCTGCTGGCGCCGCCGTACACCGAAGCCGACCGGGTGTCCTTCACCGCCTATGCCAAGGTCGAGGAACGGCACGACGGGGTCACCGTGGACGTCACCATCGAGGGTTCCACCGACGGACGGTAGCCGCTGGGCTGCTTGTCGGAGCCGGGTTGCTTGTCGGATCAGTGGCGGCCGGTGAACGCGATGACGGTGACGATGGTGGCGGTGACGATGACTGTGATGATCATGTCAATGATCACGCATGCCTCCTGTCGGTGCTTCTCCCCATGGCTACCCCGGTTCTGGGATCCAAACAGGCCGGGTCGGGGACCGGGAGGACCGGCCGGAGGACCGATGATGGAGGGATGAGGCACTTCGATCTGATCGTGATCGGCAGCGGATCCGGCGACGCCGTCATCAGCGGCCGGCCCCGGGACTGGAAGGCCGCGCTCGTCGACGACGCGGCGGTCGGGTTCGGCGGCACCTGCCTGAACGTCGGCTGCATCCCGTCGAAGATGTTCGTGTACACCGCGGACCTGGCCGAGGCCGCCGGCGAGGCGGGGGCGTTCGGGCTGGACCTGCCGACTCCCGCGGTGCGCTGGCAGGACATCAGGAAGCGGGTCTTCGACCGCATCGACCGGCACTCGGCCGACGGGCTGCGCCACCGCCGTTCCGGTGGCCCGGATCTCACCCTGTTCGAAGGCAGGGCCCGGTTCACCGGCCCGAAGACGCTGCTGGTCGCCGGCGGTGAGACGATCAGCGCCGACCGGTTCGTCATCGCCGCCGGATCGCGGCCGATCGTGCCGGAGGTGCCGGGGCTGCCGGACGCGGGGTTCTTGACCAACGAGACCGTCATGCGTGTCGACCAGCTCCCGGAACGGCTGATCATCTTGGGGGCGGGCGCGATCGCGGCGGAGTTCGCCCATGTCTTCTCGGCCCTCGGCGTGCGCATCACCGTGATCGCCCGATCCGGCGGCATGCTGACGCGGGAGGACGGGGACGTCTCGCGGTTGTTCACCGACATCGCCCGCCGGAAGTGGGATCTCAGGGAACGACGAGAAGCCACCAGGGTCGAGCGCGACGGCGCGGTCGTCCGCGTTCACCTGACAGGGCCGGGCGGAGACGAAGTCGTCGAAGGCGACGAACTCCTCGTGGCCGTCGGCCGGCGCTCCAACGCCGACCGGCTGGATCTGCCCGCGGCCGGGGTCGCGGTGCACTCCGACGGTCGGATCGCGGTGGACAGCCGGCAGCGGACGAACGTGCCCGGCATCTTCGCGCTCGGCGACGTCAGCTCGCGGTATCAGCTCAAGCACGTCGCCAACCACGAGGCCCGGGTGGTGGCGCACAACCTGAAGCATCCCGACCAGCCGATCGAGGCCGACCACCGGTTCGTTCCGCACGCCGTTTTCACCTCGCCGCAGATCGCCTCGGTCGGGCTGACCGAACAAGAGGCCCGGACCGACGGTGTCCCGTACGTGGTCGGGAAGCGCGACTACGCCGGGATCGCATACGGCTGGGCGATGAACGACCCGGAGGGCTTCGCCAAGATCCTCGCCGATCCCCAGACCGGCCGGCTTCTCGGCGCGCACATCATCGGCCCGCAGGCGTCGGCGCTGATCCAGCCGCTGATCCAGGCGATGAGTCTGGGACAGGACGCCGCCACTGTGGCGCGCGGCCAGTACTGGATCCACCCTGCTATGTCAGAGCTCGTGGAGAACGCGCTGCTCGATATTCCGCCGCGAACCGGCTGACCGCCTGACCGCCTGAGTGGCTACCGCGTGCCGCGTGACCGCCTGACCGGCTGCTGGGCGACCGGCCGACCGTCGAGCGCTCGATCCGGTTTGTCTTCCGGCGCGAGGGGCAGCAGGAGCCGGGCGGCTCGCCGACGAGCAGGTGACCACCGCCCCGGATGCCAGGAGGCAGACCATGAACACTCATGCGGAGTTCACGATCGGCAGCGAGGTCGAGTGCGGCGACGGGGTGTGCGGGAACCTTCGGCGCGTCGTCGTCGACCCCGTCGCCCGGACGCTCACCCACCTCGTCGTCGAGGCCAAGCACGGGTCGGGAACCGGCCGCCTGGTACCGGTCAGTCTGGCGAGCTCGACGGCCGGGAACATCGTCCTGGGGTGTACGAGTGCCGAGTTCGACAGGCTCGAACTCGCGGAGGTGACGGACTTCGTGGCCGGAGCCCCCGGTGAGTGGGGCTACGACCAGGAGCATCTTCTCTCCCAGCCCTACTTCGGCCTTGGCATGGGCGGCATGGGCGGTTTGGGAGCCGGCGGCCTGGGCGGCATCACGCCCCGGGCCGGGAACGCCGGGGCGCTGCCCGGTCAGTCGCCCGCCCCGCAGACGGTCACCTACGACCGGGTGCCGGTGGGCGAGGTGCAAGTGCGGCGCGGCGAGCCGGTGCACGCCACCGACGGCGACATAGGCCACGTCCAGGGCCTGGTCATCGACCCCTCGGACCACGCGGTGACCCATGTCCTGCTGGACGAGGGGCACCTGTGGGGCAAGAAGCGGGTCGCCATCCCGATCAGCGCCGTGACCGCCGTCGATGACACCGGCGTCCGACTGCGGTTGCTGAAAGACGAGGTGCGCGACCTTCCGCCGGTCGATCTCGACGGACAGGACTGACCGCTGCGAGGCGTCCGGCATCCGACCGTGGTGCTACGCCCCGACCGGGTTTCTCCTTCCGTGGTCTGACGGTTGAGACCGCTGCGCCCCATAGCTTCAGAGGGTCGATTCGCAGGCGGATGGAGACCCGGCATGAAGCGATGGACCGTCGGCCCGGTGGCCGCACTCCTGGTCGGGGCGACCGTGACGGCTTGGACGTTCCCGGCGGACAGTTCGGCGTCGGCGCCGGGAGTCCAGCACGCGCTGGACGTCCTCACGCACGACGACGGGCTGCCGGGTGCCGTCGCGAGGGTGACGGAAGCGTCTCACCCGGCCCGCACCTCCGTGAGCGGGGTGGGTGACGTCGACAGCCGCGCGCCGATGCCGGCCGACGGCCATCTGCGGATGGCGAGCAACGTGAAGTCGATGGTGGCCACGGTGGTGCTCCAACTGGTCGCGGAGCGCAAGGTCGGCCTCGACACCTCGCTCGCGACCTATCTGCCCGGCGTCGTACCGCCGCGGGCCGGGGACGCCGACGCGATCACCATTCGTGAGCTCCTGCAACACACCAGCGGCCTGCACGAGTATTCGGACGGCCTTCCCAGCCACCAGAATTTCGCGCCGTTCGTCCACTACACCCGCGATCAGCTGCTTCAGCGCGCCTTCGCGAAGGGCCCTGATTTCCCGCCGGGGACGCAGTACCGCTATTCCAACACCGGCTACATCCTGCTCGGCATGGTGATCGAGAAGGTCACCGGGCAGCCCTGGCGGGACGAGGTCACCCGGCGGATCTTCGAACCGGTGGGGATGCGCGACAGCTACTTCCCCGCCGCCTACGAGTACGGTCTGCGCGGCGTGTACGCCCACGGCTACATGCAGCTGCCCGCGGCCGGCGGCGCGATGACGGAGGCGGACGTCACCCACCTGGATCCCTCCGGCGGTGACGCCAACGGCGACGGCATCTCCACGCCGGGCGACCTCGCCAAGTTCTACACGGCGTTGTTCGGCGGGCAGCTGTTGCCGGCCGGTCTGCTCGCCGAGATGGAGAAGGTGGTGGCCACCCCGTCGCCGCCCGGTTCGCCGGAACTCGCCTACGGGCTGGGAATAGGCCGCTACACGCTTCCCTGCGGCGGCTACGCGTGGGGCAATGCCGGCACCACCAACGGCTTCCAGACGATCTCCGGTCTTACCCTGGATGCCCGGGGGAGGGTCGCCCGCGAGGTGACGATCGAGGTCAACTCGACCTTCGGACCCCAGCCCGCGGAAGCCACCCACTTCTTCGACGCCTTGTTCGCCGGGCTATGTCCGGCACACTGACCGATTCTCCCTTCGCGAGGAGCCGAACGATGATCCCGACTCGGCCGCGGTGCTGCTCCTCCGCCGGGATGTCCGACCCGGAGATGATGGGCACGTGAGCTGGTTGAGAGGTCTGACGGCGCGCTACCCATCGGCCGCCGACGGTGTCTTCGCGTTGGCGATCGCCCTGCTGGGCCTGCCCAGCGTGGTGGGTCCCCACCCAACACAGGTCGGCGTCTCCTCATGGCACCTGGGGCTGTTCCAGCTGGCACTGAGCGCACCGCTGATCTGGCGGCGCCGGGCGCCGTTGGGCGTCCTCGCCGCCGTCGCCACGATGGTGACCGTTCAATGGATGCTGCCGGGCGGCTGGCTCCAGGGCGACGTAGCCTTGCCGATCGCGCTGTACGGCGTCGCCGTGGCCCGGCCCCGGACCGAGCTGAGGGTGGCCTGCGGTATCGCCGCGGCGGTGAGCCTGCTGGTCGCGATCCGGTGGAAGGGGTCCGACTGGCCGGCGGCGCTGGTGGTGCTCGGGGCCGTACACGCCGGTGCCGTCGCCCTCGGCTTCGCCGTCCGGTACCGCCGCGACCATCTCAGCATGCTCCTGGAGCGCGCCGCCCGGCTCAGGGTCGAACGAGACCAGGGGGTGCGCCTGGCCACGGCCGCCGAACGCTCACGCATCGCCAGGGAGATGCACGACATCATCGCGCACAACCTCTCGGTGATGATCGGGCTGGCCGACGGCGCTCGCTACGCCGTAGCCAAGTCACCCGACCGCGCCGAGGAAGCGATGGAGAAGGTGTCCGTCACCGGCCGTCAGGCGCTGGGCGAACTCCGGCAACTGCTCGGGCTGCTCAGGGCGGACGGGCCCGAGGAGGAGCTCGGACCGCAGCCGGGTCTGGACGATCTCGAAGCGCTGATCGAGCGGGTGCGGGACGCGGGTCTGCCCGTTTCGGTGCGAACCGATGGTGCCCCGCGCGACCTGCCGGCCGGAGTCCAACTGGCGGCCTACCGCATCGTGCAGGAGGCGCTGACCAACTCCATCAAGTACGCCGGTCCCGGTGCGACCGCCACCGTCCTGCTCCACTACGCGCCGGACAGCCTCGGGATCGACGTCACCGACACTGGCCGTGGTGGCGGTTCGCATACGGGCTTAGGCAGCGGTTCGCATACGGGCTTGGGCGGCGGTTCGCGTGCGGGCTTGGGCGGCGGGATCCCCGGCATGGCCCAGCGCGCCGCGATCTACGATGGCACCATTGACGCCGGACCGGGCACCGGCGGCGGATGGCGGGTCCACACCCGCTTGTACCCGCGGTCCACCGTATCCAGCGAATCCACCGAATCCAGCGAGCCTGCGATGCTCATGAGCGAATGACACCACCATGACCACCGTATTGATCGTCGACGACCAGGCGTTGCAGCGCATGGGTTTCCGTCTCGTGCTGGAAAGCCAGGACGATCTGAACGTCGTCGGCGAGGCGGGCAACGGCGCCGAAGCCGTCCGCCTGACCGCGGACCTGCGCCCCGAGGTCGTCCTGATGGACGTGCGCATGCCCGGAATGGACGGCATCGAGGCCACCCGCCGCATCGTGGAGTCCGGCGGACCCTCCCGCGTCCTCATCCTCACCACGTTCGACCTCGACAAGTACGCCTACGCCGCACTGCGCGCCGGGGCCAGCGGCTTCCTACTCAAAGACGCCCAGCCCACAGATCTGCTCTCAGGAATCCGAGCCGTCGCCGCCGGAGACGCCGTCGTCGCCCCCGCACTGACCCGCCGCATGATCGAGACCTTCGCACCGCACTTCCCCGACACCGAGCCCCCCGCGAACCCCGATCCCCGGCTCACCCTCCTGACCGACAGGGAACGCGAAGTCCTCACCGCGATCGCCAACGGCTGGACCAACAACGAGATCGCCGACCGGCTCATCCTCGCCGAGTCGACCGTCAAGACCCACATCGGCCGGATCCTGTCCAAGATCCAAGCGCGGGACCGGGTCCAGGCGGTCATCTTCGCCTATGACACCGGACTGGTACGGCCTGCGTGAGGGGTGGACGGCACGAGCTGGCTGCCTGGTTCACGGGGTCGTGCGGTGGGTGGGGTTTGTGG
>NZ_JAAFYZ010000017.1 GCF_018274385.1 Catenulispora pinistramenti | reverse complement strand
CCGGCTGGTTTTCGGTTCGTTCCCCTCGGTCGCGTCGGCAGGGCTTCGCCTACAGTGCCGGTGGCCGGGGGTCAAGTTCGCGCTATCACAAACCGCAGCTCACACGCATGACCGCAAGCGCGCGGACTTTACCCCCGGACACCGGTGCTGTACCCCCCGGGCTGACGACGCGACCGAGGGGAACGGACCGCACCACCCCACAAACCACAGCCGCTGAGACTAGATCAGCCACCCTAGGGAACCGCGCTAGTTTCCCTGAGGTTGCCGAGGCCCGCCGGAGGCCCGGCCCTTCACCACAGCCCTTGACCTTGACCTTCAGCTCTTGATCTTGCCCTTGCTCTGACCTGCTGGAGTTGAAGAGGCCTGAGGTGCGGCGGGGTTGTGAACGCGGGAACCGGCAGCCGACAAACACACCCGCCGACCCGAACCCCGAACCGGCACAACCATGACCGAAGGCCGTAAAAATCGCCTTTCAAACCACAGCCCAACCGCACCCGACCCACAAACTCCAGCCCCCAGCAAACTCCAGCCTCCAGCAAACTCCACCCGCCAACGGATCCCGCCCGCCGACCGACACGTCGCGAACCGCATCGCGAACCACATCGCGAGCCACATCGCGGACTCCTGCCCGAGCAAAGCGCGAACTCCCAGGCAAACGTTGCCCGACACGGCAGTAGCTGTCGAGCCACGCGTAGTCGAACACGCCGTGCGCGGACAGCGCCCCCGGCTCGAACTCGGAGGAGTCGTGCAGATACAGCTGCAGCAGATTGGCGATGACGGGCTTGTCCTCGGCGCCCACGGCGAGAAGATCAACATCCATCTCGCCATGGTGGCAGCCGTGAATCGCAGCTCACCGGCTGTTTTCGGAATCGGAACTCAGGCCTCGAACTCGATCCAGTCCATCAGCTCGATCCGGCGCACGATCTCGGCGAGCTGCTCATGCGTTTGCACGCGGCCCTGGAACGCCGCGAGGCTCGCGCCGTAAGTGCCCTTGCGCCAGTCCACCGGCGCGCCGGGGCGTAGGTGCAGCGACACGCGATCGACCCCGTCCAGGGCGCGCATCTCCCCCAGGCCGGGCATCGATCGCACGCGCCTGGCCCACATGGGTGCGCCGGCCAGGAAGGCGTACGCGATGCGCTGCGGAGTACCGGTCTCCGGTCGGATGTCGACCGGCTTGCCCAGGGCGCAAGTCAGGGCCATGACAGCGGGCTTGCCGGAGCCCGAGGCCTGCGCGAGGTGGTCCACCCAGCCGCCCATCCGGCCGTTGACCTCGATGATGCGGGGCCCGTCCGGTGTGAGGCGCATTTCCACGTCTACGAAGCCCTGGCGGAAGTTCATGGCGCGCGCCGCCCGCGCGGCCAGATCCTTGACCGCCCGCATCTCGTCCGGGGTGAGTTTGGGAGGGCAGTAGGCGCCGCGTTCTCTGAAGGGCGGGGCGGGAGAGAACTTCCCGGTGAAGAACAGCGGGTGGACAACGCCGTCTTGGACCAGGCTGTCCATCGCGACGTAGTCACCCCACGGCTCAGGGGTCTGGCGGCCGATCAGCACCTCTTCCACGACCAGACAATCCTCGTGGTCGGGGTCGCCGGGTGGCGCCGACAGCACTCTGGCCATCCCGGAGCGGTACTCCTCGACGGTGTCGGCGCGGAAGGTGTTGCGGCTCGAACTGCCGACGTTCGGCTTCACGATCGCCGGCAGGCCGATCTCCTGGAGCGCCTTCTCGCTTTCCTCCAGATCGGTCACGGTCGTGCTGGGCAACGCATCGACGCCGGCGACGCGCAGCCGCTCCCGTTGCGCGGCCTTGATCGTGATCGCGGGGATGTCGGACAGGTCCTGGTAGGGCAGGTCCAGTCCGGCGGCGATCTCGGCGGTGTAGCGGAGCTGTCGCTCGGCGAAGGTGGTGATGCCGGCCGGTTCCAGCTTGTGCAGCTGGTGCAGGAGGGCTTGGCGGGTACCGTAGTCCCGCGCGTCGATCACCGTGCCGTAGGTCTCCAGCACCGGTCGCAGGTCCTGCGCCTGTTCCGAGCCGGTCGCGAGGAACGCCAGCCGGCATCCGGCTTCGCCGGCCGCCTCAATGATCTGCTTCGCGCCCAGGCTGCCTTGGTCGTAGACGACCAGAACCAGGGGAAGGTCATGCTCGCTCACGGTCTGGCTCTCCTTCCGCTCCCAGCGCCGGTAGGAAGGGGCGCTTCGCCGAGTCCGGTGCCGAATTCCTGCGGGCGCTGAGAAGAAACATCTGTCCAGCCAGCCCCGGGGTCCGCTGGATCCGCAGCTGGTCGAGCTCGGCCAGGACGGCGAGGGCGGCGGCACCCTCGGCGGGCTGGTCGCAGCTCAGCACCTGCCAGTCGGGGAACGCGAAGAACGGCGTCACCGTGAACCCGGCGAACCCGGCAGCGGTGATCTCGGCCGCCAACTCCTCGGGCCTGCTCAGGTGTCGTCGCAGTTCGTCGCTCTCCTCCGGGGAGTAGAACGAGAGCAGCGATTGGAAGTCGCAGCGCGGGTCCCAGGCGCTCAGGACCAGTCGGCCGTCCGGACGCAGAGTCCGTAGCGATTCGGCGAAGAACCGCCGGCGTTGCGCCGCCGACAGGTGGTTCACCGTGCCCATCATGCAGGTGATGAGGTCGAAGGACCGGTCGCGGAACGGCAGCGCGGTGCCGTCGGCGACGGCGAACCGGCCCTTCCATTCGGCGTCGGCGTTGTCGCGGATCCAGGCGTCACGCAGGTCGATCCCATATGAGCGAACGCCATAGCGCGCCAGCACCTGCGGATACCGCAGGGTCCCGCTGCCGACGTCAAGGGAGGTCTGGATCCGGGCCGGGTCGACGACGCCGAAAAGGTTGATCATCTCCAGGCGCTTCTTGACGCTGTCCGACACCGCGGGGTTCTCGAACCGCTCGTAGAAGGTGGCGTCGTAGTCGTCGATCGTCCGCTTGGCCGTCGGCAGCAACCCGACGCCGTCGAGCTGACGCACCACGCCCACCAGGTCCGGCGGGACCGGGTCGGACGAGGACGATGACGCGGACGAGGACGAGGACGAGGACGCGGCCAGTATCGGCTCGGTCGAACGCAGGATCCCGTGGCGGGCCCAGACATCGCGGTAGCCTGCGCCCCAGGGCAGCAGCTTCTCGTACTGTGTGACCGCCTCAGTGCTCTGGCCACGTTCTTCGAGGCGGCGTGCGAGGTGGTAGAGGTCGTTCCTGGTCTCGTCATTCGGGCCGCTGGCCGCGGCGGCCCGGTACGACGCGACCGCCGCGACCGGGATATCGAGGACGCTGAAGCAGTCGCCTACGGCGTGCAGCGCGGCCGTGCGGTGACGTTCGGACGACGCAGCGATCTGATACGCGGCAACGGCCTCTTCATACGCCCCCACCCGCGCGAAAGCCCCGCCGGCCTCGAACGCCAGCGCCGGATCGGCACGCACCACGTGTGCCGCCTTCCGGGCGATCGCCGCGATGAGACGATCGGTGTCCACCGCATCGACCTCGCCGGACTCGGCAAGGTGCCGGAGGCGGAACACCGCGAACGTGGGTGAGCCCGCCTGCTCGTAGAGCTTGGCGGCGCGCGCCGCGCGGTCGGCCGGATCGCCGGACGTCGGCAGGAGCGCTTCGTCGCGCAGCAGTGCGGCAGCGCGGGCGGGTGTGATCAGCGGCGTCATGGCGTACAGGATCCCCGCCACGGTACCGAGGAATGCCAGAGTCCTGTCACGCTTCGCGGTCATGGCGGTCATGGCGGTCATGGCGGTCATGGCGGTGATGTCGCTGTCGAGCCGGAGCCGCTGCCAAACGGTGCCGCCGACCAAGGTGCAGACGTGGGAGCCGTCCACAGTCAGGCTCAGATGTCCGTCGCCGGTATCCGGCTCCGAATCGGAGTCAGTACCCTGCCGAGCCTGGTCGGCCGGGTTCCCCGAGAGGTCGAAGGAGATCTCTAGGTCGCCGGATTCGGCACCGAGAACGACGTCCACGACGCCCTTCTGCTCAGCGAGCGACAGCCCGACGACCGGTCCGGGCAGGTGCTGCGTCCACAGAGTCCTCAAGCCCGCATCCCCTCGCGGATCCAGGCGCTCAGGCCCGCGACCGTCGGATGCTGGATCAACGTGCTGAGGTCGACCTTGATGTCGAACGCCTCCTCCAGGGCCGTGAGCAAGGACAGGGCCAGCAGTGAGTTACCGCCGAGCAGGAAGTAGTTGTCATGGACTCCGAACCCCTCGGCCTCAAGGCTCTGCGTCCACAGCGCGAGCACCGAGTCTTCGACGGCGTCGCGGGCTTCGGTCCGGTCGCTGCCCTGGACGGCCACCGGGCGGCGCTTCAACTCCAGCCGGTCCACTTTCCCGTTCGGCGTCATGGGGAAGCGGTCGAGCATGACGTACGCGGCGGGAAGCATGTACTCGGGCAGGGTGGCCGCCAGCGACGCCCGGATCTCATCGGGCGTCATCGGTGCCGTCGGCGCCGCCGGGTCGCCGATCAGGTAGCCGACCAGCCGCTTGCTGACCGCGTCGCCGTCGTCCACCACCACGACCGCGTCGGCGATCCCCGGCACGGACTTGAGCGCGACCTCGACCTCGCCGAGTTCGACCCGGTGGCCGCGGATCTTGACCTGGTGGTCGGCCCGGCCGAGGAAGTGCACCAGACCGTCGCCGTCGATGAAGCCCACGTCGCCGGTGCGGTAGAGCCGGCTGCCCGGCGCACCGGAGGAGTCGGGGACGAACTTGTGAGCGGTCAGGCCGGGCCGGTTGAGGTATCCGCGCGCCAGGACCGGGCCGCCGATGGCGATCTCGCCGACTTCGTCCGGCGCCAGCGGTGTGCCGCTTTCATCGAGCACGTATATCCGGGCCCGATCGATGGGTCCACCGATCGACGGCAGTTCGGGCCAGTCGGCGGGATCGCCGGGCAGCCGGACGGCCGTCACGATGTGCGTCTCCGAGGGTCCGTACTGGTTCTCAAGGCTGGTCTCCGGCAGTTCGCTGAAGAGCCGGCGCAGCTGCGGGGTGATCTGGAGTTGCTCGCCGGCGGTGATGACCTCGACCAGCGAGCGGGGGAAACGGCCCAGGTTGCACGCGGCGCCCGCCAGGGCCTGCAATGCGACGAAGGGTAGGAAGAGGCGGTGGATCCCGCCGTCGTCGATGAAGGTCAGCAGCCGACGCGGGTCGCGGCGGATCTCCTCGTCCACCAGGACCAGGCAGCCGCCGGCGGCCCAGGTGCTGAACATCTCCTGGAACGAGGCGTCGAAGGTCGCGGCGGAGAACTGGAGGGTGCGGGTTCTTTCAGCACACTGTGAAGCCGTTCGTTGCCAGGCGATCAGGTTCGCCATCGGCCCATGGGTCATCGCCACGCCTTTGGGGACGCCGGTGGAGCCAGAGGTGTACATGACGTAGGCGAGATCGTCGGGGGCCGTGTCCCGGCGGCGAAGATCGGAGACTGACTCGACCGGGCTGTCATCGTCCACTGCGATGACCCGGATTCCGGAGGGCACCGGCAGCGCCGGCAGTCCGATCGAGTCCGCAGTCGGGACGATCAGATGCGTCGCCGCGCTGTCGCGCATCATGAACTCGAGGCGGGCCGCGGGAACAGCCGGGTCCAAGGGGAGGTAGGCCGCATCCGCCTGAAGCACCGCGAGAACCGCGATCGGGAAGCTGGGCGAACGTTCGGTCGCGATCGCGACGACGGAGCCCGCGACGACGCCCCGGCTGATGAGCCGTGCGGTGAGCCGGTCGGCGGCCACGCCGAGGTCTTCGTACGAGGTCCGCGTCCCGCGGTATTCCAGCGCGGGCAGCCCGGGCGAGGTGCGACGCCGGTCCGCGAAGAGCTCGTGGGCGGGGAGAAGGCCGACCGGGGTGGCGGCGCGGGTCACCGTCATGGCTGCTTCCTCCAAGCGGGTGTCAGCGGGGTCTCGGGCGGGCTCGCCGTCGCCTCGGAGATCCGGCCGTCCGGGTCGCTGGTGAGTCGATCGACCAGCGCGGTGAAACGGCCGAGCAGACCGGTGACCGTGCTCTCCTCGAAGAGCTCGACGTTGTATTCGAGGAAGCCGGTGAAGCCCGCTCCCCCGTCGTTGAGGATCAACCCGAGGTCGAAGCGGGCGGTTCCGAGGTCCACGGGCACCGGCTCCGAAGTGATCCCGGGCAGCGTCACGGCGGGTCCGGCCGCCTCGTTGACCACGAGCTTGGCCTGGAACAACGGTGAGCGGCCGCGGTTGCGGCGCGGGTTCAGGGCCCGCACCACCTGCTCGAACGCCACGTCCTGGTGCCGCAGCGCGGCCAGGACCGCGGTCCGGACCCGGTCCACGAGCTCACGCCAGGTCGGGTCCGCCGAAGTGTCGACGCGCAGGGCGAGCTGGTTGACGAAGAAGCCGATCAGCCCTTCGAGCTCCGGCTCGGTGCGATGCGTGACGTCGGTGCCGATGACCAGGTCGTCCGCCGGCGCCTGGGCCCGCAGCGCCACGCTGAACGCCGCGAGCAGGATCATGAAAGGAGTCGCGTTCAACGCCCGGCCCAGTTCCCGGACGGCAGGCCCGGCTTCGGCAGGCAGCGCGACCGGCACCAGCCGCCCGGCCGAGGACTGCTGCCGCGGCCGTTCGCGGTCGGTGGTGAGCCCGGGCAGCCGTTCGGCCCCGGCCAGCTGCCGCTTCCAGTAGTCGAGCTGGCCGTCGAAGAAGCCTGCTTCGGAGAGCTCGCGCTGCCACCGCGCGTAATCCGAGTACTGGATCGGCGGTTCGGTCAGCGGGGACGGCCGTCCGGCGCCGAACGAGGTGTAAAGCCGGGCCAACTCCGTCATGAACAGGTGCAGGGACCGGCCCTCGTGCACGATGTGGTGGAAGCTGAGCATCAGCACGTGGTCGTCGGAGGCGAGGCGGATCAGACGGCTGCGAAGCGGCGGGTCCTCGGCGAGGTCGAAGGGGCGCCGGTATTCCCGCTCGACGATCCGCCGGAGCTCGGACTCACGCCGCTCGGCGGTCAGGGCCGCGAGGTCGATGACCGGGAGCGGGTGGTAGACGTACGGCCGGACCTCCGGGTGCGGCGACCCGTCCGGCGCGACGATCACCGTGCGGAGGACTTCGTGCCGCCGGACGATCTCCCCCAACGCCAGCGACAGGGCCCTGACGTCGAGGGGGCCGCGAAACCGGTCGAAGACCGGGACGTTGTACTGCCAGTCGCCCGGAGCCAGTTGGGCCGCGAACCACAGGCGTTCCTGGCCGTAGGACAGCTTCTTGGGGGCGTCGTCGGCAGCGCGGACGAGCTCGGGCCGCTGCCCGTCGTCGGCCACGGCACCGCGCAGGTCGTCCACGAAGCCGGCCAGTTCGCCGAGTCGCTGGCGTTCGAAGGGCACCCGCGCGCTCAGGGACACACCGAACCTGCGCCGGATGCGGAAGACCATCTGGAGCACGAGCAGGGAGCGACCGCCGAGGCCGAAGAAGTCGGCCTCCGGCGTGAGCTCGCCGCAGTCGAGCAGCTCACGCCAGATCGCGGCGATCGCCAGCTCGGTCTCGGTCAGGGGCCGGGTGGCGGCCGGCAGACTGGGACCCGCGGCCGAGTCCGGATCGGCGGCGAGATCACGCAGCGCGGCCCGATCGATCTTCCCGCTCGGGGTCAGCGGCAGGGTGGGCAGGACGATGTAGTGCGTCGGGCACAGCGGATCGGGCAGGCGCTCGCGCAGGGCGGCGGCGACCGCGGCCACCGCGGCGGACTGGGCGCGCTGGGACAGCGGATTGTTCGCGTATCGCGCCATGTCGAGCGGGGCAGACGGATCGAGCTGGGCAAGCGGATCGAGCGGGGCAGGCGGTTGGAGCGGGGCAGGCGGATCGAGCTGGTCGAGTGCCGCCTCCGGCCCGGGGTCCGCGTGGGAGCTCGGCACCGAGTCCGGTCCGGCGTGTTCGTGGGCTGCGTCGCGACGGCGCAGCACCGCGTCAAAGGAACCGTCTGCGCGGCCTTGGAGCCAGCTCAGTTCGATGTCATAGTCGCCGCTCAGCTCCCACAGGTCTGCGGGCTCGATACCCGGCTCGACCATTCCCGCCGCGCGCTTGAGCAGCTCTCCGGTCGTCGTGGTGGCATCACCGGATTCGAGGGCCTGCCGCAGGCCGATCAGTGCGGCGAGCCGGGCGTTGGGGACCGCTTGGAATTCGATGCGCTCCGGGTGCTCGTGCTCGATACGCTCCCGCAACGCTTCCAGGTCCAACGCGTCGGTCCGATCTGTGGCGGCGCGAACCGGCTCCGGCGCCCCGCCGACCGTCAGGATCACGTCGTACCGGAACCAACTCAGCTCATTGCCGTAGTCACGCCGCTTGGGCAGTACCCGAACCGCTGAAATCTCCGGCCATCGCGCGCGCAGGGCCGCGAAGTACCGAGGGTCGAGGCAGAGCTCGGGCTCCAAGGCGATCGCGCGCCGGATCCGCGACCGCAACGTCCCTGCCTGGACGCCGGAATCGGCCTTGTGGACTTCCAGGGAGGTATGGAACAGCTCCAACAGCGGCAAGCTGCGCAGGTCACCGAGGAAGATGTGACCGCCGTGGGGAATGGCGTCGACCGCGCTTCGCAGGACTCTGGTGAGGTAGTCCACTGATGGGAAGTACTGCACGACCGAGTTGATGATCACGGTGTCGTAGGACGCGGTGTCATGGGTCCCGGCGCCGGCGAAGCTCTGCTCCGCCGCGGCCACACTGATCTGGACGTGCGGCGACGCCGCAGCCGGGACGGCCTGCCGGACGTAGTCCACCGCGGCGGGTGAGGGCTCGGTACCGGTGTAGGCGTCGCAGAGTTCAGCGACGCGGCCCAGGATCAGGCCGGTGCCGAAACCGATCTCCAAGGCGTTGCGCGGTCGTAGGTCCACGATCCGCCGGACGGTGTCGTCCACCCACGCCCGCATCGCCTCCGGTTCCAGGTCCTGGCCGGTGTAGCTGCTCAGCCATCCGGCCAGGTTGAGGGCCGGGTCGCCGTCGTGCGGTCCGCTGTAGAGATTCTCGTAGAGCCTTCGCCACTCCTCCACCCGGTCGCCCTGCCAGGCCTCGTCCACAGCGTCGGACTGGTCGCGCAGGCACAGGAACGCGACGATCCGCTCGGTTCCGTCGGCCGTCCGACTGAAGTCGACGGCGCACTGCCGCACCGGCTCGCAGGCCTCCAACGCCGCCGAGATCTCGCCGAGTTCGACCCGCTGCCCGCGCACCTTGACCTGGTCGTCCCGACGTCCCAGGTACTCCAGGTCGCCGTCCGGCAGATAGCGCACGAAGTCGCCGGTGCGGTACAGCCGCGCGCCCGGCTCGTCGCCGAACGGATCCGGAACGAAGCGGGCCGCGGTCTCGGCCGGTCGCTGCCAGTACCCCAGGGCCACACCCGTACCACCCACGTAGAGCTCGCCGGTCACCCCGATCGGGACCGGCTGCATGGCGGAGTCCAGTACGTAGACCCGGGTGTTGTGGATCGGTCTGCCGATCGGGACTCGGCCGAAGGGGCTGCCGTAGGCCGAGAACCGGTACGCGGTACAAGCCACGGCGGTCTCGGTGGGCCCGTACTCGTTGACCGCCTGGAGCCCGCCGGACAAGTCGGGGATCGCTTCCTCGTGCAGAGCTTCGCCGCCGATGACCAGCGTACGCGTGAGGGCTGCGAGGTTCCGTGACTGTCCGGCGTGTTCGAGCAGCCGCAGATGCGCGGGCGTGACTTTCAGGAAGGCCAGGTCCGGCTTGGCGTCCGCCAGCATGCGAAGCGCGGCGCCCGGCTCGCGGGGATCGGCCGGGGCCGGGATGAGCAGTCGCCGACCGGTGAGCAACGTGACGAAGACGCTGGTGACCGTCAGGTCGTAGGCGGGCGAGGAGTTGAGGCCGACGTCCGGGCCGGACTCCGCGGCGTACGCCCGCGCCGCCCATGTCAGATAGTTGACGACGCTGCGATGCGTCAGCATCACGGCCTTCGGCCGCCCGGTCGAGCCCGAGGTGTACATCAGGTACAGGATGTCGTCGGGCGTGGTGACGGACGGCAGCGGAGCGTTCGGGCGAGCGGCGACGGCGCCGCGCTCCTCGTCCAGGCGCACGACGCGCGCGTGCTCCGGCTTGAGGACGGGTTGGACGTCGCCGCGGGTGACCAGGAAAGCGGCACCGCTGTCGGCAAGGGCCGCGTCGAGCCGTAGCAGCGGGTGAGCGGGATCGAGCGGCAGATACGCGCCACCGGCCTTGAGGATGGCCACAAGCGTGACTATCAGCTCTGATGAACTTTCCAAGAGCACCGCGACGACCGTTCCGCGCCGAACACCGAGCTCGACAAGATGACGGGCCAGCCGGTTGGACGCCTTGTCGAACTCCGCATAGGTGAGTTCGGCATCCCCCGCGGCGACCGCCACGGCTGCCGGTGTTCTCGCCGCCTGCGCCGAGATCAGCGCGTCGAGGGTCGATGCCGGCGCCTCGGAGGCGGTGGCGGTGTCAGCGGCGGTGTCAGTTTCAGTGTCGGTGGCAGTGTCGTTCCACTCGACCAGCACCCGGTGCCGGTCGCGTTCGGACATGATCGGCAGAGCTCTGACAGCGCCTGCGGGGTTCCCGACCGCCGCAGCCAGCGACAGCACAAGGGCATCGGCGATGCGGGCCACGGTCGCCCGGTCGAACAGGTCGGTGGCGAAGTGCAGCGAGCAGTCCAGCCCGTCGGCCGACTCCAGGATGCCGAGGTCGAGATCGAAGCGGGCGGCGCCGGACTCGGTGTCGAGCCGGACGACGGCCAGCTCACCCATCGCCTCGGCCAGCGGCGGAGTGTTGTGCAGCGTGAAATTGACTTGGAAGAGCGGATTCCGGCCCAGGGTGCGTCGCGGGAACAGGCGCTCCGCGATGGCGTCGACCGGCGTCTCCTGGCGTGCGTACGCGTCGAGGCACGTCCGCTTGACCCGCGTCAGAAGCTGGTCGAAGGTCGGTGCGCCGGACAGGTCGACACGGAACAGCAGCGTGTTGGCGAAGAAGCCGATGAGCCGGTCCAGCTCCGCCTCCCGACGGCCGGCGACCGCACCGCCCACCACGACCTCGTTCTGACCGCTGAACCGGCCCAGCACGCTCGCGAACCCGGCGAGCAGCACCATGTACAGGCTCGCCCCGGCCTGCGCGCCGAGTCGCCGCAGATCCGCCGTCAGATCCGCGGCGAGCGGGAAACAGTGGGTGGCCCCGCGATGGCTCTGCACCGGCGGCCGGGGACGGTCGAAGGGCAGCTCCAACTCCGGTGGGGCCCCGCTCAACCGCGTTTCCCACCAGGTGAGTTGGTCTTCGGCCTCGGCGCTGCGCGACCACTCCTGCTCGGCGCGGCTGTAGTCCACGTAGTGCCGCGGGAGCGGCGGCAGCGGAGAAGGCAGGCCGATGACGAAAGCGTCGTAGAGCCGGTTCAGCTCCTCGCCGAACACCGCCAGCGCCCAGCCGTCGACCGCCACGTGATGGAAGGTGGCGATCAGGATGTGCCGTTCGGCGGACAGGACGAGTAGCCGGAACCGTACCGGCGGCTGCTCGGCCAGGGCGAACGGGACGGTGTGCTCAAGCTCGATCAGGCGGGCGACGGCCCGTTGCCGGCTCGCCGGATCCAGGGACCGCAGATCGACGACCGGCAGCGGCGGCCGGCTCGCGGGCCCGACCCGCTGCACCGCCATCCCGTCCACGGTGGGGAACGTGGTCCGCAATACCTGCTGACGCCTGACGATCTCGCGCAAACAGTGTTCGAGCACTGCGACGTCCAGCGGCCCGGTCAGCGAGAACGGGTTGACGCTGGTGTAGAAGGCGCTGCCCGGGACGAGCTGGTCCAGGAACAGGACGCGGCGCTGTGCCGAGGAGACGGCGACGTCCCCGGGCAGCGGGCCGCCCTGCGCGGGCATCACGCACCGACCCGGGACCGCGGCGCACCGGCGGCATCGATGTCGGCGGCCAGATCGGCCAGGGTCCGGTGCTCGAAGAACCGGTGCAGGGGCAGCTTCACACCGAAGTCCTCATCGATCCGGGACAGCACCGCGAGCGCCAGCAGCGAATGGCCGCCCAGGATGAAGAAGTTGTCCCGCCGCCCGATGTCCTCCCGTTGCAGCAGCTCGCCCCACAGCTGCGCGAGCTTCTGCTCGGTGGGCCCGACAGCCGGATCGGGTGCGGCGGCCGGATCGGGTGCGGTGGCGGAATCGGGTGCGGTAGTGGGATCGGTCCCGGTCTGGACCGTCTCGGCCTCGCCATCGGCACCGGGCCCGTCAGCGAGATCCGGCAGCGTGGGCAACGGGAATCCGTCCACGAGCCCGTCCGGGTCGGCCACCAATCGCCGCAAGACCAGCAACCAGCAGTCCGCGAGCCGCGCGACGGTGTCCGGCTGGAACACGTCGGTCGAGTATCCCCATTCGACGGTCAGGCTGCCGTCGGACTCGGCTGCTGCCGTACACAGGAGATCGAAGACCGGGGTCTGCCGGTCGAGGGGACGCACCCGGGTCCGCAGGTCCGACAGCTCCAGAGTCGACTCGGGCCCGCCGAGCATCTGGAAGACGGTCTGGAACAACGGATGACGTTCGGGATCGCGCGCCCCGCCCCGCAGCGCGACCAGCCGCTCGAACGGGAACTCCTGATGGTCGAAACCGTCCTGGCAGACAGTGGCGGCCCGGCGCAGAACGGCACGCAGCGAATCGTCTGCCCGCACCGGGGTCCGCAGCAGCAGCATGTTGATGAAGATCCCGATGACGCCCGAGAGTTCGGGCCGGTCGCGGCCCGAAGCCGTGCTGCCGACGGCGATATCGTCGCGTCCGGTGGCACGGTGAAGCAGGATGTTGAATCCGGCCAGCAGGGTCATGTAAAGGCTGGCGTTCTCCTCGCGGCCCAGCCGGCGCAGGCGGTCCACGAGCTGCGGCTCCACGGTGACCCGATGGCCTTCGGCCCGCGCTGACCGTCTGCGCGGCAAGGGCCTGTCGGGACGTAACCGTAGTTCTACCAGGCCCGCGACCTGCCCTTGCCAGTACTCGGCATGCCGGTCCAGCTCGCCGCCGTCGAACCGGCGCCGCTGCCAAGCCGCGTAGTCGGCGTACTGGAGCGGTGGCGGTGCCAGCCCGGGCTCGACGCCGCCGTGATACGCCCGGTAGAGCTCGCCGACCTCCCCCAGAAAGACGGCCAACGACCGGGCGTCCGCGATGATGTGGTGCAAGGTGATGGTCAGGACGTGTTGCCGGGCCGCGGTCCGGATCACCGACACCCGCAGCAGCGGGGCCCGCTTGAGGTTGAACGGGGTCGCGGCCTCTCGGCGGACGAGGCCGTCGATGACCTGCTCGGCGGCGGCCGGGTCGGCATCGGCCAGGACGTCGCAGAGGTCCACCATCCGCACCGCCGGGGGCCGGGCGGTGACGACCTGCTTGAGCTCCCCGTCCACGACGGCGAAGCACGTACGCAGGCTCTCGTGCCGCCGCGCGCATTCCCGGACCGCCCGGTCCAGGGCCGCCAGATCGAGGTCACCGGCCAGGTCGAAGGACCTGCTGATGTGATAGCCGCCCGCACCGGCGGCCAGTTCGTCCAGGAACATGATCCGGGCCTGGGCGAACGAGGCCGCGCTCACCGTCGCGGCGGACCGGGCGCCGGTCACGGCCGCGCCCCGGCATCCGTCGGCTCCGCCATCGCGACCGCGACCCGCCGGGGCGGGGAGAAGGGTTCGCGGCCGTGCGCGGTCAGCATGTTGTCGATGACGAGCACGTCGTCCCGCCGGTAGTCGAACCGGGTGGCGGCGGACCGGTAGCAGTCCCGCACGTGGGCCAGGACATCGTCGGGGATCACGCCGCCGTCGCCGTAGTAGCTGTTGGCGGGCAGGTCCGGCTCGGGGAACAACTCTCGCAGCCCGTCGCGGAGATCGGCGGAAAGCGTGGACATGTGGAAGACCGCGATGTGGTTGAACCAGACCGGCTCCCCGGTGTCGGGATGGACGTGTACGGCGTCGCGGATCGAGGTGGTGCGCAGCTGGTCCGACGAGCACCACTCGGCATCGATGTCGCGGTCGCCGCACAGTTTGAGGACTTCCGCGCGGTCGGCGACCCCGAAGACCTCCTGCCAGGGCAGTCCGAAATCGGGGTGGAAGTTGCGCACCGCCATCCAGCGCCGGCGGCTGAACTCCTGGACCACCGCCGGGTCGATGGCGGCCAGCACCCGCCGGGTGTCCACGAGGGGCGTCGCCCCGTGGGCAGCGGGCGGCTGGACACAGTGGAAGTACAGCGTCATCGGCCAGGACTGCTGGTAGGAGTTCTCGTTGTGGAAGAAGATCTCTTCGTGCGGCGGGTATTCGGTCGAGGAGTAGACCCGGCCTTTGATGGTCTCGCGCGGCGAGGAACGCTCCTCGTAGGGCAGCAGCTCGCCGGACAGTGCTCGGACGGCTTCGGCGAACCCGTCCGTCCCGCCGACGTCGAATCCCCGTAACAGCACCGCGCCGTCAGTGCGCAGCCGGTCGCGGATCGCGGCCCGGTCGTCGGCCAGCCGGTCGGCCAGGTTCTCGCCGCCGCCTTGGACTATGTAAGGAAGTCCCACCGCTTGCCCCCGTTCCTGTTCGCCAAGGTCAGGCCGGTCCATCGGCGGATTCCCGGGGTGGCCGGAAGCGCAGCACCGTGTCACAGAACTCACGCCACTGCGGTGTCATCGCGTCCCACAGCACGCCCTGGTCCGCCCCGACCGGGCTGCGCACCACACTGAAGTCATCGCGCAGGTAGACGATCGTTTCGTCGGCGAGAGCGGCGTCTTCGGCCCCGGCGGCATCGGGGGGTTCGGACCAGTGGGGGAACCGACGTACGTCGCCGAGCAGGTAGCCCCGGTAATAGAGGTTCACTTCTCACTCCTCGGCATATTCGACGGTCTCCCGGAACGCCGGGGTGATCAGATCGAAGGACGCGGGTCGTACGTTCCCCTGGCTGAGTTGTCGATCGACCTCGGCGGCCACCTGCTTCGCGGTCGGCGACTTGAAGAAGTCCCGGACCGAGGACTCGACGCCCCACTCCCGGCGGATCTGAGCGATGATCTGCATCGCGCCCAGGGAATCGCCGCCGCTGTCGAAGAAGTCGTCGGCCACCCCGAGCCCCGGATGCAGCAGCACGTCACGGAACAGCTCGACCACGCGCTCCTCGGTGCGGGTGCTCGCGGCCACCGGTGTGGGTCGGGCGGCCGCCGGGGCGACCTCGGTCCCGGCGCCGTTCTTCAAGGCCGCGTAGTCGACCTTGCCGTTCACGGTCATCGGGAGAGCCGACACCAGGACGATCCGGGCCGGAACCATGTAGCGCGGAAGGCTTTCCCGCGCGAGCGCGATCCAGTCCGTCGTCTCGGAGCCGGGTTCGGCGACGAGGTATGCGGCCAGCCGCAGGCGGGCCGGGTCGTCATCGTCACAGACCACTGCGACGGCCCGCACGCCGGGCGCACCGCGCAGCGCCGCCTCCACCTCGCCGAGCTCGACCCGGTACCCGCGCAGCTGCACCTGGCGGTCGCGGCGGCCGATGAACTCGATCTGCGGACCCTGCGACGTCTGCCGGTAGCGTGCCTGGTCGCCGGTCCGGTACATCCGCTCGCCGGATCGCCCGCTGAACGGATGGGGAATGAAGGCTCCCGCGGTCTTGCCCGGATCGCCCAGATAGCCGCGGGTCAACGTCCATCCGGCGATGTACAGGGTGCCGATGGCTCCGGGCGGCACCGGTCGCAGGTCCTCGTCAAGGATGTGGGCCTCGGTCCCCGGCAGCGGGAGCCCGATCATCACCGCGTCGCCGTAGTCCTCCTCGGGCGAGACGACGAAGTAGGTGCTGTCGATCGTGCCCTCGGTCAGTCCGTAGCAGTTCACGACCTTGGTGCCGGGCCCGGCGAGCCTCGCGACCCGGGCCAGGTCGGCGGCCGGGTAGGCGTCCGAGCCCACGATCACCGTCTTGAGGAAGGCCAGCGACTCCCCGGCCTTCTCGGCGTGCTCGGCCAGCGCCCGCAGCACCGGCGGGACGAAGTCGGCGACGTCGATCCCCTCGGCCCGCAGCGACTCCAGCAGCTGTGCGGGCTGGAGCAGAAGCTCACGGGGGAACACGACGAGCGCCGCGCCGGAACACAGGCCGCGCACCAGTTCGCCGAGGAACCCGTCGAAGGCGAAGTTCGCCATCTGGGCGTGCGCCCGGATGTTTCCGCGCAGCCCGAAGGCGGTCTCCCACGCGAGGTGGTTGCCGAGCAGGCCGCCGTGGGTGGCCATGACGCCTTTGGGGCGGCCGGAGGAGCCGGAGGTGTAGATCACGTAGGCCAGGCTGGCCGGGCCGATCGAGCGGTCCGGCCGGGAGACCGGCGGTCGGTCGTCGGCGGTGAGCGCGGCGAGGTCGACGACGAGCGTTTCGACCGACGCTGTTTCGACCGACGCTGTTTCGACCGATGCGCCGGCGAGTTCGGAGCTGAGCGCGGCATCGGTGAGGACCAGGCGCACTCCGGCGTCCGCGAGGATCTGCCGGCGGCGGCGGTCCGGGCTGTCGACGTCCAGGGGAACGTGGGCGGCGCCGGCTTTCCACACCGCCAAGACGGCGACGACGGCCGCGGCCGAACGCTCCATCAGGATGCCGACACACGTCTGGGCTTCGACGCCGGCCGCCAGGAGGCGGTGCGCCAGGCGGTCGGCGGCCTTGTCGAGTTCGCCGTAGGTGAGTCGGGTCTGGCCACTGACGACGGCGGGGGCCGAAGGGGTCCGGGCGGCGGTGGCTTCGATCAGGTCGAGGACGGATCGTTCGGCGGCGGGTCCGACTTCGGCGCCCGCGCTCTGTGCACGCACCGTCAGTTCACCTCCTGGTTGACCGCCGCTTCGCTGTCGGCGTGCGCCTCGGCCGGGGTCTGCTCGGTGTGCTCCTGCTCGGTGGGATCCGCCTCGTCCGGCTGGGGTTTCACGCCGCGCCACATCGGTGTGGCCACGGCGGTGACGGCGGTGAGCGAGATGACGATCCCGGCGACCAGGCCGACGGAGCGGACCCCGTATCCGCTGGCGGCGGCGGTCAGCACGGCCGCCCCGATCGGGCCCAGGGCCGAGTGGATGGTCCAGAACGCGGCCGTCACCCGGCCGAGCAGATCGCTGGGCGTGACCTCCTGGCGGAACGACATGGAACAGATTCCCGCGACGCCGGTGCAGGCCAGCATGACCATCGCCAGTAGCGCGACCACCGGGATGACGCCGGTCAGGCCGATCCCGGCCACGGCCGCCCCGCACAGCACGAAGGCCACGGTCCAGCACTTGCCGAACCCGAACCGTTTGCGGAGCCGGGCCACCAGGGACGAGGCGATGAACGTGCCCACGGTCCCGGCGGACAGCACGTAGCCGGCGAAGGTGTCCGAGTGCTTGAGGTCGTGTTTGATGTGGAAGACGATCAGGTCGGTCACGCCGTAGGTGAGGAAGGTCAGGATCGACAGCCGGATCGTCAGCGGTCGCAGGATCTCGTTCGCCCACAGGAACTTGGCGCCGATGAGGAAGTCCGTCCGGATCCCCTGGCGCGCGGGACGCTTCTCCTCGGATTTGGATCCGCTGTCGGTCTGTGCGGTCCCAGTCTGTGCGGTCTCGCTCTGTGCGGTCTCGCTCTGCGCGGTCTCGCTCTGCGCCGTCTCAGTCTGTGCCGTCTCGCTCTGTGCGGCCCGCTCGGCCGCGTCCGTCCGTCGGCGCAACAGCAGCAGGCCGATCGCGGAGACCGCGAAGCTGACCGAGTCCACGGCGATCGCGACGGACGGGTTGAAGATCCCCGAGATGAAGCCGGCGGCGGTCGGGCCGCCCACGGCTGCGACCGCGTAGGAGCTGTAGAGCCGGCCGTTCGCCTCGGTGATCTGGTCCGAGGAGACCAGCTTGGGCACCACGGTCACGTAGCCGACCCGGAACAGCATGCCGAAGACCGCGCCGAGCGGGACCACCACGTAGATGAACCACAGCTGCGGGGAGAACAGCCACACCACCGGGATCAGGCCGTAGAGCAGGAACCGCGCGATGTCGCACACCATCAGCAGGGCCTGGCGGTTGACCCGGTCGGCGATGACCCCGGCGACCAGGCCGGTGCCGATGGAGGCCACCCCGGTCACACCGGTGACCAGACCCATCTGCACGATCGAACCGGTGGTGTGCAGGACCAACAGCGGTATCGCCACATAGGAGAAGGAGTCGCCGACCGAGGAAAGGGTCTGCGCGGTCAGGAAGAGCATGAAGTTGCGATTGCGCCAAAGCGACACCGGGTTTGACATCGTGACACCGATGGACATAGTCCTCCCCGTAGCCAATGGTGAGGATTCAAACCGAGGGGTTCGGATCCGTCAAGGCCTTGCGCGAAGTTTATTCGTGGACTGATACTCGATATGTTCGACGCTCGCTGCCGTCAGGGCCCTTACGGGCCGACGCGGGCCGCCCGCAAGCCGCGGCGGCGCGATCCGGACCGAGCCGGAGCCGGTCGGGCAGGCGGTCCTCCATCCGCCCGATGTCAACCACCTACTCACCCGACCCCTACCGAACACGTGCTCTGGGAAACGTCGGCGGCCGGGAGCACCGGTGCCGGCCCACATCCGCCCGCGCCGGGGTCCCGCAGCGCGGCCTGACGCGTCGAACACCTGATGCGGGACGCCCGAGGAGCCAGAATGCGTATCGCCTTCGTCCACACGCCGATGTCGACCGTGCCGGTGCCGCAGCGCCGGCAGTTCTGGCGGAACTTCGACATCCAGTACCACTCGACGCACCCCGGCCTGCGGCACATGCGGCACGCCATGTGGGAGTTGCCGCACTGGATGCACTGGCTGGGAGGGGTGCTGGTCTGGCACGGCCACACCGATCTGGACGTCGTCGATCTCTACACCGCGCCGGGTGCCGTCGACAGCGGCGGCAAACTGGACGAGGCGGTGGTCCGGGCCATGGTCGGCGCCCACCCCGCCGACGCCTATCTCTTCTCCCCGATGACGGTCAACCTCCACTTCGCCTATCAGATAGCTGACGCGGTCAAGCAGCTCCGGCCGCAGGCCAAGGTGATCTTCGGCGGAGTGGTGGCCACCCCGCTCGCCGACCGGGTCGCCCGGCACCCCAGTGTTGATTTCGTGGTCGTGGAGCGCGGCGAGACCGCGCTGCCGGCCCTGATCGACGCCCTCGCGCAGGGACGCGGCGTGGACGGCGTCGGCAATCTCGTGCACCGGCTGCCGGACGGCAGGATCGCGCGCAGCGGCTTGCGGTATCCGGACCTGTCGGCAGCGGATATCCCACCGCCGAAGGTCGACCTGTTTCCGCCCGATGCCGGTCAGGACATCCGTTATCTGCGTCAGGTCTATGCCCTCGGATGTCCGTATAAATGCACGTTCTGCACCATTCAGACCATCGGCCAGAAACCCGAATACTTCTCCATCGACCGGGTGATAAATGAGATCCGGGCCTATCGCGAGCGCTATGGAGAACACCACAACATTTACTGGGGAGACGAGACCTTCACGCTCCATCCGGAGCGGACCCTCGAACTGCTCACAGCCTTGGAAGACGAGGGCGGTATCGCCTACGACTGCCAGACCCGTCTCAACTGTCTGGGAGACGACCGGGTCCTGAAGAAGCTGCACGACAGCGGCTGCCGGTGGGTGGAGATCGGGCTGGAGACCGGCGCGCAGGACAGCCAGAACGTGCACAAGCACCACATGAAGCTGGGCAGCGTCGAGGAGACGCTACTGCGGGTGCGGGACGCGGGACTGGCCGCCTGCGCGTTCGCCGTCAACGGCTTCCCCGACCAGACCCCGGACCAGATGCGCGGGTCCATCGAATGGATCTGCGATCTCATCGATCGCGATCTGCTCCAGGCCTCGTACCTGTTCGGGCTCGTGCCGTACCCCGGCAGCGCGATGTTCCAGCATCCGGAGCGCTTCGGCATGGAGCTCCTGCACGAGGACTTCGCGCTCTACCATGAGGAGCTTCCGCCGGTGTACCGCACCGCGCTGGCCTCCCCGGACCAGGTGTACGAGGTCTTCCTCGACGGACTCGGCATGCTGGCCGAGGCGATGGGCAAGCGCCCGTATTTCGGTTCGCTGGTCGGCGTCGGGGCCGACGAACGCTACGGGTCCTTCTGGGCGGACGCCCATGTCTGATCCCATGACTCCCACGGCTCCCGCGACTCCCACGACTCCCACGACGGCAGACGCGCGACACTGGCGGCGGTTGACCGCCTCGGGATCCGACCTCGTCCTGGGGATCGATTTCGAGGCCGGGCACGGCGAGGCGTCGCTCTCGGATCTGGCCTCGGCCCTGGACGGGCATCGAGTCTGGGAAAGCGTCCCGCCGCCCGCGACCGGCGACTACCTCAAAGACTGCGACCCTGAGATCTATACGCGGCCGTGGCTCGAAGAGCTCGTTGGAAGCCCGGACCGCATCGTGGCCGTGCTGGGGGTCTGTGCCGGAGCACCGCTGGCCGTGACGCTGGCCGCCGGGATCCGGCGGGCCGGCCTCGGCCAGCCGCAGGTGATCGTCTTCGACCCGGCACCGGTCGACGGCAACGTGCTGGCGCGGGAGTTCGGCAAGGCGTTGGAGTCCTTCGCCGGGCAGATCACCGACGACGAGCAACAACAGCAGCACGCAGTCGGCACGCTGACCGCCGACGCCGCCACGGCGACCGGGGATGATCTCGTGCCCCCGGCGGTACGCCTGGAAGAGGCCTTTCGAACAATCATCCACGGGGCATGCTCGCGGTTGCGGGTCTCCACAGCCTTAGAGCAGCAGTTAGCCGATCGATTCGCGAACTACCTCGCTTATCTGGTCGCCTGCTCCCGAGCGTCGGCGGCTGCGGAGTTCGCCGAAGCCACGGTCATCCTGTCTTCGCACCATGACACCGGTCCGCCACACGGTGCGGGTCACGTCGTCCGGCTCCCTTCGGAAGCGGGGCGGCTGCTGGCCGACGCCGCGGCCCGGGTGTCCGAGATCATCGGAGGGCGGCCATGGTGAACAGCCAGCCCACCGCGATCCCGGCCGCGTTCGCGCGCAAGGCCCAACTGGAACGCGAGGAACACGTGGAAAGCGTGCTCTACCAGCACGAACGGGACTGGCGCTTCATCCCCGGCGACGGACAGGACCCGCGGGTCGTGTCCGAGGCGGCGCTGCGGCGCGAATGGGCGGTCGAACAGGAGCTCCAGGCCTGGCTGTCCGAATGGCCGGCGGCGGACCGCCCCGCGGCCGACAGCGCGGACGTGCTCGCCACGCGCCACCGCTTGAAGTACTTCCCGGTGCTGTTCATCAGCGCCCCGCACATCGAGGACGGTGCGACCGGCTCATTCCCGGGGCTCCCGACTCCGCTCCTACACGCCACCGCGGTACTGGACCGGATGCTCCGGATCGACGAGTTCCCCGGCCCCCGGGTCCCGGACGTCGTGGCCACCATGAACCCGCCCAGCTACAACCCGGACTTCGAGGCCGACGTGATCCGCTGCCTGACGGAGCGACGTCCGGTGGTCGTCGGTATCAGCAACCTATCAGAGGGCCACTTCTACGCGCTGCGCATCGCGCGGCTGGTGAAGGCCGTGCTGCCGCAGGCCCTGGTCATCCTCGGCGGCCAACACGAGGACGCGGTGAATCCGCAGATCTACCACCGGGCCTCGGACCGGGTGCGGGCGATGGTCGGCAGACGGGCCAACGGCCTCGGCTTGTTCGGGCTCACCACCGAGGAGGAGGACCGGCTGGCCGCCCTTCAGACCCTGGCCGCGGACACCGACCGGGCCTGCGTCGATCTCGTGATCGCCGGCGACGGGCAGTACGCGCTCCTGGAAGTCCTCAAGATCGTCTCGGAGTGCCAACCCGCGGGCGCCACCGCACTCAAGGCCCGGCTGCTCGCCAGCCGGGACCGGTTCGCCGCCCTGCAGGGCACCGGCGACCTGCATCTGTTCGATCCGGAAACCGGCCGCGTCGAGGGGTTCCCGTTCAGCGGTCTGCCCATCGACGGCGACACCCTGCCGTTCATCGACGTCACGCGGCTGAGCCACGAGAACCGGTTCTCCGTCTTCGGCAACCGGAACACCGCGCAGATCCTCGCCTGCCTGGGCTGCAAGTACGCCTGCGAGTTCTGCCACGAGTCGGCGGACGCCTTCCTCTACGGCCAGCCCAAGATTCGCCAGCGGAGCCCGGAGCACGTCGTCAAGGAGATCGAGCTGCGCCAGGAGCAGGGGTTCGAGGCGGTGTTCTTCGACGACAGCACCTTCACGCAGAACCCCCGCTGGCTGACCGGGTTCCTGGACCTGTTGGAGAAGCGCGATCCGGACACCGGCATCGAGTGGGGCTGTCAGACCACGATCAACGACATCGACGAGACCATGCTGCACCGGATGGCCGCCAACGGTTGCAGCTACATCTATTTCGGGCTCGAATCCGCCGCGCCGCAGGAGACGAGCGTCCAGAAGGTACAGCAGCTGCGCGTGCTGACCGGGGCGACCGACTGGGCCGACCGGCTCCGCCAGGTCGCGCACTGGTGCCGCGAGGCGGGCGTCCGGATCGGCACCTCGCTCCAGTTCGGCCTCGGCGAGACCTGGGAGGAGCGGGTCCAGACCATGGATCTGGTCGCCGAACTGCACAAGGACGGCTGCATACCGGAAGGCTGCGTCTCACTCAACATCAACAGCCCGTATCCGGGGACCCGGCAGTGGCTGCGGATGCTGAAGTCCGGCGGGCCGATGCCGGACTACCGCAGCAGGCTGATCCGGCACCAGGCCTTCGAGACGGCGCATCAGTATTCGAAGATCACCGGGAAGGAAGTAGCCGACCTCTATCTACTCGCCGCCGAACGCCTCGGCAAGGCCATCCACGTCGAAGGCTGAACGGAAGGAGCACCGCGCATGACCGCGTCCGCGTCCGATCATCGGCAGCGGCCGACCGCCGCCCCGCGCGACCGCATCGAGGTCGAGCTGTTGCGCCTGTACGAGGAACTGCTCCAGACGGCGCCGATCGGGATCGACGAGTGCTTCTTCGATCTGGGCGGACACTCGTTGCTGGCCGTGCAGCTGCTCGCCCGGATCAAGAAGACCCTCGGCGTGACGATCCCGCTGGCCTGGCTGTTCGAGCAGACGGTCGAGGAGGATCAGCCGGTCGACGTCGCCTATGTACGGACCCTGCTGCACCGGGCCGAGGCCACGCCGGACCTGTCCGACAGCGTGTTGCTGCGCGAGGCCGAGGGCACGCCTTCCGTCTTCTTCATCTCGGGTGCGGGTGGGGACGTCACCCCGCTTTTCCCGCTGGCCCGAGCCCTGCGGGCCGACCGCCGCTGCGTCGGGCTGCAAGCCCCGCCGCTGCGGCCCGGCGAGGATGAGCAGGCGGTGGAGACCCTGGCCGAGCACCACGTGCGGCAGATCCAGCGGCTGGTGCCCCACGGTCCGTACGCGTTGATCGGCTGGTCCATGGGCGGCGCGACGGCGTTCGAGGTCGCGAGTCGGCTCCAGGCGGCCGGGGAGAAGGTGGAACTGCTCGCGCTGCTGGACAGCTTCCTCGGCGACCAGCTGCCGGACTACACCGAGGCGGAGATCGTGGCGATGTACACCGACGAGCTGATCCGGATCCACCGCGCGGACCCGGCGGACTCGACGGACTCGACGGACTCGGAAGCCTTGGCGGCCGAACTGCCCTACTCAGCGGGGCTGGAGCGGGTGCTCCAGGAGGCGGCAGTCCGGGGACTGATCCCGATGGAATCCGACCTGGGCTACTTCCGGGAGCGCTTCGCCATGTATCGCGCGCATGTTCGAGCCCTGGGACGCTACAAGCCCGTTGATCCGGTGGAACAACTGGCGCTCATCTACGCAGGGGGCCCGGAGGATCAGGTACGGGCCCAGGCCGCCGCCTGCTGGTCCGAGCTGTCCGAGCGGCCCGCGACCGTACGCTTCGTCGACGGTGACCACTACTCCATGCTGCGGGAGCCGGCGGTCGCGCACGTCGCCGCCGTCGTCGGCGACTGGCTGCCGGACGCCGGACGATGAGCGACGACGAGGGTCCGGACGGGGCCCTTCGGATAACAGAGTCCGAAGATGAGGCGGCTGCCCATCCGCGCTTCTCCTACGAACACGTCACGCCCGGACCGACAGACGTCGCGGACCCGCTCGCCGCGGTGCTGCGCACAGCCGCCGAAGACGGGACCCGGCCGGCGGTGACGGACTGGACCGGGACGCTCGACTATCGGCTGCTCGCCGTGCACACCGCTCGGATCGCACGGCGGCTGCGGGCGGCGGGGATCGGGCCCGGCGACGCCGTTGTGCTGCACCTGCCTCTCAACCGGTGGGCGGTGCCCGCCATGCTCGGCGTCCTGGCCACCGGTGCCCAGTACATCCCGGTCGACACCGCGTTGCCGGTGCGCCGCCGGATGGCCCTGATCCAAGCGAGCGCGGCAGCCGCGGTCGTCGTGGAGTCGGCCGCCGGGACGAGCGTCGGCCTCGACGGCTTCGCGCACGTCGTGGAGGCCGCGACCGCGCCGGACGGAGAACCGGCGGACCCGAGTGATCCCAAGGAACTGTCCGGGTTCACCCCGGAGCCGGTGGCACCGGGCAGCCCGGCCTACACGCTCTACACCAGCGGATCGAGCGGACGGCCCAAGGGCGTGGTCGTGTCCCGCGGCTCGCTGGGCTACTCCACGCAGGCCCGGATCGACTACTACCCGCCGCTGCCGCCGACGTACCTGCTGTGTTCCTCGATCTCCTTCGACAGCTCGGTCGCCGGCATCTACTGGCCGCTGGCCGCCGGCGGCCACATCGTGATCCCGAGCGCCAACCCGATGGACATCGAGCAGATCGCCCAGGCCTGCTCGCAGTACGGCGGGACCCACATGGCGATCATCCCGTCGCTGTACCGGCTGCTGCTTGAGACGGAATCACAGGAGTCTGACGGCACCCGGCTGGACACGCTGCGCGTAGTCATCGTCGCGGGCGAGGTGTTCCCACCACCGCTGGTGGCCCTGCATGCCAAGGTCGTCCCGCACGCCACCGCCTACAACGAGTACGGGCCCACCGAGTGCACCGTCTGGTCGACCGTGCACGAATGTATGAACCTTGATGCGGTGCGCGAGCGGCTGCCGATCGGCCGTCCGATCCCCGGCACCGGAGTGCACGTCGAACCGGTCGAGGACGAACAGCCCGGCCGCGAGTCGGACAGCTTGGTCGGCGAGCTCTGGCTCAGCGGGCCCGGTGTGGCCCTGGGGTACGCCGAGGCCGTCGAGCCGTCGCCGTTCGCCACGGTGGCAGGCGTCCGTATGTATCGCACCGGGGACCTGGTATCGGTCGACGCCTCCGGCGCCTTGTCCTTTCTCTCGCGCCGCGACACACAGGTCAAACTGGCCGGTGCCCGCATCGAACTGGGCGAGATCGAGCATCTGCTGAGCGCGGCGGTCGGTGCCGGCACCGCGGCGGTCGGCGTGGCCCGGCGGGTCAGCGGGCCCGGCGAGACCGGCGAGATCAGTGCGCTGATCGGCTTCGTCGCCGGCGCCGACGGCCTGTTCGACCCGGCCGCGGTCCGCCGCGACCTGATGAGGCGGCTGCCCAGAGCCGCGGTCCCCCGGCTGATCGTGCCGGTGCCGGCGCTGCCGAGGCTGCCGAACGGCAAGACCGACCGCGAAGCCCTGGATCGGATGGTGGAACAGATGACAGACCCGCACGGCGATCCGCGACCGGCCGACGACCGGGCAACCGAGCACCGGCCGGCTGACCGGCGCGCGCCCGATGAGCGGGCGACCGAATCGCGGGCGCCCAATGAGCGACCCGCCGATTCGCGGGCGGCCGAGCAGCGGGCGGCCGAGCAGCGGGCTGCACGATGACCGGCACCGGACACTACCTGGCCGCCAGCGTCAGCCCGCAGCCGCTGGTCCACCGGTGGTACGCCTATCCGCACCTGATCAGTCCGCTGACCGCCGGCTTCAACCTGAAGCACCGGCAGCTCGCGATCCTCGAGAGCTACCTGGCCGATCCCGCCTTCCACGACGAGGCGATCTCGAATCCCTCTCGTATCGCAGGGCCCTTCCTCGATGCCCAGGGGGTTCCGGAGGACAAGCTGCGGGAGTTCCAGGAGCAGGCCGTGCGGGAGTGCGCGCCGCTGCTGCGCTTCGCCGATGACGTCGGCGAGATGCGGGCCCTGCTGCGGGCCGAGGCCGACGGCAGACCGTTACCGTCGCTCTATCCGCGCCTGCCGGAGAGCCTGCGGGGACTGGTCGAGCTCACCTACGACGACTTCGGGCAAGCGTCGTACCGCTTCTTCGAACCCTTGCTCTATCGCAGTGAGCAGTACCGCCGCGAGCTCCAGCGGATCTCGCTGCGGCGCGCGCCGGACCCGGCTCAGCCGTTCATCTTCAACAGCCCGCTGCTCACCGATGACGACCGGGTCGATGTGGCGCTGCCGTTCGACTCGCCCTTACTCGATGAGCTGTTCCAGTCCCGGTGGGAGGCGGTGGATCCGGCCGCGCTGGCCGAGCGCCTGGGGCTGACGGGGTCGGGTGCCGAACGATTCGTCACGTTGTATAGCACTGATGCACCGCCGGCACCGGTGCCGAAGCCGGAGTCGGGTGTGCGCATGCGCTACCTGGGGCATGCCGGGATCCTGCTGGAGTCCGCGCAGGACTGCGTCCTGCTGGACCCGATCCTCGGCTACCGGGACGACGGCCATCAGCACCTCACGCTTGTCGACCTGCCCCGGCACATAGACGCGATCGTGCTCAGCCATGCCCACGCCGACCACGTCTCGATCGAGACGCTGCTCCAGCTGCGGCACCGCGCCGATGTGGTGGTGGTGCCGGGCGGTTCGGCCGGGACCGTACTCGATCCCGCGCTGGACGCGATGCTGCGGGCGCTGGGCTTCCAGACCGTGACGGCCCTCGGCGACCTCCAGAGCGCCCGGATCGGCGCGGCCTGCACGGTCACTGCGATCCCGTTCCTCGGCGAGCACGCGGACCTGGCCATCCGGTCGAAGATGGTGCCGCTGGTGGAGATCGGCGGGCGCCGGTTCCTGTTCGCCACCGACACGGTCGTCCTCGAACCCGAACTCCACCGCCGGATCCCGGACCTGCTCGAAGGCGTCGACGCGATGTTCATCGGGCTGGAGTGCGTGGGCGCGCCGATGTCCTGGCTTTACGGTCCGCTGCTCGCCGCCCGCCCGAGCCGCGAGAACGACCGCAGGCGGCGGCTGGCCGGCTCCGACGCCGCGATGGCCGACACGCTGGCCCGGCTGACCGGGGCGCGCCGGGTCTATGTCTACGCGATGGGCTTCGAGCCCTGGCTCCGGCATCTGACCGGTTCCGTTTACGACGCCGACTCCGAACAGGTCCGCCAGACCGGGCTGCTGCTGGAGATGTGCGCCGGACGCGGGGTCCCGGCCGAGTTGCTCCACGGTCAGGGGGAGCGGTCCTGGTGAGATCCGACAGAGGAGGAAGGCCATGACGGACCCTTTCGACGACCGGACGGCTGATTCGGGTCCGGGCTCGCTCGTGGCGGCGATGGAGGCTGACAAGTGACGACGCAGGCGGCGCTCGACGCGCCCGCAGACCTTCCCTTACGTCGGCTCGGCCCGGTCAGGGCGCCGGACGGGGAGGCGGATCAGGCCGTCCTGGTCTGCTTCCCGTATGCCGGCGCCGGTGCCACCGCGTTCGCGTCCTGGCAGCGACGGGTGCCGGATTGGCTTGCCCTGTACGGCTATGTGGCTCCGGGGCGTGAGGACCGTTCGGCGCGCCCGCCGCTGGACTCGGTCCAGGCCTTGGCGGACGACATTCTTCCGGCGCTGCTCGCCCTGCCGGGGCGGATCTGTTTGCTGGGCCACAGTTTCGGTGCCCATCTGGCCTACGAGCTCGCGTATCGGATGACGCGGCGCGGCCGGGCGGTGGACCGGCTGGTGGTCCTCGCCGCGCCTGTCCCGAGACCGGAGCCGGGGCCGGCGTTGGGCGATCCGGAGATCGAGGAGCTGTGGCGCCGGCTCGGCGGCGACCCGGCCCGGCTGCGGCGTCAGGATTTCCGGGACCGGGTCTTCCCGGCGCTGCGGGCGGATCTGGCCGCCGGGGCCGCGTACCACTTGCCCGCGTCGCGCCCGCCGCTGGCGATCGGCGTCACCGCGCTGTACGGGCTCGGCGATCCCGAGGTGACCGGGGCCGCCGTCCGGGCCTGGCAGGCGGTCAGCAGCTCGCCGATCGAGGTCGCGGCGATCCCGGGCGGGCACTACTTTCCGCAGACCGAGCCCGAGGCGACGCTGAACGCGGTACTGCGCGCGCTCGGTTCCCGGCACCTGGAGAAATAGGGCTGCGAGGGCATGGGGGACGACATGGGGATGGACAGCATGGGGACGCTGCACGGCCTGGTGGAGGACCGCGTCGGCCGGGCACCGGAGGCGGTGGCGGTGGAGTACGAGGGCCGGACGATCGCCTACGGGGAGCTGAACAGCCGGGCCAACCGGCTCGCGCGCCATCTGCGCGAGGTCAGCGGGGTGCGGCCGGACGACCCGGTGGTGATCTCGGCCCGGCACCCGCCGGACGTGGTCGTGGCCGTCCTGGCCGTACTCAAGGCCGGCGGCGCCTACGTGCCGCTGGACCCGGACAACGCCCCGGGCCTGACCCGGCGGATGATCGAGGCGGTGGCGCCGAGGGCGGTGCTCATCGAGTCCGGCACGGCCGCCGGCGCGGCGTTCTTCGACGGCGACCTGTTCGTCCTGGACGTCATGGCCCCGCAGACCGTTCTGGACACGAACCCGACTCCGGCGGCCGGCCCCGGCGATCTGGCCTACATCCTGCACACGTCGGGGACGACCGGAACGCCGCGCGCGGTGGCGGTGGAGCATCGCGCGGTCCTGAATACCGTGCGCTGGCGGAACGCGTACTACGGCTTCGCTCCGGGCGATGTGCATCTCGCGATACCGGGTCCGACCTTCGACAGCTCGGTCGAGGACATGTTCTGCGCCCTGGCCTGCGGCGCGCGGCTGCTGCTACCCCGGCGTGACCAGATCACGGACCGGTCGTATCTGGTCGATCTGGTGGATCGTCAGGGTGTCTCGCACTTCCTGATCACCCCGTCCTTGTACCACCGCCTGCTCTCCGGTCTGGATCGGACCGCCGCCTCGGCGCTGCGGAGCGTCACCGTGGCCGGGGAGCAGTTGTCCCTTGATCTGGTGCGGGAGCACTACCGGCGGCTTCCCGGGACCCGGCTGTTCAATGAGTACGGGCCCTGCGAGAACTCGGTTTGCTCGACGGTCCAGCTGCTCGCCGCCGATGACGAGCGGGTGCTGATCGGGCGGCCGATCGACGGGGTCGCGGCGGTCGTGCTCGATGAGAAGGGGGCCGAAGCCGCCGCCGAGGAGGTCGGGGAGCTCTATCTCGGCGGCGCCGGGCTGGCGCGTGGATATCACCGGGAACCCGCCCTGACCGCTGAGAAGTTCACGGCTCGCCCCTCCGGCGCTGTGCCGGGGTCTGGGGCTGTGACTCAGTCTGGGTCTTGTACGGGTTCTGGTTCTCGGGTGTATCGCACCGGGGATCTCGTGCGCCGGCTGTCAGACGGGACCCTGGAGTTCGTGGGGCGGGCGGACCGGCAGCTGAAGATCCGGGGCCGGCGGGTCGAGCCGGCCCAGATCGCCGCCTGTCTCACCGAGGACGCGTCGGTGCGCGAGGCGTACATCCTGTGCCAGGACTCCGAGTCGGGAACGCCCCGGCTGGTGGCGTTCGTCGTCGGCGCGCGGGCCGATGACGTGCCGCGGCTCAGGGGCCTGGCGGCCGAGCGGCTGCCGGCGTACATGGTCCCGGCGGACGTGGTCCCGGTCGACGAGCTGCCGCTGACCGGGCACGGCAAAGTGGACGAGAAAGCGTTGGCCGCGTTGGCCTGTCCGGTCGACGGCTCGCCCGGCGCCGCCGCCCCGAGCCCGGTCGAGGCGTGCCTGCTCGACGTGTGGAAGCGGATCCTCGGCCACGGCGGGTTCGGCGTGGACGACGACTTCTTCGCGGTCGGCGGCGACTCGCTCAGCGTCATGGACCTGGTCGCCGAACTGGAGAGCCTGCTCGGGGTCCGCGTGGACAGCGCGCAGCCCTACATCAGCCGGACCATCCACGATCTGGCACGGGTCGTCGAGACGTCGCCCCGTATCCAACCTTCGGATTCTTGAGTCAAGGGGTGCTGCCGTGACGGCGTTCAAGGGAGTCGACTTCGATGTGGTCATCGCCGGCGGCGGCCTGGCCGGCCTGTGTCTGGCGATACAGCTCAGGCAAGCGCGCCCGGAAGCCTCGGTCCTGGTTCTTGAGCGCGAGCGCTCGCCGATCCCCTTGTCCGCACACAAGGTCGGCGAGTCGTCGGTCGAGGTCGGCGCGTATTACTTCGCACAGGTCCTGGGCCTGCACAAGTATTTGGAGAGCGAGCAGCTGGAAAAGCTGGGGCTCCGCTACTTCTACGGCGGCCGGCCCGCGATCCAGGACGAGCCGGAGTTCGGTGTCGAGCGGTTCCTGCCGGCCAAGTCCTACCAGCTCAACCGCGGGTCGTTGGAGGAACACCTGCGGGAGGTGGCGGTCGAGGCCGGGGCCGGGTTGGAACAGGGCGTCCGGGTCGAGGCGATCGAGCTCGGTCGGGATGGCGAACCGCACCGGGTGAGCGTCCAGCGCGATGCTGATGCTGATGGCGACACCCACGTACCCACTGCCGGCGCCGAACCGGCACCGCGCTCGATCTCCTGTCGCTGGGTGGTGGACGCGACCGGCCGCCACCGGCTGCTGCAACGCAAGCTCGGGCTCGGGAAGCAGTACTCGAAGAAGCACAACGCGGTCTGGTTCCGGCTCGACGGCCGGCTCGACATCGACGCCGTGATCGGCGCCGAGCATCGGGACTGGCACGAGCGCGTGTCCGGTCCGCGCTGGCACTCCACCAATCACTTCATGTTCGACGGCGGCTGGGTGTGGGCCATCCCGCTGGCGCCGCACCACACCAGCGTCGGCATCGTGACCCGGGACGAGATGCACCCGATCACCGGCTTCAACCGGATCGGGAAGGCCGTCGACTTCGTGACCGGCCGGGTGCCGGACTTCGGACCGGCGATGGCCTCGATGAACGTCCTGGATTTCAAGGTCCTGAGGAACTACAGCCACTCCTCGCAGCAGACGCTGTCCCCCGACCGCTGGGCCTGCGTCGGCGATGCCGGGGTCTTCGCCGACCCCTACTACTCGGTGGGCTCGAACCTGATCGGCTACGCGAACAGCTTCGTGACCGAGATGATCGGCCGCGACCTGGAGGGCCGTCTGGACCCGGCCTACGTCGCCTACGCCAACAAGTGGTTCCTGTCCCTGGCCGAGGGCCTCACCCAGAACATCCAGTCCTCCTACCCGTTCCACGGCAACGCGATGGTCATGTCCCTGAAGACCGTCTGGGACTACTACGTCGGCTGGGCCTTCTCCGACCCGCAGTTCTACGGCAAGACCTTCCTGGACGCCGCCGCCAGCACCACGCTCAGTGCCCTCGGCGCCCACGCGGTGGCCACCCAAGGCGCGGTCGTGAAGCTGCTCCAGGACTGGGCCGACACCTACCGGGGCCGCTTCGAGTTCGACTTCATCGACTACTACGACGACCTTCCCACCCTGGCCCGCTTGTTCCGCCAGAACCTGCCGACCGACCAGCCGCCCACCTTCGCGGACGTCCTGCGCAGCATCCGCGACGGCCTGGAGCGCATCGAGGAACTGGCCCACGTGATCTTCTACCTGGCGATCGAAGACGCCCGCCCGGACCTGCTCGCCCCGCTCCGCAGCCGCGGCTGGCTGAACGTCTCGGCGCTGAGCCTGGACCCGGACCGCTGGGAGAAGGACGGACTGTTCGCACCGCAGAGCCGGCCCCGCCCCGAGCGGCTGGCCGAGTTGGAGGCGGAGATGCGTCGGCTGTATCGGGTTCGGGCTGATCGCTGAGCGGTTCTCGGCGCTGCGTGGTTCTCGGCGCTGAGCGGTTCTGGGTGCTGAGCAGTTCTTGGCGCTGAGCAGTTCTCGGCGCTGCGTGAGTCACGCCTGGTTCGGCGCGTATACCTGAACGTTGCCGCCTTCGATGCGCACCGGCAGCCGGGGCAGCGCGGGCAGCGGCGAGCTGCCGTGCGGGCGGGTCAGCGGGGCTCCGGACAACGAGAAGGTGGCGCCGTGGCAGGGGCAGACGAAGCCGTCGCCGGGGGTGTCGAGGTGGAGGCGGCAGCCTTGGTGGGTGCAGATCCCTGATACGGCCTGGACCCGGCCCGACGCTCGCCGGAGGAAACCGGACACCGCGCCGAGGTCGAACGGCAGCACCGCGCCTTCGGCGAGGTCGGCGGCGCCGGCGACGGTCTGCCAGCTGCCGATGGTGGGGGTCAGTTCCTGGTCGGCGTCGGTGGCCGGCGACTCGGAGCCGGTGACGGCCCGATCGACGGCGACTCCGGCGACGCCTGCGACGACGCCGGTCGCGGTGAGTGCGGTCGCGGTCAGAAAGCGGCGGCGGCCCCGGATCCGGCGCGCCGCCGGCGACCACGCTGACGCCAGTGGCCACGCCGATGCCGGTGACCCTGATCCCCCTGACCGCGGTGCCGCCGACGCCGGCTCGGGGGCGGCGTCCTGCCGGTCGGCGACGCGCCGGCGCAGATCCTCGACGAACGCCTCGCGCGGACGCTGGGCGTCGGGCGCGGCGGCGGCCAGGTCGATGGCGGCGCGGGCGATCGCGATGTCGTCCTCGGTGGGGACGAAGTCCGCGGGACGGCGCCGGCGCAGCAGGCTTTCCACGTAGCGGTCGATCGGGCGCTTCATGACGCTTCCCCTTCCTTGTCGAGCCCCGCGGCGCGGCGCAGCGCGCGATGTTGCAGCACTTTGGCGTTGGCCACCGTCACCCCCAGCTCGGCGGCGGCGGCCTTGATGGAGTAGCCCCGCAGGAAGCGCAGCGTCAGAATCGCGCGGTGCCGTTCGGTCAGCCCGGACAGGATCGCCCCGATCCGCTCGTCCGTCCGGCCGGCGCGCTCCTCCCGGCCCGGTTCGCTGACGTCTTCCAGGCTGACGACGTCGAGGTCGATCACAGTGACCTGATGCCCGAGGGTCGCCCGCCAGTGCGCGGCGAGCACGGTGCGCGCCGTGGCGAGCAGGTAGGACCGCACCTCGCCGACACTGGCCGTGGCGCGAAGCGGCCCCAGGGCGGTCAGGAACACCTGGGACGTCAGGTCTTCGGCGTCCTGGCGGTTACCGACTTTGGCGTACATGAGCCGGTAGATCCGTTCGATGTTGTCGGCGTAGATCGCCTCCCAGCCCGGATACGCGGCGGTGGGCAGGGGGCGGGGCTGCCCGAATCGCTCAGGCTGCTCCATCTGTGATCGACCTCGCAGAGCGTCTGTCGGTGCCGGAAGGTTCAAGTCTCACTGACAGATAGGGATCCGGGTTACATGACGCCGCCGGAGGCCCGCTCCTGTCGGCCGCTCCTGTAACCCCGCCGGCTATCCGTCTACGACCACGATCGAGCAGACGGAATCAGGAGCCGGAATCAGATGAATCCGAGTGCCAACCATCCGAGTGCCAACCCAAGCCCCGGCAGTCCCGGGCGGTCGCGAAAGCCGGATCTGGTCGCCATGGCGGTGATCACCCTCGCCCTGGCGTCCGCGTGCGGCGGCGCTTCCCACCCGGCCGCCGCGAACGTCTCCACCGCGATCCGGCCGGGCAGCGGGCAGTCCCTGGCCGGCAGCCCCGGGTCGACCGCCACCGGACCGGTCACCGACGCCCCGGCGATGCCGGGCATGACGATGACGATGCCCACGGCCAGCGGTTCCACCGGTGGTGCGTCGACGGCACCGGCGGCATCCGCGGCACCGGTCGCCGGGAACGCCGTGTCGATCATGAACTTCGCCTTCTCCCCCGCCGCCCTGACCGTGGCCGCCGGGACCACGGTGACCTGGACCAATAAGGACTCTGACGCGCACACCGTCACCAGCCAGGGCGCGGGCGGCCCGCTGGGATCGGCGGCGCTGGCCACCGGACAGAGCTACTCGTACACCTTCACCAAGCCCGGAACGTACTCCTACCTGTGCACGATCCATCCGTTCATGACCGCGACGGTGACGGTGACGCCATGACCGACGACTCCGCCCTCGACCAGCCGGAAGGCTCGGACGGCCCGCATGGCATGAGCCGCCGCCAACTCCTGCGCCACGCCGGCTGGTTCGGCTCCGCCGTGGTCCTCACCGTCGCCAGCGGCGAGGTGGTCAGCCACATCGCCCACGACCAGGACGGCGCCGCAGCCGCCGTCGCCGCCGCGACCGCCGCGGATGCCAATGCCCTGCGATTTGTCCAGATCTCCGACAGCCACATCGGGTTCACCGGGCCGGCCAACACCGACGTCACCGCCTCCTTCAGCGAGGCGATCGACCAGATCAACACCCTGGGTTTCCGGCCGGACTTCGTCATGCACACCGGAGACCTGACGCACCTGTCGACCGCCGCGCAGTTCGACCAGGTCCGGCAGATGCTGAGCGGGGTGCGCACCGGACGGGTGTTCACCGTCCCGGGCGAGCACGACTCGGTGGACGACGCCGGGCGCGCCTACCGCCAGGCATTCGGCCGCGGCACGACCGGCGACGGATGGTATTCCTTCGACACCCACGGCGTGCACTTCATAGCCCTGGTCAACACCCTGAGCCTGGAGAAACTGGGCCACCTCGGCGCCGACCAGATCGACTTCGTCCGCAGGGACGTGGCGGGGCTGAGCCCGGACACGCCGATCGTGGTCTTCAGCCACATCCCCCTGTTCGCCATGTATCCGGCGTGGGGCTGGGGCACCGACGACGCCATGCAGGTCCTGGCCCTGCTGCGCAGGTTCGGGTCGGTCACCTGTCTCAACGGGCACGTCCACCAGCTGTTCAGCAAGACCGAGGGCAACGTCACCTTCCACTCCGCGACCACCACGGCCTATCCCCTCCCCGCTCCAGGCCAGGCTCCGGGCCCGACCCCGCAAGTCCTGCCGGCCGGGCATCTCAAGGACGCGCTGGGCATCCGCACCGTGACGTACAAAACCGGCGCCACGTCGTTGGCCGTCACCGACACGAGGCTGGCATGAGGACTGGCATGAGGAGCAGAACCGGAACCGGAACCAGAGTTCTAACCGGAACCAGAACCCTGACTGAGATCGGCCTACGCATCGCGGCCGCCATCACCCTGACCGTCAGCGGCTACATCCACGCCCAGCTCTACATCACCGGCTATCGCTTCATCCACGTCGTGGGCGTCCTGTTCCTCCTCCAGGCCAGCGTCTCTTTCACCCTGGCGGCACTCCTACCGCTAAGTAGCCCGCTCCTGCTACGACTCGGCGCGGCAGGCGCGGCGGCCGGCGCCCTCGGCGGCTTCGCCGCTTCCCGCACGATCGGCGTGTTCGGCTTCACCGAGCACGGACGGCAGCCCTCGCCGCAGTCGCTGATCAGCGTTCTGGTCGAGGTCGCGACGCTGCTGTTGCTGGCGCCGACGTTCTTGCGGCCCGGAGCGATCACTCGCAACGGCCTCTTCTGGCAGCCCAGGCGGTAAAGTGCGGCCACGGGATGGCTGGGCGCGCACATGAGGAGCGCGACCGGGTGGCCCGGGACATGCACGATGTACTCGGGCACACGGCCTCGGTGATCACGCTCACGAGCGGGCTCGCGCGGCGGATGCTGGAGGCCGGCTCGCTCCTCGCCACCGTGCACCACCATGGTCTGGACCCCCGGCCGCCGATGCCCACGACGTTTGTCACGACTACCGTCCCCGGACGCGAAAGCAGCTAGGGCCGAGAGCGATCTCGGCCCTAGCTGGTGTGCGTGCGCGGTATTTAGAGGGAACTCAAACCACTGCAGGAGGGGAGTGCGTTCAACGAGACGGAGAAGCTGGCGCTGCCGTCGGGGGCCGTGCAGATCTTGAGGAAGGCGGCGCCGACGCCGAGCGCGGCCGCGATGACCCCGCTGACCAGGGCGGCGTTCGGGACTCCCGCCGCGACGAGGACCGGGGTGACGAGCGCGGCGACGGCCGCTCCGAAGCCGACGACGCTCTCGATCTCGGTGACGGCGTCCTTGGACAGGCTCAGCTCGACAGAGGTGCTGCCGATGGTCAGGGTGACCCCGGGCGCGATCTGGATGACCTTGTCCTGGGCGGCGGCCGGGATGGCCATGGCGACCGAGACGGCCGCGCCCTGATGGGCGGCGCTGGCAGCGGCGACAGCGGCGGTGCCTGTGTCCAGGAAACGGTTCAGGTCGGCCACGATCGCGCCTTCGGCGCTCAGCGCCTGGCTGCTGACGCCGGCCTTCTGGGCGGCGAGCGTGTCGATGGTGACGTGTCCTTCGCTGACGTGCACGTAGGTCGCCGCGTCCATCATCGCCGCGCTGGACACGCTGCCCTCGCCGGGCCGGGCGGCGGCGCTGGCCGGGCCGGCGGCGGCCGCGACCAGCGAGGCGCTGATGGTGGCGGCCGTGACCAGCGGCACGATGCGGCGCAGGCGCTTGGTGCTGTCCTTGGCGTGCTTGCGGTGGGCGGTCGGTTCGTTGGTGCTCACAGTTGTGCCCTTCTCAGTGGTTGATGAAGCATTGGCCGGAAGTGTCACATCGCCTTTTCATAATCCGAACACAGCGATCGCACATCGCGTCGAATCCACCCGCTGCCGCCGTTCGCGCTGCTGAGCGGGCCAGGTGGGGGCTTCGTGCGGGGCGGCGGCGCCTGTTCAACTGCTGCTTGTGATGCCGAACGCCTGTTGCAGGCGCGGAATCAGGTCGGCCATGTCCGCGTCCCAGCACGTGACGTCATGACCGCCGTCGCAGTGGCCCCATCCGGCGCCGCCGCCGTAGTCCTTGAAGTAAGGGTGCTGACCCGCCGCGGTCAGGGCGGCCGCGAAGTGCTGGGAGGAGCTCTCCAGCCACCACTCCCGGTAGTCCCCTCCCGGTCCGTTGCCGTTGCCGGTGTAGATGGAGACGTTCATCCCGGCGAAGGCCGCGGCGTGCTGAGTGGGATCGGCGGCGTTCCACAGGGAGTCGTCGAACGGCGGGGTCACCGACACCGGATACGGGGAGCCGAACAACGCGTCGCTGCTGACGGCCGGCTGGTAGGGGTCGTTCACCGGGTGACACGCGCTCCAGTCCGAGGTGCCGGGGAGCAGGCCGCTGGTGACCCCGGACAACGCCCCGAGCGCATCGGTGAGCGAGGCGACGACGATCTCGCGCAGGACCATCTCGTTGCGCGACAGATCGGCGTCCCCTGACAGGCTCGCCACCTGGCTGAACAGGTCGGGGTGCAGCTGCGCGAGGTGGAGCGCGCCGAAGCCGCCCATGGAGACCCCGGCGATGGCGCGGTGCTGCTTGTCCGCGACGGTGCGCAGGTTGGCGTCGATGAACGGGACCACCTGCTGGACTTCGAAGTTCTCCCAGTTCTGGGCGCCGAGCGCGGTGGACTGGTCGCGCCAGTCGGAGAACCACCCGCGTCCGCCGTCGGGCATGACGATGATCATCCCCGACGTCCCCTTCAGCGCGTTGAGCTGCGGGAAGCCGGCGCTGTCGAAGTAGTCGCAGGGGTCGCCGGGAGAGCCGGTGAGCAGGTACAGGACGGGGTACCGCTTGGTCGGGTTGCTGTAGTAGTCGGCCGGCAGGCTGATCCGGATGTGGTGCCCGAGCATCCCGGTGTCGTTGGCGACCTGCGCCGAGGACACCGTGATGGTGAAGTCGGTGGCGGTCGGGGCGGGCACGCCGGGATTGGACAGGGACGGATCGTCGACCTGCGTCAGCCCGTAGCCGTCGGTCAGAACGGGCGGGCCGGAGGGGTCGGCGTGCGCGGCGCTGGGGCCGACGATCGCGCCGGCGGCCGCGAGGGAGGCGGCGGCGAACGTCGCCGCGGTGATGGCTAGCCGTTGTTTCACGGAGCGCTCCTGAACAGGGAATGTCGCAGAGGGCTGATAGAACAGGCCTCGGCGTTGACCGGTGGCGGCCGGTGGTGGCCGAACTCGAAGTGTCATCCCCGCTGTTCACAATCCGAGCACAGTCATCGCACGGCCAAGGCCGTTGACGTGCCGCCGCGTCTGGTCGGCATGAGACACAGCGCCCGAGGGGCGACAGCCGCCTGGCCCGGCTGTCGGACCCGTGAGAGCATCAAGGTCCAATGGAGACATCACGGCTGACAGAAACCCGCATCGACGACACGGGCAGCATCCTGGTCGCGCCTTCGTCGTCGGCTGACGACGGCTTCGACCTGGTTAGGGACTTCTTCGGATCCGTGATCACGCCAGAGGACCTTGCCTCCGGTTCGTCCGATGTCACGCGCAAGACCGTCTACCTGTGTGGCGACATCTCGGCGGTCAGCGAGCGCCGGCTGCATGCGGCCGACCGCGTTTTCGTCGTCCGGGAGCTGTCACCGGAGTACCGCGAGGACGTCGACGGTCCCTGGGCCGTGGTCGGCCTCGGCCGGGTTCCCGTCCGCGTCCACGGGGTCGGCGTGTACTACCGCCGCTTCTTCGACCCCGGTGACGATCACTTCGGGCGGATCCGTGCCGAGCACGAGTTCCAGTCGCTGACGGAGTCCACCAAGCCGGGAACGGCCCATCGCAGCGGGATCTATCTGACGCCTGTCACCCAAGACGGTGACGAGTTCCATTTCCGCCTGCTCCGGTGTTCCACGAACTTCTCGGGGCCGACCGAGGGTTTCCACCCGACCGACACGAGCATCGTCGAGGCGCTGAACCGCGAGGCCGCCGCCGTCTTCCAGGACCCGGCACCGCTGAACCACGTCCTGGCCCAGATCTACCACAACACGCTCGCCACGGCCGAGCGCAAGCAGGCCAAGGCCAAGATCTCCTCGCACGCCGACAAGACCAAGGACATGCCCGGCAACGGCATCATGGCCTTCTGCACCTTCTACGAAGGGCTCGACAAGCTGCGGCCCCTGGCCGGCGACGCCTTCGACTACGGCGTGAAGAACGCCAGCGGGATGACCAGACTCCAGTTCCGTCTCAAGGATCCGATCGGAGAAGGCGATGGCGCGGCGTTGCCCTCGCAGTTCTCTGTGACGCTGTATCCCGGCTCCGTGTTCTTCATGCCGCTGTCCACCAATCGCCTCTACACCCACGAAATCCGGCCCTCGACCCTGGGCGCCGAATTGCTCCCGACCCGCCTGGGATATGTCGTGCGTTGCTCGAACGCCGAAGCCCTTCACCGGGACGGCCAGACGTTCCTGAAGGTGGCCGGGGATCTGGTGAAGCTGGAGCCGCCCACGCCGGAAGGCATGGATGAGCTGCGCAGGCTGTACGCCGAGGAGAACAGGACTTCGTCCTTCATCGACTACGGCGACGACATCCTGTTCAGCATGAACGCGGGAGATTACGTTGCCCCGCGAGCCTAGGGTCTCGGAGGAGATCATCTCCTGCGCTCTGCCGGCCGAGGAAGATCTCTTCACGGAGCTGTACGCCTCGGTCGGTTGGGAAGACGTGGGAAAGGGCCGGCAGGGCGCGGTGCTCGCCAGGAGCGACGAGGCAGGTGGGGTACCGCTCGTGCGCACCACCACTCGATACGGCAGCCCGGCACAGCGTTTCCAGGCGATCCACGAGCGGTTGGCGCAACAGATCCGGGAACGCGCGGCGCTCCCGGTCGGGTTCAACAATGCCCTGATCGAGACGTATACGGACGCTTACAAAACCATGGGCGGCCATTCCGACCAGGCCCTCGATCTGGCCGGCGACTCGCACATCGCCGTCTTCTCCTGCTACCGGCATCCCGAATCCGGCCCGCCGCGGAAGCTGATCTTCGAGTCCAAGGGGCCGGGGCCCGATGCCGAGAAGTTCGAGATCCCCCTCGTCCACAACAGCATCGTCGCGTTTTCGGTCGCCGCGAATCGGCGGCTCAGGCACAGGATCGTGTTGGACGCGCCCGGCCAGGCCGCGGACAACCGATGGCTGGGCGTCACCTTTCGGACGTCGAAGACCCTCGTCCGGTTTCGTGACGGGGACGTGTACCTCCCGGACGGCGCGCGCCTCACGTCCGCCGACGAGGAGCAGAAGCAGGAGTTCTACCGGCTGCGGCGCCGCGAGAACCACGAGAGGGACTTCGTCTATCCCCCGCTGACGTACACCATCAGCGACAGTGATCTGATGCCGCCGGCCTGACCTCGGTCCTCACAGGTCGAGAAGCTGTTCGTAGAAGCCGCCGAATCCGCGCTCCGCGTCGACCAGGTGGATCTCCAGGATCCAGTGACACCTGCGCCCGAGCCGGTCGGTGCGGCGCATCGGTGTGGTGTTCCCCGGGGCGATGTAGGACTCGATGTCGGCGCCGTCGATCTTCTCGTGCGGGAACTCGCCGACGAGGTGGCCGGAGTGGATGTTGCCGAACGTCCAGCCCCGCTCGCGGGCCAGCCGGCCGATCTCGGCGTACAGCTCGGCGCCGGTGAGCTCCGGGTGCTCGGCGAAGAAGGCGCGGCCGGCGGCGAAGACCTGGGGCAGGTCGGCCGCGAGCCGGTGTTTGACCGGGTCCTCGCCCAGGACGTAGGTGCGGCCGAGGTCGGCTTCGAACTCGGCGAAGATCGGGCCGAAGTCGGCGAAGGCGATGTCGTCGGCCTCGATGATCCGGTCCGGCGGGTTCTCGCGGTAGGGCTGGAGCGTGTTGGGTCCGGCCCGGACGATGCGCTTGTGCCAGTGCCGGGTGGTGCCGAACAGCTCGTTCGCCAGGTCCCGGATCTCCTGGCTCGCCTGTCGTTCGCCCACACCGGCCCGGATGATGCCGCGCCTGCCGACCTCCGCGAACAAGGCTTCGGCGTTGGCCTGGGCCGCGACCAGCCGTTCCACGCGCAGCGCCTCGGCGGTCGCGGCGTCGATGTAGACCCAGGCCTGTTCCCCGGAACGCAGAGCGAGGCTGAACCGGGTGTAGTCGTCGGCCTCGTAGGCGTCGGCCGCCTCGAGTTCGGCCGCGGTGACGGTGAACACGGTGCCCTCGACGACATCGGCGAGCTCGTCGGACCGCACAGCGACCGGATGCAGACCGCTTCCACTGTCGGCGATCACCGCCGAGTCGGTGATGGTCACGGTCTCCAGCCGGAATCCCGGCAGCCCGTCCGCGCGGCCCGGCAGCTCACGGCCGAACCGGGCTTGCTGGACGCCGGGCAGGCGGAGGGTCCCGTAGGAAAACAACAGCTGATCGGGCATGGTGCAAACCCCTGGAGCTCGGCCGACATCTTCGGTGGGGGTGGTTCGCGCTGTCCATCGGCGCTCGGGAGTGACCATGATATCGGTGGGCGGGGGCCGGTGGCGGACGCACTCGGCCTGACCGTTGAGGGAGCGGTGTTCGAGTTCGGGCTGATCTCGCCGACCTCGTCGCGGATCTCGCCGCCGGCCGGATTCAGCTCAGGACGATGGCGAATTCCCCGTCGGGCCCGGCCGGCCCGTTGGCCGGGTTGAAGATCAGCAGTAGCCGGACACCGCCGGCGGGCTCACGCTGGTGTTCCACGGCCCAGGCGAACAGGGCCCCGACGGCGAGCTCGACCTCGGTCCCGCTGCCCGACCCGATGGGTGTGCTCTGGCGGATAAACGCCTCCTGGTGCGCGGGCTCGGTGCGCAGCGTGAGATCGGGGAAGCCGGCGGCGATCTGCTCGGCCTGATCCTCCGGCACCGGCCAGCACCACTCCACCGGCCCGTCGCTGTCCCCGCTCACCTCGCCGTAGTAGATCGTGAACGGCGCTCCGGCGATCCCCTCGGGCCGGGGCACGCCGCCGCGGGCCAGGCGGTGGATGAACAGTTCCCGGCTCGCCGCCAGCAACTCGTCCTGGTGGATCCGGCGCAGCTTGCTGAGCAGGGTGCGGGCGGGCATGTCGCGGACTGTGACCTCGTACATGGTGGGCTTCTCTCCGTGGAGGTGGTCAACGAGGTCGCCCATCAGTTGCCGCTGAGCCTCGTGCTCGAGCTCGGACCCGGCCCAGTAGGCGCGGATCTCCTCGGCCACCGCCGCCGGTTCCAGGGCCAGGATGTCCCGGATCCCGGCGAGCGGGACCCGGACCCGGCGCAGGGCCGTGACCAGCCGGGCCCGTTCCAGCTGCGTCTCGGCGTACCAGCGGTAGCCGGTGTCCGGGTCGACGCGCGCGGGCCGCAGGAGCCCGAGTTCGTCGTACAGGCGCAGCGCCTTGGGCGACAGGCGCGACAGGCGCGCGAACTCGCCGATGCTGAGCAGGCCCATGGACGGCTCCCTCGTTCCGGGCGGAATGCCCGGTCACTCCCCACTCTGTGGCTTCCCCAATGGTCAAGGTCAAGACCGGGGGCAAGGCCGAGGTCGATGTGCGAGTCCGCGGGTCCGCGAGTCCCTCAGTTGGCCGCGGTGAACCGCCGGCGCCGGTAGGCGGCCTTGTCGACCTCATCCAGCAGAGCGACCGCGTAGTCCTCGGCCGAGATCGTGTCGCCGGCCGGGGTGTCCGCCTCGGTCTTGTACGAGCCGGTGCGCTCACCCGGCTGGATCACCGGCGCCGGGCTGAAGAAGGTCCAGTCGACGCTGTCGCCCAGCCCGCGAATGTAGTCCAGACCCTCGGCCGCGATCAGCGCCTCGGCCTTGTACACGTCGGGGAATCCCGGGTCGTCGACCAGGCGGTGGCCGTTCACCAGCAGCGAACCGGCGCCGCCGACGACGATCAGGCGGGCCTCGCCGGCCGTCTCGGCCAGGGTGCGCAGCTGGGCCAGGTACTCGCGCCGGTCGCCGCCGGTGCGGCTGGGGCCGATGGCCGAGACCACGACGTCGGCCTGGCCGGCGACGCGTCGGGCCAGCTCGGCGTCGCCGGCGTCGCCCTGGACCGCGTGCACACCCTCGGGCAGCGCGCCGCCGGAGCGGGTGATGCCGGTGACCTCGTGGCCGCGGGACAGCGCCTCGGCCACCACCCGGCTGCCGATCATGCCGGTGGCTCCGTAGACCGCGATCTTCATGCTCGTGTCTCCCTCGTTCTGGCTTCCAGTGTGCTTCCAGCGACTGGTACCGGCCCGTTCCGAGCGGTACTGGCAGTGACAGTAACCATCAGTTACTGATTACTTCAACGTGCTATAAGTACCTCATGGTTACTATTGCCGCGCCCAGACTGGTCGGCCGACTCCGGGCCGAGCGCGAGACCAGGGAGAACAGTGAAGACGAGGAGAACGGGGAGTCGAGCGGGGATCTGTTCGACGCCGACTGCCCGACCCGGCTCCTGCTGGACCGGATCGGCGACAAGTGGACCGTCCTGGTCGTCCTGCTGCTCTCCGACGGCCCGATGCGCTTCACCGAGCTGCGCACGCACCTCGGCCGCGTCGCCCCGAAGGTGCTGACCCAGTCGCTGCGCCGGATGGAGCGCGACGGGCTCCTCACCCGGCAGGTCTTCGCCGAAGTGCCGCCGCGGGTCGAGTACACGCTCACCGGGCTGGGGCATTCCCTGGCCGAGCCGATCGCGGTGATCGGCGACTGGGCCGAAGTGAACATGCCGCGGTTCACCGCCGCGCGGCAGGCGTACGACGCCGCGCACGACACCGCACACGACGCCGCGCACAACACCGCGCATCCGGTCGTCGCGGGGCAGTGAACGAACCCGCCAAGCAGCAAGTCCCAAGTCCCAAGCCATCCCGAGGAGGCTCCCATGCCCGAAAACCACCCCGACAGCCGCCCCGCCGCCGACCGCCTCGCCGACCGTCAGGCCATCAGCGACCTGATGACCGGCTGGATCCACCGCGACCGACAGGACTGGGACACCTTGGCCACCTTGTTCCACGAGGACGCGACCCTCAGGGTCATGTGGTTCTCCGGCCGGGCCCACGACTTCATCGAAGGCTCCCGGCGGATGGCCGAGGGCCCGCTGCGCACCAAGCACTTCATCGGCAACCCGACCATCGCCTTCGCCGGCGACCGGGCCTTCGTCGAGACCAACGCGATTCTGCTGGCCGACCACACGGAGCTCGGCATCGGCGCGACGGTCCACGTCCGCTTCCTGGACCGCGTCAGCCGCCGCGCCGGGACCTGGCGCATCGAGCGCCGGGACGCCGTCTACGACCTGGGCGGCTTCACCTACCCCTTCGGCCCGGCCGCCGCGCCGGACATCGACGCCGACGCCCTGCGCGAGCGCCACCCCCGCGAATACGCCTCGCTGGCCTACCTCATCGAATCGAGCGGCATCGCGGTGACCGGCACGTTCCCCATCCGCTTCAGCGAACAGGAACGCGCCATCCTCAGCGAAGGACACGCCTGGCTGGCGCAATCCGGCGGCTGAGAACCGATGCCGACCGCACGCTGAGGCAACCTGGGCAAGGCTGTAGGCATCTCTTTTACATGCTCACCAACGACGCCGACGACCCGAAGCCGACAAATCGGCGAATTGAGGACGCCGGTTCCAGCCGTCCCGCCGCACCGGCCGCGGCCCTGACCGCGGTTCCGGGTCCGGCTCCGGGTCCGGTTCCGGCGCTGGCTCCGGCGCCGGCTCCGGCTCCGGCTCCGGCCCAGCGGGGCACCCGGTGAGCAATCCGCTCGACTGGTCTCTGCTCAGCGGGCCGATCCCGGTCGTCCTGCTGGTTCTCACGACTGCGGCCTTCGCCGCGCTGCTGGCCGACCGGGCCCGCACCTGGTGGGTCTGGAAAGCGCCGACGGCTGTCGGGGTGGGCGTCGTGCTCACCGCGATCCTGGGAATCATCGTCGACCGGTGGTGGCAGCCCTTCCCCGAGGGGCTGCCCACCGAGGTCCTGCTCTGGATGGGCGTCGCGATTCTCGGCGTCACCGTCGCGGCCATGCGGTTGCCGACCCTGTCCTGGGGCCGCCGGGCCGGGGCACTCGGCTGCGCGGTGGTCGTGGGCCTGACCGGCCTGAACCAGGTCAACCGCTACTTCCAGAGCTATACGTCGACGCGCGCCGTCCTGGGCCCGTGGCTCGACACCGGCACCGACTTCAAGAAGGCCGCCGGCAGCCGCACCGACCTGGTCACCGCGCCGTCGGGACGCATGCTCGCCGACGTGTGGACCGCGCCCGCGGGCCTGCCGAGCTCGGGCACGTTGTCCGAGGTCACGATCCCGGGCACGGTCTCCCACTTCAACGCCCGCAAGGCCTGGGTCTACCTGCCGCCCGCCTACCGGGCCGACCCGCGCCCCGAACTGCCGTTGCTGGTGCTGCTCCCCGGGCAGCCCGGCACGCCACGGGACTGGATCGACGCCGGCGGCGTGCAGAAGGTGCTCGACGGCTACGCCGCCACGCACCACGGCCTGGCCCCGGTCACAGTGATGCCGGACGCGACCGGGTCCACGATCGGCAACTCGCTGTGCATGGATTCCAAGCTCGGCAACGCCGAGACCTACCTGACCACCGACCTCAAGGCCTGGGTGACGGCCAATCTCCAGGTCGCGCCACCGGACCGGGGCTGGACCATCGGCGGGTTCTCGTTCGGCGGGACCTGCTCGGTCCAGTTGGCGGTCCGCGCTCCGCACCTCTACCGGACGTTCCTGGACCTGTCCGGGCAACGCGAACCGACGCTCGGCAACCACAAGGACACCGTGAAGAAGGCGTTCGGCGGCGACGAAGGCGCGTTCGAGCGCGCCGACCCGGTGTCCGTCCTGGCCACGCGGAAGTTTCCGGATCTCGCCGGGCGCATCGTCAGCGGGACCACTGACAAGGAGTTCACACCCCAGCTGGGCGTCGTGTACCTGGCGTGTCTGCAAGCCGGAGTCGACGTGCAGATGACCCAGCTGCCCGGTGGTCACAGCTGGCAGGTGTGGCGGGCCGGCTTCGTGCAGCAGCTGCCGTGGATCGCCGAGCGCAACGGGCTGGCCCGACGATGAGTACTGAGACTGTGCCGGCCGGCAGACTCGGCCTCTTCGGCACCGTGCCGGCGCGGGTCCGCCGGGCGGCAGGCCGGGCGCCGCTGACCGCGACGCTCGTCACGCTCCTGGTCCTGGTCGCGGCGGTGGGCGGCAGCGTGCCCGCCGATGCGGACGGCAGCCCGGGGCGGGTGGTCGGCACCGGCGCCTCGATTCTCGCCGAGGGCAAGTGGTGGACGGTCCTGAGCTACGGCTTGTGGAGCGCCGGTCCCACGGCCCTGATCGCCACGGTCCTGCTCGCGTTCGCCGTGCTGGCCCCGGCGGAGCGCCGCCTGGGCACCCGCACGACTCTGGGTCTGTTCGCGCTCTGCCAGGTCGGCGGCGCACTGCTCGGCGCGGGGATCATCGGGCTCGGCTCGGACACCGGCGACGTCTGGCTCAGCTCGGACCAGACCGACGCGGCCACCGGGGCCAGCGTCGGCATCGTCGGCGTGGGTCTGGCCCTCAGCGCGCGCCTGCCCTCGCTGTGGCGCCGCCGGCTCCGGCTCGTCCTGGGCTTCGGCGTGCTGCTGTTCACGCTCTACGACGGAACCGCACAGGACATCCTGCGCTTCTGCGGTGCCGGGATCGGCCTGGTGAGCGGCGCGTTTCTGTGGGGTCGCCGGCGTCCTCGGCACGAGCGCGTCGTGTCCCACGCCGAGAGCCGCGTCCTGGTCGCGATCACCGTCGGCGCCTCTGCGCTGGGGCCGCTGATCGCCTTTCTGACGAGGGCACCTTACGGGCCGTTCTCTTTGTACTCCGACTTGTTCGTGGGAACCGGGCCCGGAGCCGATGATCTGCGGAGCAGTTGCGCCAGCGCGGCGGACATGTCAGCGGGCTGTCTTCAGGTGCGATCTGAGTCGCTGCTCGCGAGCAGTCCCTCGGTGCTGATGCTGTTCGTGCCGGCGATCCTGTTGCTGATCGTCGCCGAGGGGCTGCGTCGAGGTCGCCGTCTGGCTCTGCTGGCCGCGCTTCTGATCGAGACCGGAGCCGCCCTGGCCACCTGGCGGTACGCGGCTCAGGGCCTGTCCTTCCTCGACCCCTCGGATCCCGGATACGGCGACGCCCACAGGTTCGTCGTCCTGTATTCGATACCTCTGGTGGCGATGCCTCTGCTGGTGATCGGGCTGCTTCTGGTCAAGCGCCGCCACTTCGAACTGCGGGTCCCGCGCAGGACGATTCTGCGGGTGTCTGTGGCGGTGACAGCGGCGTTCGTCGGCATCGGCGCCGCGTATGTGCAGTTCGGCTACGCCGTGCGCGGCGACTTCGCGCCGGTCCCCGGCCACGGCAATCTGGCGGCCGACTTCATCAAACGTCTGATACCGCCGGTCTATCTGGGCATTCTCGACGCGCCGTACGCTCATTTCCTCCCACAGGGCGGCGCCGCGCGGACCCTCTACTTCTGGGTGGGACCGGCGTTCTGGGCGGTGACGCTCGGTGGGCTCCTTCTGGCCTTCTGGCGGCCCCCGCTGCGGCACCGGGCCGGGTCGGAATCTGAGGCGCGCGCGCTGCTCACGACGTACGGAGGATCAACGCTCTCTTATATGACGACCTGGCCCGGCCACGAGTACTGGATCGCCGACGACGCCCGGGCCGCCGTGGCCTACCGGGTGATCGGCAAGGTCGCCCTCACCACCGGCGGCCCCTACGGCGATCCCGAAGCCCGCGACGCGGTGCTGGCGCAGTTCGCAAAGTACTGCGATCAGCAGGGCTGGTCCCCCTGCTTCTACGGCGTCACGGCCGAGACGTTGGACGTCGCCAACCGGCTGGGGTGGCGCGGTGTGCAGGTGGCCGAGGACACGCTGCTGCCGCTGGCCGATCTGGCGTTCACCGGCAAGAAGTGGCAGGACGTGCGGACGGCGCTGAACAAGGCCGGCAAGGTCGGGGTCGCGGCGTCCTGGGTCTCCTTCCCGACAGCGGCTCCGCTGCTGCGTGAGCAGGTGCGGGACCTGTCGCAGGAATGGGTCGCCGCCAAGGGCCTGCCGGAGATGGGCTTCACTCTCGGCGGCCTGGACGAGCTGAACGATCCGCACGTCCGCTGTCTGGTGGCGGCCGACGACCAGGGCCGGCTGCACGGCATCACGAGTTGGCTGCCGTGCTACCGCGACGGCGAACCGGTCGGCTGGACGCTGGACTTCATGCGGCGCGGTACCGACAGCTTCCACGGGGTGATGGAGTTCCTGATCGCCACCGCGGCCCTGCGTTTCAAGGAGGAGGGAGCCGAGTTCATGAGCCTGTCCGGCGCTCCCCTGGCCCGGGCCGCGGACCACCGGCGGGCCGCGGACGGCTTGCAGCGGATGCTGGACACGGTCGGCCGCGTCCTGGAGCCGGTGTACGGCTTCCGCTCGCTGCTGGCGTTCAAGGCGAAGTTCCAGCCGCAGTATCAGCCCCTGTACATCGCCTATCCCGATCCGGTCGCGCTGCCCGCGATCACGAACGCGATCGGGCGGGCCTACCTGCCGCGCACGACGCTCGCTCAGATGCTGCGGCTGAGCCGACGTCTGATGGGGTGAGCCCGCCTCCTCGCTCCGCTCACTCTCCTTGCTCCGGGCGGGTGTCGATCTCGATCAACGCGGCGGCCGCGGCGGCCAGGCGCAGCGCTTCGGCCGGGGTGTCCGCGGTCACCGCGGCGAAGGCGGGGCGGTCGCCGGAGCTGCGCAGCTCGTCGACCCGGCCGCCGACCTCCACTGCGGCCCCGGCGTAGAAGACGCCTTCGGACGCGCTGGCCGCTTCGATGCCCCGGATCACCGTGACCACGCCCGGCTGCGCGCTGGTGAAGCGGACCGACGCCGCCCGCCGCGCCCGGGTCGGCAGCTCGACCGAGGGCGCCCGGCCGGACAGGATGTCGACGTAGGCCCGGACGATGTCGACCGGGTAGGCCTGCCGGATCATGTCGATGATCCCGGCTCCGGCGCACCGGCCCGCGCACTCCACCAGATACGGGACGCCGTCGGCGACGATCCACTCGCAGTGGACGATGCCGTCGGCGAAGCCCACCGCCTCGACCACCCGACGGGTCTGCTGGACCAGCAGTTCGGTCAGCGCCGCGGGGATGTCCGCGGGGACCACGTGGCCCATCTCCACCGGCCGCGATCCGGGGTACAGCAGCTTGCCGGTGACGCTGGCGAACACGTCCTTGCCGCCTCGCACGAGCATCTCGACGCTGAACTCCGGACCGGCCACGAAGCGCTCGGCCAGCATCGGCTGCTCCGGACCCAACCGCGCCGCCTCCTGCCGCAGCGATTCCCAGACCGCGTCGATCTCGGCCGCATCGCGCACCACACAGGTGGCCGTCGAGCCCATACCGGCCGCCGGCTTGAGCACGATCGGGCCGTTGACCGCCGCCAGGAACGCCTGCGCCCGCGCGGCGTCGGCCACCACGACCGATTCCGGATTCGGGATCCCGGCCGCCCCGGTGATCGCCCGCAACCGGCGCTTGTCCCGCATCGCCCGCGCCGCGCCGAATCCCGCACCGGGCAGCTCGTGACACTCGGCCAGGCGGGCCGCGAACAAGGTGCCCACCTCGGTGTTCGGGACGACCGCGACCGGATCCAGGTCGCGGTGGGCGAGGAAGAACTCCTCGGCCCGGCCCGGCCCGACGAGGTCCCATTCGAGGACCTCGCGCACCAGCGGCGACCAGGAGACGGACGCCTGCGCGTCACGTTCGCGCGCGTACTCCGCCTCCTCGACGATGATCACGGACTTCGGCGGCAGCACCTCGGCATAGCCGAACAGGGCGATACTGCTGTATCCGGAGAAGATGATGGGCCTGACCGCTTGCGCTGACATTGCTCCCCCTCAGTGGCAGATGTGCACGGGTGTAGAGCGGACCGGGCCCGTTCGGCGGCGCGCACAGTCAGGCTCAGACTACTGATACAGATGCCGGTTCCCGAAGCAGAACCCCGTCGAACTCACGACCCGGCCCAGACCTTCCAGATCCGGTAGCGTCCCGGTCCATGTCGAGTCTTCGAATCGGTGTCATGTACGACCGCGCCTGGGCCCCGGAAGGGCTGCCGGCGTTCGCGCGCGAAGTCGAAGCGCTCGGCACCGACGAGCTGTGGGTCGTGGAAGACCTCAGCTGGGGCGGCGGCATCTCGGCGGCCACGGTCGCGCTGGCGGCGACGTCGCGGATGCGGGTCGGGCTGGGGATCGCTCCTGCGCCCTTGCGGAACCCGGCGCTGCTGGCGATGGAGGTGGCATTCCTGGCGCGCGTGTATCCCGGCCGGTTCGTCGCGGGCATCGGGCACGGCGTCACCGGCTGGATGGCGTCGGTCGGGGCGGCGCCGGCCTCGCCGCTGACTCTGCTGGCGGAGACCACCGAAGCCGTGCGCGCGCTGTTGCGGGGCGAGCAGGTACAGATGCAGGGCGGCGAGGTCCGGATCGACGGCCTGCGGCTGGTGCACCCGCCCGCGCAGGTCCCCCCGGTGGTGCTGGGCGTGGTGCGACCGCGGTCGCTGGAACTGTCCGGGCGGGTCGCGGACGGCACGGTACTCGCCGAAGGCCACGGCCCGGCGGATCTGGAGGCGGCGCTCGCCCTGATCCGCAAGGGCGGCGGCGCGCAGGAGCACGAGCTGATCGCGTTCGCGTACGCGGCCGTCGCGGACGACGCCCGGCAGGCGGCGGAGGTCTTGCGCCCGGCGGTCGAGGATCAGGCCGCCTGGCTCGACCGCACTCCGGCCGAGGTGTTCACCGTCAGCGGGACCCCGGCGGACGCCGCCGCACGTATCGCGCAGCTCGAAGCGGCCGGCGCGACGAGCGTCGTGCTCCGGTTCAGCGGGGAGGAGCCGGTGCGACAGCTCGGCGCGACACTCGCGGCCTTTGCTGAGCGCTGACTACTGATCGCTGAGCGCTGGCTGCTGGCTGCTGGCTGCTGGCTGCTGAACGCTGAGCGCCGACTGCTAAGCGCTGACCGGCGAGTTCAGCGGGGCTCGATGTCCTGCGCCCAATCCGGCGCGGGTCCCCCTGCGCTCTCGAGTATTCGAATATTCATTCGCTCCCATTCGATGTCCGGCGCGTTCTTGTCCAGCCAGCCCGTTGTGCTGCCCCCGTGCTTGCGGGCACGCGGCCTGTCATGGACACGGATTTCCCACACTGCCGCGGGCGGCATCCGGGATACTCCCTGTGCGGCAGCGAAGCGCTCGGAGGACGCCGTCAGGACCGGTCCTCTCGCGCAGCCCCTAGCCTCGGGACTCGTCAAGCCGAGTGCGTGTGAACGGAGTCAGGGGTCACCATGGGGCGGGTCATCCGTTGTTCCTCACTGCTGGCCGCACTCGCGGCGACCGCACTCGGCGTGGCCGGGTGCTCATCGTCCGGGCAGATCGGCAGCTCCGGGCAGATCGGCGGCTCCGGGCCGGTCACGCCGTCGGGCATCAGTACCACGGGCGCGAGTGCGAGCGCGAGCGCGAACCCGAGCCCGAGCCCGAGCACGTCGTCCAGCGCGCCCTCAACGGCCCAGCTTCAGCAAGCGCTCCTGGCCGGGAGCGACGTACCGGGCCTCGGGCAGAGCCACACCCTCGAATTCCGGATCGCGATGTACCTGTACCCGACCAACGGCGGCTGCGCGCCCATGGACCAACTGACGCAGAAGCTGGACAACGGCGGCCCCGACTTCGAGGCGCCCACGGCCTCGATCGGATTCGATCTGCCGACCGTCGGCACGAACGGAGAACCAGGGCTCCTCGCGGAAAGCGTGGAGTACTACGGCGACGCCGAGGCCGCAGCCCTGATGAACGTGTTCCACGCGATGCAGACGCAGTGCCAGCAGCCGTTCCAGACGTCCGAGGCCGGCCAGGCACCCGCGTCCTACGTCGTCCAGCCGCAGCCCGACCCGGTCTCCAGCGACTGCGTCGTCTACTACCTCACCGACCCCAGCAAGCAGCCGAGCGACCGCTACGTCGTCGATCGCGTCGGCGGCACGCTGGTGACGTTCTCGGCGAGCTCCCTTTCAGCCCCGGCGCCCGCGGTCGACGCCTCGCTGATCACAGCGGCGGAGAACAAGGTCCGCGCCGCCGGGCTCGGGGGCTGAGGCCTGAGACTTGGAATCAGGGGCCTGAGGCATGAGGCCCGAGCTCGGACCGCCGCCTCAGTGCTCCACGGACACCAAACCCCCGTTGTAGGCGATCTTCTGGATCTTCCCCGACTTCTCCGGCGGGTCGACGGCGGCGACCATCCACACCGAATCCGTGGTGAAGCCGCCCTCGGCGGTCTGGGCGCCGGCGACCTTCGCCCAGCCCTGGTCGGCGAAGGTGAAGGTGCGGCCGGCCTGGGTCGCGCGCAAGGAGAGGCGCGTGCCGTAGATCGCCAGCTCGCCGCCGTCCTTGAGCGGCAGGTACGTCGGCAGCGGGTCGGTGGCCGTGGACACCGTCAGCGTCACGGTCGCCGGGGAGACGCCGGAGGTGTCGTCCTGGATCCACTTCCGCTCGGCGGTGGTCACGTCGTCGCTCACGAACGGCGAGCCCGGCGTGCCGGCGTCGTCGCCGGTGAGCAGGGTCCGGTCGGCGACGGCCAGGTCGGTCGTGTCGAGCGGCAGTCGGGTCAGCTGGGTCGCGGTGTAGTCCAACAACCCGTCGGCACCGACGGCGAAGGCCGGCCACTGCCGCCCCGCGGTCAGCCCGAGCGTGGTGTCGACCAGCCAGGGCGCGCCGGCCTGTTCCTGGGTGAAGTGCAGGAGCGAGCCGGCGTCGGGCAAGCCCGGCTGGACCGCGTTCGCCGTGACGTAGAACCCACGCGGGTACGCGATCGAGCGGGCGATGTAGAACACCGGGTCGGCGAAGGTGACCGGCGCCTTGGACTGGGCGGCCTTGGCGCCGCCGATTCCCTGGTAGTAGAGCAGGCTGCCCTGGTCCAGGGTCAGCAGCGAACCACTCTCGATCTTCGCTTCCCCCGGGATGTCCAGAGCGGCGTTGACTGTGTTGTTCGCACTCTGATACGCCCCCAGCGCCGCCGCGGCCTCGCCCTGGGTCACGGTGACGTCCGATGCCGACGCCGACGTGGTCGGCGAGCCCTGCCGGCCTGAGACGAGCGACTGGCCGGTCGGCGCCGGCCCGCTCGCGGAGGTCGCGGGCCCGGAACCCGTGCCGGTCAAAGGATTCGCGCCGCCGGCGGCCCCGCCAGCCCTGACAGTCCCGCTCGTGGAACACGCGACCGCCGCCGCCATCGTCGCCGCCAGTACGGCGCTGATCGCCGCCGACCGACTGAACCCCCGGACAGTGTCTCGCACGGTCCCTCCCCCGAATGACAGCCCTTGGTTAGGCGGCATTAATCATAGCTGCGGAATCCAGGAATCCACCAGCTGAGATGAAAGCGCGTATAACATTTCCGGCCTCCACGTCATCAGTACTTCGACAAGGCACAGGGCTCTGACGGTGGACACGTCCCACGCCCCGGAGCCGATCCGACGATCTGGAGGAACCACTTGTGCTAGCACGTATCCGCCGTGTCCCGATCCTGGCGGCGGCCATGGCTGTGGGCCTGGCCACCGCCACCGCCGGCGGTGCCGCCGCGACCGCGCCGCCACCGGCCGGCGACCGACGCGCTCGGCGGGTCGATCAGCCAGACGGTCGACAACGCCTACACCATCGGCTAACGGGGATCAGGGTTATGAGAATGCGAGGGATGTGTGTGAAGCGGCCGAGCCCGGATTCGATCGGTGACCACCAGTGCACCGCGGTCCTCGGCTACGACGGGTCCACCGGCATGGGCACGCCCAACGGACTATCAGCCTTCTGATCAAAACCCCCTTCAGTGCGATTCCCGGGCCACCTCCGAGCCGCTGGATCCGACGAGGAAGTCCAGATCGGCGCCGGTGTCGGCCTGCTGGACATGGTCTATGTACAGCCGCTCCCAGCCTCGGCGCGGATCGGCGAACCCTGCGACGGTCGCCGGGTTCGGCCCGCGCGCCAGGAGTTCGTCGGCCGGTACCTCCACGTCGATGCTTCGGGCCTCGACGTCCAAGGTGATGATGTCGCCGGTGCGCACGAAGGCGAGGGGTCCGCCGGCGGCGGCTTCGGGCGCGACGTGGAGCACGACCGTGCCGTAGGCCGTGCCGCTCATCCGGCCGTCGCAGATCCGCACCATGTCCCGGACGCCCGCCTCGAGAAGCTTCTTCGGCAGCGGCATGTTGGCGACCTCCGGCATGCCCGGATAGCCCTTCGGTCCGCAGCCGCGCAGGACGAGCACGGAATCGGCGTCGACGTCCAGGCCGGGGTCGTCGATGCGCGCGTGGAAGTCCTCGATGCTGTCGAACACGACCGCCCGGCCCCGGTGCCGCAGCAGATGCGGCGAGGCCGCCGCCGGCTTGATCACGGCACCGTCGGGTGCCAGGCTTCCCCGGAGCACGGCTATGCCGCCTTGCGCGACCAACGGCTGCGCGCGGGTCCGGATCACCTCGGCGTCCCAGATCGAGGCGTCGTCGAGGGAGTCGACCAGCGGTTGTCCGGTGACCGTCTTGGCCTCGGGGTCCAGCAGTTCCCTGACTTCACGGAGTACCGCGAGCAGGCCGCCGGCCCGGTGGAAGTCCTCCATGAGGAAGCGGCCGGCCGGCTGGAGATCCACCAGCACCGGGACCCGCGAGCCGATGCGGTCGAAGTCGTCGAGGGTCAGGTCGATGCCCAGGCGTCCGGCGATGGCCAGGAGGTGGACGACGGCGTTGGTGGAACCGCCGACGGCGGCCAGCGCCACGATCGCGTTGTGGAACGACGCCTTGGTCAGGAACGTGCTCGGCCGTCGTTCGGCGGTGACCATGTCCACGGCCAGCCGCCCGGTGCCGTGGGCGGCCTGGAGCAGACGGCTGTCCGGCGCGGGTGTGCCTGCCACCCCGGGCACGACCATGCCCAGGGCCTCCGCCACCAGAGCCATGGTGGAAGCGGTCCCCATCGTGTTGCAGTGGCCGCGGCTGCGGATCATCGACGATTCCGAGCGGACGAACTGTTCCTGAGACAGGGTGCCGGCGCGCACCTCCTCCGAGAGCCGCCAGACGTCGGTACCGCAGCCCAACGGAGTCCCGCGGAAAGTACCGGTGAGCATCGGTCCGCCCGGCACGACGACCGCGGGCAGATCCACCGAGGCGGCGGCCATGAGGAGGGACGGGATCGTCTTGTCACAGCCGCCGAGCAACACCACGCCGTCGATCGGGTTGGCGCGCAGCATCTCCTCGGTGGCCATCGCCGCCATGTTCCGCCAGAGCATGGCGGTGGGCCGGACGTTGGTCTCCCCGAGGGAGACCACGGGCATCTCCAGCGGAATGCCACCGGCCTCGTATACGCCGTCCCGCACCGACGCCGCGACCTCACTCAGGTGCGCGTTGCACGGAGTCAGGTCGGAGGCGGTGTTCGCGATGGCGATCTGCGGGCGCCCCTCGAAAGCGTCGTCCGGAACACCTCGGCGCATCCAGGCCCGGTGGATATAGGCGTTGCGGTCCTGGCCCGCGTACCACTGCGCGCTACGAAGCTTCCCCATCGGCTCACTCCCATGGTCGGGACGATGATCTAGTCGCCAGAACGGAGCGTACCCACCCGCCGGACGGCGCCTCCCCAGAGGTACACGCGGGTAGCGGCGCGTGCCCCTATGAACGGTCCGCCTTGCACCGAGGCCCCTTCCCCGTGTCCGCCTCCTTCGTATATTGATGGTAGGCAGCACTGTCTCTTCGTTCCGAAAGAAGCACCTCCATGCCCGGGCCAGAACTAGAGCGGGTCCCCGCTTCCAGCAAGAGCCAACGGCCCCAGGCCCGCACCGCTGCCGCAGCCTCCCCCACCACCGTGGGGCTGACGTCTCCGGAGTCGGTCCTGGCGTTGCAGCGCAGCATCGGCAACGCAGCCGTCTCCCGGGCGATCGAGCAAGCCCACACGGCCCCACGCACCGGCGCCCACGGTGCTCACAGCGCTCACGGCGCCCCGCTCGTCCAGCGCGCAGGCTGGAAGAACAGCGACACCGCCGCCGCCACCAAAACCCTCAAGAAGGCCACTCCGGCCGGCGACAAGCAATGGGTCGAAACCCTCCATCACGTCATTCCCCGAAACCGTCTCAGCTGGCTCTCCAGCGCGGTGGACCCGGCGCAGGAGGCACTGATCAAGGCTCAACTGGGTACCCTCGCGCCTACCGCTTTCACGGCACACGCCGGGAGCCTCCAGGAAGCACTGGAGAACCTCCCCGCGAACTACATAGTGGGGCCGGAGCCAAAGACACGAAACGACGATCCAGACAACAAGGCGCACAAGAAGGGACGCGGCGGGACCGGCCTCGCGGACGTCAATCTCGACGGCAACGGTCAGGTCACCCCGCGCTCCAAGGAGCTGGACGCGGCCGACACCTGGCTGATCGCACAGCAGACGGCAGCAGCTTCAGCCGGCTCCGCCTTCACCATCAACACCCACGAACTACAGACGCAGTTCATCGACAAGGTGAAGGCCGCGTCCCAGCTCCACGGGACCGCGATCAATCTCGACAAGAATCGCAGTACCTACGGCACGGACGCGGCCGGCCACTTCCGCAAGTGAGGGACTGCCCCACACCGGCGCCGCTCGACCTCACCCCGAAGCCCGCAGCACCAACCGGGTCGGCAGGATCGCCGGGCTCGGCAGGGGGCGGCCGGCGACCTGGGCCAGCAGCATGTCCACCATCGTGGCGGCCATCGCCTCGACCGGCTGGCTCACGGTGGACAGCGGGGGCTCGGTGAGCAGCGCGACGTCCAGGTCGTCGTAGCCGACGACGGCGACGTCCTCCGGGACCCGGCGCTCGTGCCGGCGCAGGGCCCGCAGCGCCCCGGCGGCCATCAGGTCGCTGGCGCAGAACACGGCGTCCAGGTCGGGGTGGTCGGCCAGCAACGCCAGCATCGCCTGTTCGCCGGAGGACTGGCTGAAGTCGCCGAAGGCGACGCGGTGGTCGGCCATCCGGGCGCCGAGGAGTTCTTCGCGGAAGCCGTCGAGGCGGTCGACGCCGGCCACCATGTCCGGGGGCCCGGCGATGGTGGCGATCCGCTGCCGCCCGATGGCCACCAGGTGCCGGACCGCCAGCCGCGCGCCGTGGACGTTGTCGACGTCCACATACGGCAGCTTGACGTCGCCGAGCGGCCGGGCCATCTGGACCACGGGGACGCCGGAGTCGTGCAGGATGCGCGGCAGCGGGTCCCCTTCGTGCAGCGACATCAGGAACACGCCGTCGACGTGCCCGCCGAGCAGGTACCCGGTCAGGCGCTGCCGCTCGTTGTCGGCGCGGACCATCATCAGGACCAGCTGGACGTCCCGCGCCGACAGCGCCACGCCCATCGACCGCACCATGGCCGCCAGCAGCGGATCGGTGAACACCTTCATCTCCGCCTCGCTGACCACCAGCGCCACCGAGCCGGTCCGGCGGGTCACCAGCGAGCGGGCCGCCCGGTTGGGCACGTAGCCCAGCCGGGCCACCGCGGCCTGGACCACGGCGCGCACCTCGTCGGAGACCTTGGGTGAGCCGTTGACGACCCGGGATACGGTGGCCCTGGAGACCCCCGCCTCGGCGGCCACGGTCTCCAGGGTGGGTGCCGAGGCCGAGGCCGGCTCCGGCCCGGGCACCACCGCTTCCGGCCCGGGCGCCACCGCCTTCGGGATTCCCCCGTCCTTGCCTGTCATGTGTTCGTAGTGCTCCTTGCGCGTCATGCCGACGGCCAAGCCGATACCGCCGGCGTCAGCCTTGAACGGCGTTGGCCTCGATGACGTCGGCGTACCAGTTCCCGCTGGCCTTCACCGTACGCCGCTGGGTCGCGAAGTCGACATGGACCACCCCGAAGCGCTTGGAGTAGCCGTATGCCCACTCGAAGTTGTCCAGCAGGGACCAGCAGAAGTAGCCGCGGACGTCGACACCGGCCTCGATGGCCTCGTGCACGGCGACCAGATGACTACGCAGGTACTCCACCCGCTGCGGGTCGCGCACCTCGCCGTCCGGACCGACGTAGTCGTGGAACGCGGCGCCGTTCTCGGTGATCGCCAGCGGGATCGGGCCGTAGTCGCGGTGGATGCGCAGCAGCAGGTCGCGCAGCCCGGAGGCGTCGATGGGCCAGCCCATCGCGGTCGGCTCGCCCGGCATCCGGATGAAACGCACCGATTCGCTGCCGACCCAGGGGGAGAAGTCGCTGGCCCCGTGGCCGTCCACGCCGGGCTCGGGGGCGTCGCCGACTATGGGAGCGCCGACGACCACCGGGTTGTAGTAGTTCACCCCGAGCAGGTCGACGGGGACGTGAATCGAGCTCAGATCGCCGTCCTGGACGAACGACCAGTCCGTGAGGTGCGCGGTGTCCTGCATCAGGTCCTCGGGATAGGAGCCGCGCAGGACCGGGTCGAGGAAGATCCGGTTCTGCAACGCGTCCACCCGCCGTGCGGCGTCCAGATCCGCCGGCTCCTGACTCAGGGGCCTGACTTCGGCGGGATTGACGGTCAGCGCGACGCGCGCGCCGGCCGGCAGGGACGCGCGCAACGCCTGGGTCCCGAGTCCGTGCGCCAGGTTGAGATGGTGCGCGGCGCGCAGGGCCACCTCCGGCTCGTGCCGCCCGGGCGCGTGCACGCCGGAGGCGTAGCCCAGGAACGCCGAGCACCACGGCTCGTTCAGCGTGGTCCACAGCTCGACCCGGTCACCGAGGCGGTCGGCGGCGACGGCCGCGTACTCGGCGAACCGTTCGCTGGTAGTCCGGCTCCCCCACCCGCCGGCGTCCTCGAGTTCTTGCGGAAGGTCCCAGTGATAGAGCGTGACCACCGGCTGCACGCCTTTAGCCAGCAGCTCGTCCACCAGGCGCGAGTAGAAGTCGAGCCCGGCGGGATTCGGCGCCCCCTGCCCGCCGGGCTGGACCCGGCTCCAGGACAAGGAGAAGCGGTAGGCGCCCAGGCCCAGGCCCGCCATGAGCGCGACGTCGTCGCGGAACCGGTGGTAGTGGTCGGCGGCGATGTCGCCGTTGTCGCCGTTGACGACCTTGCCGGGGACCCGGCTGAAGGTGTCCCAGATCGAGGCGGTGCGCCCGCCGTCGAAGGACGCGCCCTCGACCTGGTAGGCGGCGGTGGCCGCGCCCCACACGAAGTCGGTCGGGAACGCCCTGGCGCGGGCCCTCCGGCTGCCCGCGGACGACGTGTCACCGCTCACAGCCCGCGTACCTGTTCTCATTGTCAGACAACTCCTTGCGATAAACCTGGGCCGCCCTGCCGGGCCGCGGTGGTGATGTCCTGCTCGCCCGAGCGTCCCGGTCGGCCCGGCCCGACGGGGCCGCGCCGACCGGGACGCTCACGGTCTTCCGCCGGTGATCAGGGCTTCGGAGTGAGCTTGAGGATCAGGTACTCGTAGTCCTGGCTGCGCGGCGAGGGGTTGATGTACGGGTTGTCGCTGGTGGGCCAGCCGGTGAAGTTCGCCGTGCTGAACTCGTACCAGGCGGCTCCGTAAAGAACCGGGACGGCCGGCACGTCCGAGGAGAACACGCCCTGCAGCGTGTTGAGTGCCGTGGTCTGGTCGGCCGGGGAGGTCGCGCCCTCGTAGGCGGCGACCGCCGCGTCCGCCGCCGAACTCTGGTAGTGCCCGAAGTCACCGGCGGAGTTCTGTCCGGCCGGCGAGGCCAGGGTGGAGTCCAGGATGAACTGCAGGCGCTGGAACGGCGTGGTGCCCTGGCCCCAGTGCAGCGTGGCGTCATAGCTGCCGGTGGTGACCGCGGTGTTCCAGCTGTTGTAGTCGAAGGCGCCGTTGTCCTTGATGTCGAAGCCCACGCCGTTCAGCTGCTTGACCAGGGCCTCGGCGTCACACCAGTAGTCGGTGAAGGAGTTGGGGTCGATGATCGTGAACTTGATCGTGGCCCCGTTCTTGGCCCACTTGCCGGCGGAGTTCTTGGCGTAGCCGTCGGCGGTCAACAGGGAGCTGACGGCGTCCGGGTCCGGGCCGGGCTTCAGATCGTTGGTCTGCGCCGGGGCCAGCGATTTCTGGTCGATCGGCAGGGTCAGACCGCCGGAGGAAGTGGCCGGCAGCTCGTAGTTGGTCTCGCACTGGGTCGCCATCGAGGTGCGGTCCATCGCGGCGCTGATCGCCTTGCGCACCGCGACATCGGCCAGGGCCGGCGCGCTGGGGCTCTTCTCGTTCATGAGCAGGGCCACCGTGTTCGACGCCGGGAAGTACGGCGCCGTGGTCTGGAACAGGTGGTTGTCCTTGCTCTTGGCCACGAACGTGTTCAGCACGTCGTTGATGTCGTTGCCGGTCAGGTCGATGTCGCCGTTGGCCAGGGCGAGGGTCGCGGCGTTGTTGTCGGCGTAGGCCGGGAACGAGATCTTCTTCACGGCCGGCGCGCCGTCCCGGAAGCCGGTGTTCGCCTTGAGCGTGATGTTCTGCGGGGTGAACTTGTCCAGCAGATACGGCCCGGTCCCGACCGAGTCGGCGCCGGTGACGACGGCCTTGTCCGGGTTGGTGATCGCCGACCACTTGTGCTTGGGCACGATGATCTGGTTGGCGATGCCCTGGAAGTTGGCGGCCTGCGAGCTGGAGTAGTTCAGGACCACGGTGTTCGGGTCCGGGGTGGCGACGCTGTCCGGGATCGGCGTGCTGTCGGTGTTGGCCGCCTTGTAGTTCTTCAGCATGGTGAAGGTGAAGGCGACGTCGTCAGAGGTGAACGCCTGCCCGTCGCTCCACTTGACGCCCGGCTTCAGGGTGAAGGTGAGCGTCTTGTTGCCGTTGGACCACGTGTAGTTCGACGCCAGCCACGGGATCGGGGCCTGGGCCGAGTTCAGGGTGTTGAACTGGTACAGCGGCTCGTAGAACAACGAGCGCGCGTTCTCCTGGCTGAGGAAGGAGTTGCCGTCGAACGGGTTGAAGTCGTCGGTGAACGAGGCGACCGGCTTGTCCTCGACCACCAGCGTGCGAACCTTGCCGGAGCCGCTGCTCTTGTCCGACGAGTTACTACCCTTGCTGCTGCTACAGGCCGCCAGGCTGAGGCCGACGGCCGCGACCAGGGCTAGCCCTTTGATAGCTGTACGACGCATTGCGTACACTTCCCTAAAGATCCGGACCGGCGATGAGGCCGGCCTGTCCTGTTCTCGGACATGGGCGATAACTGTGGCTGTACGGGATGTGGAACGGGTCTGACTTCCCCTTCGCGCGAGTTGCCCCTCGAGCGAAGCCTGGCCGCCCGTCCCCCGGCGGGGGGCGGGCGGCGGTCGCCCTCGGACCCCCTTCACCGCTGTTGCTCTTCATGCGTTTCTCCTGTTGGTTGTCGTGCCTTGGTGCCTTGGTGCCTTGGTGCCTTGGTGCCTTAGTGCCTTAGTGCCTTCAGTGCCCTTAGTGCCTTAGTTCGCGTCTGTGGCTCCGTCCGCCGATTCCGCTTGCGCGGCAACGGTGGCGGCGGTGGCAGTGCCGATAGCAGGGCCGGTAGCGGTCGCACTCAGCGGTTCGCGCTGGTCGTCGTCGAGCTCTGATGCGTGCAGCCAGCACGCCGAGACGTGGTCCTCGCCCACCGGCCGCGGTTCCGGCGACCGGACCGCGCACACCTTCATCGCGAACGGGCAGCGCGGATGGAACCGGCAGCCGGCCGGCGGGTTCACCAGGCTCGGCGGCGCGCCCCGGCCGCGCAGCACCGGGGTCTCGGCGCGCGCCGGGTCGGGCGCGGCACTGAGCAGCAGCTGGGTGTAGGGGTGGGCGGGGTTGTCGGTGATCTGGGTGGCCGGCCCGGACTCCACGACCTGGCCGGCGTACATCACCACGATGCAGTCGGCGAGGTAGCGCGCCGAGGCGATGTCGTGGGTGACGTACATCGTGGCCAGGTTCTCGCCGGAGCGCAGATCGTCCAGCAGGTTGAGCACCCCGAGCCGGATCGACACGTCGAGCATCGAGACCGGCTCGTCGGCCAGCAGGACCCGCGGTCCCACCGCCAGGCCGCGGGCGATCGCGACCCGCTGGCGCTGACCGCCGGACAGTTCGTGCGGGTACTTGTCGAGGTAGTCCTGAGCCGGAGTGAGCGAGACGCGTTCCAGCAGCTGCCGCATCCGCTCGGCCCGTTCGGCACGGCCCAGCTTGGTGTGCAGCTTGAGCGGACGCTCCAGGTGGTAGCGCACGGTGTGCACCGAGTTCAGGGACGAAAACGGGTCCTGCAACACCAGGTGCACGCTGCTGGTGTACTTGCGCCGCGCCCGCGCCCCGGTGCCGACCGGTTCGCCGTCCAGCAGGACCTGGCCGCCTGTGGGCTTGATCAGACCGGTCAGCAGCCGGGCCAGCGTCGACTTCCCGCTGCCGCTCTCGCCGACCACCGCGGTGACCGTGCCGGCCGGCAACACCATGGAGATGTCCTCCACCGCGTGCACCACCTGGCCCCGGCCGATTCCGCTGTGCATCGGGAAGTGCTTGACCAGACCGCGGGCCTCCAGCGCCGGGATTCCGGGACGCCGGGGACCGTGCACCACCTTGGACGGCGAAGCGGGTTCGGTGGGTTCGGCACGCTCGGCGGACTCAGCACTCTTACTGTGTTCGGCGCGCTCAGCCGACTCGGCGGCCTCGGCCGGCTCAGTGCCGCCGACCGGCTCGGCGGATTCGGACTCGGCGGATTCGGCGGTCATGAAGTGCTCCTGGACAGATCGCCGGGGCGGGGCGCCGGAGGCGAGGCGAGCAGTGGGAAGGCGCGGCCCAGCGGCTCGGGCGGATCCTGCCGGCCGTCGTGAAGCCAGCAGGCCGTGACCCGGTCGCCGCCCTCGCCGCCCACACCGCCGTCATCGGTCAGCCGGGTCAACGGCGGCTCCTGGGTACGGCAGCGGTCCATCGCGTACGGGCAGCGCGGGTGGAACTTGCAGCCGTCCGGCATCGCGGCCAGCGACGGCGGCGAGCCCGGGATGCCCTCCATCCGCACCCGCTCGCCGTGCAGGCTCGGGAACGAGCTCAGCAGGCCGAGGCTGTAGGGGTGGCGCGGCGCGTGGAACAGCTCCGCGGCCCTGGCCCGCTCGACGATCCGCCCGGCGTACATGATGGCGATGGAGTCCGCGAGCTCGATCAGCAGCGAGAGGTCGTGGGTGATGAAGATGACCGCGAAGCCCAGCTTGTCCCGCAGCGCCATCAGCTCTTCGAGGATCTCGCGCTGGGTGACCACGTCCAGCGCGGTCGTCGGCTCGTCCATGATGACGATCTGCGGCTGCAGGATCAGCGCCATCGCGATCATCACGCGCTGGCGCATGCCGCCGGACAGTTCGTGCGGATAGCTGCGCAGCCGGTCGGCGTTGATACCGACCATCCGCAACATCTCCACCGCCCGCGCCCGCCGCTGTTCGGCGGACATCTCCGGCCGGTGGACCCGCAGCACATCAGTGAGCTGGTTCTCGACCCGGGCCACCGGGTTCAGCGCGTGCATCGCGCTCTGGAACACCACGGCTATCTCCGACCACCGGTAGCGCCGCAGCTGGTGCCCGTCGGCGGCCAGCAGGTCCACCTCGGTGACCTCGCCGGTCTCGGCCGACCGCGAGTGGAACACGACGTCGCCGCCGGTGATCACGCCGGGCGCGCGCAGCAGCCGGGTCAGCGCGTAGGCGAGCGTGGACTTGCCCGAACCGCTCTCCCCCGCGATCCCCAGGACCTCGCCCCGGCGCAGCACCAGATCGGCGTCGGTCACGGCACGGACCGCCTCCGCGCCCAGGCCGTAGTCGACACACAAGCCGCGGACTTCCAGGACCGGATCGGCCATCAGCTCTCTCCTTCCAGGACCGGCGCCGCTGTATCAGGACTCGATGGGGCGTGCGGCCGTGCGGCCCGCACCACCGGTGTCAGCCCCAACTGGAACCGCACGCCGCGGCGGCTGCCCTTGCGGGACCGGACCCGCGGGTTGACGATCTCGTCGATGCCGAAGTTCAGCAGCGCCAGCCCGATGCCCAGCAGCGCCACGCACAAGGCCGGCGGCGCGTACCACCACCAGTCGTTGGAGATCATCGCGCTGGCCCCCTGGGCGTTCTGGATCATCGTGCCCCAGGACGCCTGCGCCGGGTTGATGATGCCGAGGATGGACAGCACGACGTAGATCCCGATGCCGTAGATGACGGTGAAGATGAAGGACGAGGCCAGGATCGGCAGCAGGTTGGGCAGGATCTCGGACACGATGATCCGTGGCCGGCGCTCGCCGATGATCCGCGCCGACTCCACATAGTCCTGGTCGCGCAGCGCGAGCGTCTGCGCGCGCAACACCCGGGCGCCGTACGCCCAGGCCGTCAGGGCTATGACAGACCCGATCAGGATCGGGTTGTCGGTGTCCCCGGCGGGCAGCGGCTTCATCACGACCATGAGGATCAGCAGGCCCGGCAGGGCCAGGAAGATGTTGGCGATGATGGACAGCACGTCGTCGACGAGCCCGCCCATGTAGCCGGCCGTCACCCCGAACAGGATCGACAGGATGCTGGCGACGATGCCGGCGACGAACGCGATGACCATCGTCGAGCGGCCGCCGGAGAGCACCTGCGAGAGGATGTCGTGCTGCTGGCGGTCCGTACCGAGCCAGAACTTCGCCGACGGCGGCTGCGCGAAGGCGCTGGAGTTGCTGGCCTGCCAGCTCGCCGAGTGCGGGGCCAGGGTCGGACCGAAGATGGCGATGAAGACGAAGAACGCGAGGATCGCGGCACCCACGACGATCTTCGGTGACTTGGTGACGCGGGACTTGCGCCGTCTGGCGCGGTTCCCGGCGGGCTCTGCGGTGGCGACACCCACGACGGACATGGTTCAGGCCTCCCGGCGGGCGCGCGGGTCGAGGATCACATAGACGATGTCGGCCAGGAAGTTAACGGCCAGCACCGCGAAGGTGACGCACAGCAGGATGCCCTGCATGAGCGGATAGTCGGCGTCGAGCGTGGCGTTGTTGATCGCCAGGCCCAGGCCCGGATAGCTGAAGACGATCTCGGTGACGATCGAGCCGGTCACGATCAGGCTGACCGACAGGGCCAGCGAGGAGATGGACGGCAGGATCGCGTTACGCGCCGCCACCCACACCACGCGCCAGCGGGGCAGCCCCTTGGCCGCGGCGACCAGGACGTAGTCCTCGTCCATCGTCGTGATCATCACGTTGCGCATGCCGATGATCCAGCCGGCTATCGAGGCCAGGACGATCGTCAGGACCGGCAGGACGCCGTGGTCCGCCACGCTGCCGATGAAGCCGGTGTTCCACCCCGGTGTGACCGTCGAGTCCCGGGTGATGTCGTACCCGCCGGCCAACGGGAACCACTGCCACAGGTAGCCCATCGTCATCAGCAGCAGGAACGCCAGGATGTAGTACGGGATCGCCTGGAAGAAGGTCGCGACCGGCAACAGCGTGTCGAGCAGGCCGCCGCGGCGCCAGCCGGCGAGCACCCCCAGGAACGTGCCGAGCACGAAGGCGATGACCGTGGCGGTCCCGATCAGCCCGATGGTCCACGGCAGGTCCGCGCCCAGGACGTCGGTCACCGGGACCGACTTGCTGGTCGAGGTGCCCAGATCGCCGTGCAGCAGGTTGCTGATATAGGTCGCGTACTGGGACATCAGGCCTTTGCCGCCGGAACCGTATTCGGCCTCCAGCGCGTGCAGCTCGTCCGGCGTGATCGGCGCGGACCGGATGGAGCTGAGCACCGCCTGCAAGGCGCTGCCGGGGAGCATGCGGGGCAGGAAGAAGTTGAGCGTCACGGCCGACCAGGCGGCGAGAACGTAGAACGCGAGCCTGCGCAGAATGGCTCTCACAGCACGCACCCCCTTCTTCTCGCCCGCGACGTCGTCGCCGGAATACGAATCATGAGACTGCCTACGTTTCGGGGACCGCGCGCTGGACTCGGACGGGGTGGCACGGACGGCGGCCGGGTGGGACTCGCGATGGTGCTCTCGCCTTGCGGAATGCCGGTACCGTAACCGAAAGAGAGCGCTCTCACAAGGCTCCAGGAGCCGTTACCCAGGCGTTACCAGCTGCCGTCGGACCGCCTCCCACGCCCCGTTGATCTTGGCTTCAGGAGGCTGATGTGCGGTCATCCACCTGGAACGCACAGGTGGACGCCATGATCGAGGTTCCGGCGGCGATGCCGGCGCTCCCACCGCGCGGCGGGCCGCCCGCCCGAAATGCGTGAGAGCGCTCTCTTGAGATTGGCCGCGGACCCCGCGGCAGACTCACCGGGTACGCCCCCTGCGACGATCTCGCCGATCAGGATGCCGCGACGGCGGCGCGGGATTCGCGGATCACGAGCCGGGTGGGCACGAGCAGCGGTCCGGCCGCACGCCGCTCCGGGGGCGGGTGGCATAGCTGCTTTCCTCTGTGTACTCACCGGAAACGACGTGCTCGGGCCGGATCGGCGTGCCCGTCCTGGCTATCTCGAAGCGATGTGCCGCTTCACTCTTCCTTGGTAGTCGGTTCGGAGGTCTCGGGGCTAGCTTCGCCCGCTTCGCCGACACTGCCTGTATCGGTAGGACCAGCCGCACCGGCCGCACCGCCGCTCGCGGTGTCGGCCGAGTCGGCGGTCCGGGGGCGCCGGCCCGCCAGCACCGCGCCGACGAGCAGCGCCAAGGCGAGGACCGCCAGGGCCAGGGGCGCGACAATACCCTCCCACAGCACCTTCGACTGGTCGTCCTTGGACTGCTTGACCGCGTCCGCGATCCCGGCCGGCGACATCTTGGTGTCCACGTCCAGCACCGCCGTCAGCGGCACCGTTCCCAGCTTCGTCTTCATCTGCGCGGTCACCGTCTGGTGGGCGTCGGCGTCGACGGTGGTGCCGCTGAGCTGGTCCACCCACATCGTGGTCGTCGTCGAGGACGTGTAGGTCAGCGGCACCAACACGCTGTCCCCGCCCGGCGGCAGCAGCGCCGCCAGCGCGCCCTGCATGGCCGGGGCCATCGTCGCGGCGAGGCCCTTGAGCACCGAGACCGGCACCGCCGGCGGCAGTTGCGCCAGTGTGGCCGGGTCCTTCTCCGCCCCGGAGGCGTCCACGGTGAACACGTAGGTGGAACGGCCGACGTGGCTTTCGCTGCGCACGTACTTGGCAGTGGCCTGCGTACCGGTCGCCCCGTCCCACCACGGGTAGTCGTGCTTGTCGGGCGAGAACGCGAAACCGACCGCCAGGCCCTGGTGGGCGTCGGCGGTGACGCCGGCCGGCGCGGCGGCGGGCATCAGGGTTTTGCGGTCGACGGCCCACGTCGAGGCGGGGTTGCCGAGCACACCGCCGGCGCCGTTGATCGCGGTGACGTCCGACAGCACCGCGACGTTTCCGTGCATGCCGATCGCCTTCACGGTCTCCACCGCCGTGAACGGCGAGTTCTTGACGAACGCGTTCGCCAGATCACCGCCGGCGACCGCGTGCTGGTCGAGATACGAGGCGGTCCCGGCGTAGCGGGTGACGGTGTTCTGGTCGCTCTGGACGCGCTCGGCGTCCGGCACCAGCTTGAACCGGATCACCCCGGCGACGGCGGCGCACACGATGGCGCCGGCGGTGAATACGAGAACTGATTTACGCATATTTGTCTATTCCTGACACGCCCGGGGACAGGGTGAACCGCGAAAACCGGCGCTGTGACCGTCGTCACAGCGAGCCGTGTCCGGAAGGGTAGCCCCAGCTACCTGTCGGTAGGAAGAGGCAGCTGAACAATTCTCACGTTCATGATCGCCAGCCGAGGGGACAACCTTTCCCGCCCTGTCCCGCATCGTGCGAAAGTGAAGGGGGGTCGGCATGCCCAACACACAAGATTCGCCCGATGACGGCTTCGACCGCTTCATGGCCGAACGGTGGCCGCGCGTCGTCCGTTCGGCGTTCCTGCTCACCGGCAACCAGCACGACGCCGAGGACCTGGCGCAGGCGGCGTTCGAGCTGGCGTGCGCCGCGTGGGGAAGAGTACGGCGCGCGGACAACCCGGACGCGTATCTGCACCGCGTCCTCGTGAACTGCCATCGCGGACGGTTCCGCAAGCGCCGGGTGATCGAGAATCCGGTAGCCGTGCTGCCCGAAGGGCTGCAACTCGTCGGGGACCACACGGAGGCGCACGGCGAACGCGACGCCCTGATGGCGGTGCTGAACGACCTCGCGCCCCGGCAACGGGCCGTCATAGTCCTGCGTTACTACGAGGACCTCACCGAAGCTCAGACCGCTGACATCCTCCGGTGCTCGGTCGGGACCGTCAAAAGCCAGACGGCCAAGGCGCTGGCCCGGCTGCGGAAGAACGGCCGGCTCGCAGAATTCGCGCAGACGTCCAAGAACCAGAAGGGAGCCGCGTGACCATGTACGACACCATCGACGACGACACCGAGCCGGACACCGACGCGCTGCGGTCGGGGCTGCGGACCCGGGCCGATCTCGTCACGGTCTCCGTGCCGCCGATCCCGGCGGTTCGGCAGCGCGCACGGCAGCGCCGGACCCGGCGCCGGATGGTTCAGGCGCTGTCGGGCATCGCCGCCGCGAGCGCGGTGGTCGGCGGTGCCCTGGTCTGGGCGCCGGGGCGGGACGGCGGCGACGGCGCCCCGACGACGACACCTTGGCCGACGCCTTCGCCTTCGCCTTCGCTTTCCCTTTCCCCTTCGCTGGCTACGTCGACGGCGGACTACCTGCGAGCCACGGATCTAGGCGCCGGATGGACCGGTCCGGTCGGCGCCACGCCAAGCCCGCAGCTGGACATGGGCGGCGCGTGCGAGCAGGAGGGCGTCTTCCACCCGCAGATACCGGTGGCACCCGCTGTGGACTACCTCTACACCTCCTCGCCGCCCGGGAAACCGGCCATCGAGATGTTCGAAGCCGTCTACACCTTCGCCCCGGGCACCGGGCGCGCGGTCATGAACCGGGTGAACGCAGCCCTCGGGGTCTTCTGCGAGCAACCAGAGGCCGTCAGAACGCTGGACACGCCGACCGTCGCCGACGATTCGATCGGTTACACGACCGGGGGAAACAACTGCTACATCCTCGTCCGAAGCGGCGACCGGGTGGCCTCGGCGGTCGTCCCCGTCATGCCCGGCGGCGCGGAAGAGACGGGGTGGATCGATCTGGTGACGGCACAGATGGGCAAGCGCTTGACCGGTGGCTGAGCCGGCTGAGCCGACTGAGGTGCGGGCCGGGCGCGACGAGCCGCTGATCCCCCCACCAGCGCCGCCGGGCGTGGCCCGTCGGGCGCCCGAGACAACTGCTTCCATGGCCGTCGGCCGCCGGAGTATCACGCCTTGACCTGGGAAGTCCCAGGCCCTAGATTCCCGCTGATCTGTTCGATCTCAGAGGGTGGGGGAACCGTGGCCAAGTGCCCGGAATGCCGCATCGCGCCATGGCGCGCTGCGGATGGATCGTGTCGTTACTGCGAACGCGCCAAGGCCCGGGTATCCCCGGGCCGGGTATCGATGGACGGCGCGCTGAAGGTCTTCGTCGGCGGGACCGTGGTGGCGAACACGGTGGTCTTCGGCGCCCGGGCCGTGCTCTATGCGCTCAGCTACCTCGCGGTCGGCGATCTACAGAATGGCGACCTCACCGCGATCGACAAGATCAACACGTATCACACGTGGATGACGATCGACTGGTGGGCCACCGTGGTCAGCGCATTCGTGCTCGTACGGCTCCAGCATCGGTGGGTGAATGCCGGAAACGCCAACGCGCTGACCCGACCCGACGTCGGCCTGAGTTGGTTCCGCACTGCGCCGAGCAGCAAGACCTTCCAGCGTTGGCAGTGGGCACAGCTCTTCGGCTACCTCTCGATCATCTTTCTGAACATCGCGTTCCGCAACGCCGCCAGCAACGACGGTCAGTTGCGGGCCTGGGCTGTTCTCGAGGTCATGCTGTGCTCGGTGGTCATCGCCGCCTCGATCGGCACGACGGTCGAGGCGAGGCGAATGACCGCGGAACTGCTGGAGCGGGTTGACTTCTCGGAGCAAGCCGCGCGGACGGCGCGGGTCACCGAGCCAGACCCGATCGCTTGACCTCGGATACGTGGCGGCCGACGTCGAGTACTGACGAGTGCGGCGCAACCCCTGTTCGTGACGCGCCGGCGGTCTGGCCGGCGCGTCACGAACAGAGCCGGCTGCCACTGGGCCGGCCTGACCGCGGATGAGTCAGCCTGACCGCGGGTGGATCAGCCGAGCGCGGACACCTGAGCGGCCGTGAGGGCCGTCGGGAAGATCTGGACGTCGTCCAGGCCTCCCGGCCAGAAATCCGTTTGCTGCGCACCGAATTTGCCGCGCCCTATGACCAGCGGGCCGGCCGCCAGGTCCGCCGGTGCGACGGTCGTCGTGCCGGCGAGCGCGCCGTTGACGTAGATGGACATGGTGTTGGCTCCCCCGTCCCGGACCCCGACGATGTGGTACCAGGTGCCGGTCGTCGGGGACCCGCCGTTCGCACCGCTGCTGCCGACCGCGCGGGCGTTGGCATTGCTGAACGCGAACCGGTCGTCGGCGGAGTCGTACTGCAGGAAGAACACGCTGTTCACCGTGCCGTCCTCGCTGACCGCGGTGGCGAACGCGCCCTTCTTACTCAGGTTGACCCACGCCGCGACGCTGTAGCTCTGGCCGCTGTTGAGCAGCGGTCCCTGGGTCTGAGCGTACTGATCGGTTCCGTTCAGCTGGAGCCCGCCGCCGTTCGGCCCGGACGTTTCCCAGGCCCCGCCGTTCGGCAGGCTCGCGTCGTCGCCGTTGCCGGACGTGTCCTTGGCGACGGTCCCGGAACCGTCGGCCAGCGGCCAGTGCCCTGCTTTGCTGACGACGTTCTGGCCGCAGTCACCGGCGGTGCTCCCGGCCGCGATCACCTTGGCGTTGGCCGCCGCTACCTGGGAGACGTCCATCTTCGACACCCGGCGGTCGTAGGTCCACAGCCCGTTGACCTCGCCCTCCACGTCGGTCAACTGGGTGTATACGCCCCCTGAGAGCTGACACTGGGCCTCTTCGCTGAGCGCATCGGCGGTCTGCACGAACTTCTGGGTGAGCTGCGCGCTGTCGGCGGCCCCGGCGTAGTTGATGAAGCCCTGGTCCCAGTCGTGGGCCGGGATCGCCAGCCCCCAGCCGCCGTGCTCGCCGTCGATGGCGGGCCGGTTGTCCGCGTTGTCGGGCTGCGGGTCGGCCGGGCCGGTGTAGGTGTGCCAGTCGACGACGTTGCCGGCGCCGGTGTCGGTGTTCACGCTGCCGCAGCAGTTGAAGCCCGACTCGGCGTCGACGAGCCGGCTCGGGTCGTCGGTGTGCACCTGCGCGGCGGCGGTCTTGACCTCGCTGACCGCGTTGGACACGGTGTTCCGGTCCAGGCCCCAGCCCTCGTTGTAGGGCTCCCAGGAGATGATCGACGTCTCCCCGCGCAGGTCCTGGACCATCTGGTGCAGCTGGGACCGGAACGCGGTGTCGTCCGCCGGGGTCGGGGTGTACCCGGAGTTCATCGACGGCATGTCCTGGAGCACGAGCATCCCGGTGGTGTCGGCGTCGTAGTACCAGCGCGCCGGCTCGACCTTGATGTGCTTGCGGATCGCGTTGAAGCCCATCGCCTTGGTCTCGGTGATGTCCCACTTCAGGGCGGCGTCGGTCGGTGCGGTGTAGATCCCGTCCGGCCAGAAGCCCTGGTCGAGGGTCGCGTCGACGAAGGTCGGACGGCCGTTCAGCAGGATCTTGCTGACCCCGTTCACCTTCCCGACGCTCACCGTGCGCTCGCCGAAGTACGAGCCGACCACGTCCGGCAAGGACCCGTCAGCCAGCGCCACCGTCGCGTGATACAGGAACGGATCCGACGGCGACCACAGGTGCGGGTTGGCCAGCGGGATGGTGAACGGGGTGTTCGCCGTCCCGGTGCCCACGGCCACGATCCGCCCGCCGTCGGTGATGGCCACGACGACGCGCCCGCCGGCCGAAGTACTGCTGACCGCGTCCACGGTCACCGAGGCGTTCGCGGTGCTCGGCGCGTTCGGCAGGTTCGGCGTGAACACCACCTGGTCCAGACGCTTGGCCGGGGCCGGCTCCATCCACACGGTCTGCCAGATGCCGCTGGAGGCGGTATAGAAGATCCCTGATGGATCAAGCTGCTGCTTGCCCTGGGGCTGGTTGGGCGCGTCGGTGTTGGTGACCCCCACGGTGATCTGTTGCGGGCCGAAACCCTTCAACGCGGCGGTGATGTCGGCGCTGAACGGCAGATAGCCGCCGGTGTGCGTGGCCACCTGGACGTTGTTCACCCAGACCGTCGTCTGGTAGTCGACCGCGCCGAAGTTGAGCACGACCCGCTGGCCGTCGCTGCGCCACGAAGCCGGGACGGTGAACGTGCGCCGGTAGAAGGAGTAGTCGTAGTGCTGCTGGACGCCGGACAGTTCCGACTCCATCGGATACGGCACGACGATCGATCCGGTCAGGTGCGCGTTGCTCGCCGGCGGCTTCTGGACGTCGGTCGCGCCGGTGCTCTCGGGCAACCCCTCGAAGCCCCACTTGCCGTTGAGGGACTGCCACCGCTGGCGCGTCATCTGCGGGCGCGGGTAGTCCGGGAGCGGGTTGTTCGGGTCGACCTGCGATGCCCACGGCGTGGTCATGTTCGCCGTCGAGGTGTTCGCCAGACCGCTGTAGAACAGCGGGACGGCCGTGCCGTCGGCGTAAGCGGCGCCGCCGGTACCGTCATAGCCGACGGTGAGGTCGGTCCAGGTCTTATAGAGCGGGCCACCGAGGGTGACCACGAGCGTCGCCGGATCGCTGGGGTCCAGCGCCGCCGAGGAGATCGGGAACCCGCCGACACTCAGGTGACTGGTCGCCGCCGACGGCCAGGCGGCCAACGGCTTGCTGAACGTCATCCGGACCCGCGTGCCGTCGCTGGAGAGCGAGGCGTCGGTCAGGGTCGGTATGTAACCAGGCGGCAACGTGAAGGCCGAGGCGGGGACCGGGGTCATCGACTGGCCGGGCGGGGCCCAGGACAGCTGCGCGGACGCGCCGCCGTAGTCCTGGAAGTACTGCGCCTGCAAGGCGTGCTCGCCCGCGGTGAGGTTCACGGTGGCGGTGATCGGGACGTCCCAGTCGTCGACCCAGTGGTTGATGACGGAGCTGCCGTCGATCGTCATCCGGAAGCCGTTGTCCCCGTACCACTGGAAGGTGTAGCTGCCGGTGGTCGGCACGTGGATGACGCCGCTCCACTGGATCCCGGCGTCAGTGCTCCCGCCGGTGAACTGCTGGAGGCGGGGCAGGAGGTTCGAGAAGTCGATGTCGGGGTCGACGATGGTGTTCTTCACCGGCCCCAGAGTCCAGTCGCTGCCTCCGGGGGTGCCTGTGGCAGGGCCGTATTGGGCTTCGAGGCCTGGGTATTCGGTGGTTGACGCGGTGGTTGATGCCGCGGTCGATGCGGTGGTTGATGCCGCGGTCGATGCGGCGGAACGCAGGGTGCTGCTGCCGGCATCGGCCGCGGCAGCCGTCGGCAGACACAGGCCGGCGACGACGGCGAGGGCCGCGAGCACGGCCGACAGACGCAGGGGACGACGGGGTGGCTTGCGGCGTGGCTGATGACGAGGGCTGGACATCAGGCAGTTCCTTCCGAGCCGGGACAGCTGGAGTTCGGATCGGCGTCTGTTGGAGCCTGTTCGGCTTTACAACGTTGTATAGGACGTCAGCGAACAACTTCCAACACAAGCCGTCAAGAACTCTTTACCGAGTCTTGACTCGGCCCGGCGGCGATGGCAGAGTGAAGTAAACGGTACAGTAGAGTTTACTTCACCAAGGAGCCATCATGTCCGCGAACACCGCGTCCACGAACAACCGCAGCGCGATCGAAGCCGTCGCGCGCCGCTTCTACCAGGCCATCGAGACCGGCGACGAGGCCACAGTCGACCAGACCCTCGCCGTCGGCTGGGAATGCGTCCCGCCCCTGCGCCACGGCACCGGGCCCGAGGGTTACAAGCAGCTGATCGACGGGCTGCGCAAGGCGTTCCCGGACATGGCCGTCACCGTGGAGGACGTCCTGGTCGACGGGGACAAGGTCGCCGTGCGCACGCTCGCCCGCGGCACGCACAGCGCCGAGCTCATGGGCATCCCGGCCACCGGTCGGCCGGCCGAGTACCGGGCCTGCGACATCCACCGGGTGGCCGACGGCCGGATCGTGCAGTCCTGGCACCTGGAGGACTTCTTCGGGCTCCTCGGGCAGCTCGGCGCCACCTTCAGCGCGAACGCTTGAGACGGAGTCCTGAGATGAGTCTTAGCGGGAAGACCGCCGTCGTCACCGGAGCGGGCCGAGGCATCGGGCTCGCGTACTGCCGACGGCTGGCGGCCGACGGCGCCAATGTCGTCGCGCTCGACGTCAACGATCCGGCCGAAGCCCTCGCCGCGCTGACCGGCCCCGGTGAAAAGGTCGGCCAGGTGTGCGACCTCGCCCGGCCGGAGCAGATCGAGGCGGCCGCGGCGGCGGTGCTCGAACGCTTCGGACGCTGCGACATCCTGGTCAACAACGCCGCGATCTTCCCGACCACCGATCTGGAGACGGTCACCCTCCAGGTGTGGCGGAGAGTCCAGGCGGTCAACGTCGAGGCGATGCTGCTGCTCGCCCAGGCGTTCGTCCCGGGCATGAAGGCCGCCGGCTGGGGCCGCATCGTCAACACCGGCTCGGCCAACACCCTGCTGCAAACACGTGACCTGGCGTATGTCACCAGCAAGGGCACCGTACACGCGCTCACCCGCGCACTGGCCAACGAGCTCGGCGAGAGTGGGATCACGGTCAACGCGATCGCGCCGAGCGTCGTGGCCACCGAGGGCTTCGCCGGGCGTTCCCGGGCCGCCGGGTCGAGCGCCCAGGACGTCCTGGCCCGGGTCTCGTCCATGCAGACGATCAAACGGGCCTCGGTGCCCGACGATCTCGGCGACGCCCTCGGCTTCCTGGTCTCCGACGCCGCCGGTTTCATCACCGGCCAGGTCCTGCACGTCGACGGGGGGCTGACCAGAACCGGGGCCTGAGGCAGGACCTGAGTTCTTCAGGCCTGAGACCTGGGACTCGCACGCGGATCGGTGGGCCTGCCCGCGGCAGGCCCACCGTTTATGCTGCTGCAAACGCCGGCGATCAGATCGTCGCCGCGGCTCCGAGGATCATCACAGGAAGGCGAACCATGGCGCGCAGGGGTGCGGAACTGCGGGAGCACATCCTGTGGACCGCCAAGGACGTGTTCATCGAGGAGGGCTTCGAGCGCACCTCGATGGACGTCGTCGCCGCCCGGGCCGAGACCTCCAAGCGCTCCCTGTACGCGCACTTCCCCAGCAAGGACGTACTGTTCCAGTCGGTCCTGGAGCTCGTACGGGAGCTCTACCTCGGCCGACTGAAGACCCCCGCCGACTACGGCGACGATCCGGCCGAGGCGGTCGTGGCATTCTGCGGCCGCTTCCTCCAGCTCCAGCTGTGGACCGCGGCGCTGCGCACCTTCCGGCTCGGGGTCGCCGAGGCCGAACGACGGCCCGACGCCGCCGCCCTGTACCACGAAGCGATCTTCGACATCCCGCAGCAGCGGCTCGCGGCCTATATCGCCGACCGCTACCAGGCCGACGCCGAGACCGCGCAGGAGGCTGCGAAACTGCTGTTCGGCCGTGCCGTCTACCCCGAGCTGGTGGGCGCCCTGTTCGGGTGCAGGACACCGCTGGCCGTGCGGCCGGAAGAGGAAACGCTCGCGGCGGACGTGGACCTCGAGCCGCTGCGTGTCGCCGTCGCGCGCTTGCTGCCGTCGGCTCCCGCGCACCGCTGAGGGCACTCCCCCGCCGCGCCGCCGACGATCAGTTCTCGTACACACTCCGCACCGCCGATCGTCGATCGTCGTCGTAGTGGCGGTAGGTGCCGATCGAGGAGAAAACCTTCTCGAGGTGCTCCAGACCGAGAGTCTGGAACGCCCACATCGTCTCGTCGTCGACATATGTCGCGCGCGGACGGGCCATCGGCATCCGGCCCCGGTCGATGACGGCGACCCGCAGACCCTCCAACTCCAGAAAGCGGGTGAGCGCCAGACCTGTTGTCCCACAACCGATCACGGCGACATCGACATTGGTATCGACATTGCCATCGGTTTCGATATCGGCGTCGCCGTCTACGGCGAACTCCCGCTCGTTCCCGCCGCCCAGAACCTGCGCGTGGGCCGCCGCGTTCGCCAGGGCCGAGCCCCGGATCGCGTTGTCGAGGCGGTAGACGTCCGCGACGAGCGCCTCCCAGTGCCCGGTTACCGTCCGCGTCCCACTGGAACGGCAGCCGCTTCAACTCCCAGTCCGACCCGGCCTGCTCGGCATGCCGGAGTGCGGCCTTGACGATCTCCCGCTGCTGCGCCTTCTCCCGCGGCCGACCCGCCGGACAGCCCAGCGGGAAGTCCAGGAACGAGGCACGAGAGGCCCTCACCTCGTTTTCGGGCCCCGACTTCGGAACAACTCATTTAGGTTGAGGGGACAAGGCTGCCGGGCAGGAACCAGCACCCGACAGCCAAGCCGACCAACCCGGCCCGGTCAAGCCCGACCGGGCCGGGCGCTCAACCGCCGCGCACCGGCGTCGACCCGGCCGCCATCCCGGCCGCCATCCCGCCCGATCCCCGATCGATGAACCGGGTCGCCAGCACCACCGAGCGCGGAGCCGCGTCGTCGCCGTCGATCCGGCCGAAGAGGAGCTGAGCGGCGGTGCGGCCGAGGGCCGCAGGGTCCTGACTCACTACCGAAATCGGCGGATCCAGTTTGTCCGCCAGCACGAAGTCGTCGAAGCCGACCAAACCGAAGCGGCGGGAGGCCCCGGCTTCCACCGCGCCGAGGGTGATCAGGTCGTTGCCGCTGAAGAACGCGGTCGGCGGGTTGGGACCGGCCATCATCTCGCCGATCGCGGCGGCGGCCTGGCGATGGCCGCGCAGGCCGTGGCGGATCAGAACGGGATCGACTTCCAGGCGGGCCTTCGTGATCGCTTCGGTGTAGCCGACGAAGCGTTCGTTCTGCGTCCAGATCTCCTGACGGTCGCCGAGGTAGGCGATGCGGGTGTGGCCGCGGTCCAGCAGGTGCCGGACGGCGGTCGCGGTGCCGGCCCGGTTGTCGACGGCGATGCAGTCCACGTCCAGGCCGGTGGCCGGGCGGTCGACGCAGACCACCTTCACCCCCCGCGTCATCTGCGCGCGGAAGAAGGCCCGGTTCCCGCCGGTGGGGACCAGGACCAGACCGTCGACTTGGCGGGCGCTGAAAGCCGAGACCACGTCGCGTTCCCGGCGGGGGTCGTCGTTGGTACTACCTACCAGAACCAGGAAGCCGCGGCGGTACGCTTCGTCCTCCACCGAGCGTGCAAGTGCGGAAAAGAAGGGGTTGGCCAGGTCGTCGACGACCAAGCCGATGGTGCGTGAGTCCTGGGCCTTGCGCCGAAGGTTGCGGGCGATGTCGTTGCGCTGATATCCCAGTCCCCTGATTGCTTCTTCGACCCGAGCCGCGGTCTGCGGGGCCACGCCTGCCTCGCCGGCCACCACCCGCGAGACCGTCATCAGCGACACGCCCGCGGCCTTGGCCACGTCCTTCATCGTGGGCCTGGCTGCCATCCCATCCCCCTAGTTCAGCTGGTTAACGTTACCATCCATGCCTCGGCAATGTGCGCCGCCGACAGGCTTTGTCAGTGGCCGGAGAGTTCCGGCCTTCTGTGAACGTTCACAATCCGCGTCAATCCTCGAATACGCCAACACCTCGAGAGAAGAGACACCGTGACCGATCCATCCCACTCCAGGCGCAGGAAACTACGCCTCAGCTCCCTGATATCCAGCGGTGCCCTGGTGGCCGCGGCCACCCTGGGCACCACCGGGCTGTCAGCGGGCGCCGCACACGCCGGCTCGCACCCCGCCTTCGTCGCCGATCCGGCCTCGACGGTCAGCACGCTGCTGATGACCTCCGCCGGCGGCAACGACTTCCCGGGTGCGGACACGCCGTTCGGCATGGTTCAGTGGAGCCCGGACTCGGCGACCGACCGCACCCCCGGCGGCGGCTACGACTACACCGACACCCAGACCCGGGGCTTCTCGCTGACCCACATGTCCGGCCCCGGCTGCAACGCCATGGGCGACCTGCCGGTGCTGCCGCTGACCGGCGCCCTGCCCTCCGGCAACCCGGAGACGGTCTACGAGCCCCTCGACCACAGCAGCGAGGTCGGCCAGGCCGGCTACTACACGGTGAAGACCGGCACCACCCCGGTGCAGACCGAACTGACCACCACCGCGCACACCGGCATGGCCCGCTTCACGTTCCCGGCCACCAACCAGGCCGACCTGCTGATGAAGCTGCTGGACAGCGAGAACGGCACCACCGGCTCCAGCGTGCAGCTGGTCGGGAACAACGAAGTAGTCGGCACCGTGGACTCCGGCGGGTTCTGCACCCAGCCCGGCCCCTACACGCTGCACTTCGACATGGTCTTCGACCAGCCCTTCACCGCGGCCTCGCAGATCGTCACCGAGTCCGGCCAGCCCGGCCCGAACTCGGTGTTCCTGCAGTTCGACGCGAGCGTCCACCAGGTGGTGCAGGCCAAGGTCGGGATCTCCTTCGTCAGCGCCGCGAACGCCTCGGCGAACCTGGCGGCCGAGAACCCGGGCTTCGACTTCGACGCCACCCACGCCGCTGCGCACAACGCGTGGAACGCCCTGCTGGGCAAGGTCCAGATAGCCGGCGGCACGACCGCGCAACAGCAGTTGTTCTACTCCACGCTCTACCACGTGATGCTGCACCCGAACACGGTGACCGACGTCAACGGCCAGTACATGGGCTTCGACAACGCCGTGCACACCGCGCCACCGGGCCACGCGCAGTACGACCAGTTCTCGGGCTGGGACGTCTACAAGGGGCAGACCCAACTCGAGGCGATGCTCGACCCGTCAGTCGCCTCGGACCACGCGCAGTCCCTGGTCAACGACTACACCCAGGGCGGGCTCTTCCCGCAGTGGGGCTTCATGAACTCCTACAACTGGACCATGGACGGCGACCCGGCCGTCGCCGCGATCGCCAACTACTACGCCTTCGGCGGCACGGACTTCGACACCTCGACCGCGTTGTCGGACATGGTCACCGAGGCCTCGACGACCAACCACGTGCGCCCCGGCAACGCGCTGGAGGACACCTACGGCTACCTGCCATCCGACCTCTACACCAGCGCGCTGGGCTGCTGCCACGTCCGGGACTCGGCCTCCAGCCTGATCGAGTACGACAACGCCGACTTCGCGCTGTCCCGGTTCGCCAAGTCCATGGGCGACCGGTCCGACGCCACCAAGTTCACCGCCCAGGCCAACAACTGGAAGAACATCTTCAACCCGGCCAACAACCTGCTGAACCCCAGGGAGAGCAACGGGACCTTCGACCCCATCACCCCCGACACCACGACCGGCTTCACCGAGGCCACGGCCGCGCAGAACCGCTTCGACGTCGGCTTCGACCAGCCGGCGCTGGCCGCCCTCTACGGCGGGAACAGCGTGATCAACGCCGACCTGGACTACTACTTCCCGACCGCCGCCAACGCCAAGCCCGACCAGGCGAGCCTGTCCAATGAGGTGGACCTGGGCACGCCCTGGTTCTACGACTGGACCGGCGAGCCCTCGCACACCCAGTCGGTGGTGAACCGGATCGAGAACCTGCTGTATCAGGACTCTCCCGGCGGCTTCCCGAACAACGACGACCTGGGCGCGGAGTCCGCGCAGTACGTCTGGGGCGCGCTGGGCATGTACCCGGTCACCCCCGGCAGCGCGGACCTGGCGTTCAACAGCCCGCTGTTCACGCAGATCGCCATCCACCTGGACTCCGGCAAGACCATCGCCATCAACGCCCCGGCCGCCTCGGCGAGCAACTACTACGTGCAGTCGCTCACCGTCAACGGCACGGCCAGCACCCACACCTGGCTGCCGGCCGCGACCTGGAAGTCCGGCGTCACGCTGGACTTCACCCTCGGCTCCACGCCGTCGAACTGGGGCACCGGGGCCGGCGACGCGCCGCCGTCGTACGACACCAGCACCGTGCCCGGCACCGGCCCGCTCACGTCGGGCATCGCCGGCAAGTGCGCGCAGGACAGCGACTTCGGCACCACCGACGGGACCAAGATTCAGCTCAGCACCTGCGACGGCTCGTTCGCGCAGAAGTTCACCCCGAACTCCGACGGCGGTCTGGAGATCATGGGCGGCTGCCTGGACGTCGCCCAGGGTGGCACCGCGGACGGGACGCTGGTACAGCGGAACGCCTGCAGCCGAACGGGATCGCAGGTATGGCTGCCGCTGCCCGACGGGGAGTTGCTGAACCTGCCGTCCGGCAAGTGTCTGGACGATCCGAACGGCACCACGACGGACGGGACGCAGTTGCAGATCTCCACGTGCGACAACGCGCCGAGGCAGATGTGGACGTTGCCGTCATGATGTCGCCGTCATGATGTTGGCGGCGTGATCGCGATCAGGGGCCTGGTTCGGCTGAACCAGGCCCCTGATGCCTCCCCCCAGGGAGCGCGTTGGCGGTTGTCCGCGTTCTGCGTTGATGCGGTGATGACGCTATCTGGGACGAGATAAGGATCCTGTTTATCGCGCTTACGGCGGCGAGCCGTGGCTGCCGTCGCACTGGGGGACGTTGCCGTAGGCGCCGTTGTTGACGCCGCCGTGCGCGTTCACCGCGTTGCCCCGGCCCCGCTTCTGGTTGTCGGCTTCGGTCCAGCCCCACCAGTTGTTGTAGTACTGGCCATGAGTCACGGTGCTGCCCTGGGCCTGGCAGATCACCCAGTTCGTGCCCTGCGGAAGGTAGCCGACGGTGCCGCCGTTGACGACCGGCGAGCCTCCGCTGTAGCCGTTGCCCGATGCGTCGAAACCACACCTGACCCCGGCGCCCTGTGGCGTCGACACCGAGCCGCTGCACGGGACCGCGGTGGGAGCGGGAGCCTGCTCGTTGTCGAAGGCGGCGGTACGACGACGCTGGTGTGCGTGACTGGCGGCAGCTGCGAGGTGCTGGCGTGCCCGGCCGGGGCGCTCGACGAGGCCGACGTGTGGGCGGTCGACGAGGGCTGCCCTTGACCGGTCGGGGCGCCTTGGGTAGGTGCCGATCCGCCTGCCGAGCTGGTGCTGCTCCCGGCCGGTGGGGCGCCGTTGGAGGTCGGCAGCGGGTCGCCGGGCTTGGTGGCGGCACCGCCTGGAAGATCGCCGTCGCCCTTGCCGGACGCGCTCTGGGAGGCTGCCGCGTTCGTGCTGCCGATGAGGAGGGCGGGCTTCTTGCGGCGCTCGGGGAGTTGCTCGGTGTCGCCTGAGTGCATGGCGGGTGGAGTTAGCTGAGGGCTGGAGTTTGTGAGCCGGGTCGCTGTTGAGCTGTGGGCTTAAAATGCATTTTACGGCCTTCGGTTATAGGTGTGCCGGTTCGGGGTTCGGGTCGGCGAGTCTGTGTGTCGGCTGCCGGTTTCCGCGTTCACAACCCCGCCCCACCTCAGGCCTCTTCAACTCCAGTAAGCCAGCGCAAGGTCAAACCCATGGTGAAGGGCCGGGCCTCCGGCGGGCCTCGGCAACCTCAGGGAAACTAGCGCGGTTCCCTCGGGTGGCCGATCTAGTCTCAGCGGCGGCGGTTCCTGAGGTGGCTACGGTCCGTTCCCCTCGGTCGCGTCGGCAGCCCGGGGGGTACAGCACCGGTGTCCGGGGGTAAAGTCCGCGCGCTTGCGGACCTGCAGGTAGGCGGCGGTTTCGCACGGCGCGAACTTGACCCCCGGCCACCGGCACTGTAGGCGAAGCCCTGCCGACGCGACCGAGGGGAACGAACCGAAAACCAGCCGGAAGAATAGCAATCGCAGGGACCAACAACGCAGGTCGGCGATGCGGCTGCCGGTGAGGCTGCGGGCGGCGGGCCGGTGGTCAGTTGGTCGAGAACATGCCCGGGCGCCGTGTGCGGTAACGGACCGGCTGCGCTCATCACAGCAGCCAGCCCACCGGCCACCGGCCACCGACTACCGACATCCTCTGGCAGGTCTCACCCTCCGCCAGCAGCAGCCTGGCGGCCAGGCCAATCAGCTATCCAGCAGACTTCATCTTGGTGGCGGCGGCCGGGTCTATCTACCCATCCGGCGGCGGCCATCTCGGCGGCCACGCGAGCCCACACCTGCAGCCGCACCCGCCAGCCCAGAATGCGCACCCTGCGACTGTCGCGATGCCAGCATCCTGAACCGGCGGCCGAACTCGCCGAGCCGCCGGTACCGAACCCCCCGTTTTGTATTTCTCCGGCTGGTTTTCGGTTCGTTCCCCTCGGTCGCGTCGGCAGGGCTTCGCCTACAGTGCCGGTGGCCGGGGGTCAAGTTCGCGCCGTGCGAAACCGCCGCCTACCTGCATGTCCG
>NZ_JAAFYZ010000169.1 GCF_018274385.1 Catenulispora pinistramenti | reverse complement strand
GGGCAGGTTACCCACGTGTTACTCACCCGTTCGCCACTGATTCCCGCCCGAAAGCGGTTCACCGTTCGACTTGCATGTGTTAAGCACGCCGCCAGCGTTCGTCCTGAGCCAGGATCAAACTCTCCATCGATGAATATCACCAGCCGACCGGAATAAGGTCGGCATGAGGTGTCAGAAGAGTCACCTGGCGAGTAGACCGACATCCCGACGGGGGTCGGGAGCGTCTACCAACCATGTGTTAAATGACGCTCGGACCATCGCTCAGTGAAGAGCGCAGGACCGAGGTCGCATGGCATCGAATTTAATCGGCACACTGTTGAGTTCTCAAGTAACAGACGCCCGAACCACTCGTCTCAGAACCTTCGTTCTGATCGGCTGCGACCCGGCGTTGTCAGGTCTTGCTTTGTTTTTCTTTTGTCTTGCTTCGCTTTAGATCTTAGCAGATCCGCCGCGACTCTTGCAATTTCTTGCTTTTCACTTCCGGCTGGTTTCTCTCGCCTTCCGCATTCTCGATCTTAGCAGATCGTTTCCGCGTCTTGCGCTTCCACCTGGCCTTCGCCTCCGCCTCGGAACTCGCGTTCCGCTGCGGTGCTCCAGAACTGTATCGGTACTTGTTTCCCGCTCCAAATCGGCCGTTCGCCGGCCGTTTGGAAGAGATATCCAATGTCCCGACACCAAGAGACCACGACGCGGCCGACGCCAGCAGACCGGAAAAAGGCCGACAAGCGACGACTGGACGTTCGAATTGGGCTCTCGCTGAAGATCACCCCGGGTGATCGCCCGCTTGCGCGGCGCGTCCCGAAGGGGCAACGTCGTGAAAACTTAGTCTGCGTCCGGGCCGGTGTCAAGCTCCCTGATCCCGGGCAGGTCAGTGTTGATCTGACCGCTGTGTTGATCTGACGGCTGTGTGGATCCAGCGGCTGTGTGGATCCAGCGGCTGTGTGGATCCAGCGGCTGTGTGGATCTGAGAGCCGTCCTGATCTGAGAGCTGTCGGTCGGTTCAGTCCTCGTAGTGCGGCGGCCGGTCCGCCAGCAACTCCATCAGCCGGGCGGTGTCGCCGGCGGCGGAGGTCGAGGAAGGGTCTCGATCGCCGAGATCGTCCATGGTCTGCTCGGGAAGCACGTCCCCGAACAGCTCGTCCCAGTCCACGACGCGCTCGTCCGCGTCCCAGCCCGAGTTCTCGCTCATGCCGACCAGTGTAGGGCAGAGCGGGGGACTGCGGGCTGTCGTCCGGACACTTGACAGTCCGGATGGCCACCTGTCAGTCTCGGCTTACAGGTGATAGCGGAACGAGGAGGCGGCCCTGAACACCGAGGAACTGCTCGCGAAGCTGGGCGCCGTGGGCCACGCCCAGCGGCTGCGCATCGTCGCAGAGTTGTACCGCTCGGCCCAGGAGGGGAACCGGCTTCATGTCAGCGAACTGGCCCGGCGGCTGGGGCTGTCGCGCCCGCTGCTCTACATGCACTTGGAGCGGCTTGAGACGGCCGGTCTGGTCGAGGGCCGGCTGGAGCTGTCCGAGGACGGCAAGGCCATGAAGTACTTCGAGCTCAAGCCGTTCACGCTGAAGCTCGACGCCGAAACGATCGCCGAGACAGTGGCCCGGGACGCGGAGTCCGCGCCGGACGCGAACACGAAGGGTGGAAAGGGATGACTACGGGAGTCGTGCTCGCCAGCGGCGGCGGCGGTTCGAACGGTGGAATCATCGCGATTGTGATCGTCGGGATCATCTTCACGGCGATCGCCGTGAGCATCGTGTCGTTCTTCCAGTTGCAGAAGCACCGCGCCGACGCTGTCGCGTTCGCCGCGTACCGCAAGCTCGCGGAGGAGGCGGTGCAGAAGCAGGACCAGCTGCTCACCGAGCTCCAGACGCTGGGCATGAAGGTCGACGAGATCGAGCGGATGCTCAGGAGCGTCGAGTGAACACCGAGGAGATGGCCTCTCTATACGGGACTCCTATATGGACGCGGCTACGGATGCACCGCAATCCGGTCCGCATGTTGTTCTCAGGCGGGGTCTGGGCGTCGGCCTGGTACCTGTTCAGCTCGATCGTCATCGGGCTCGCGCTGTTCTGCATCGTCACGAGCATCACCATCACGTCCGCGGCACTGGTGATCATCTGGGCCGGTCTGCCACTGCTGATCGGCACCGGCTACTTCATCCGCGGCTGTGTCGTGTTGGAACGCGGCCGGGCCCGTGCGGTGGTTCCCGAGGGACTTCCCCCGCTGCCGCCGATGGAGACGGCGGAAGGTTTCTTCCCGACGCTCAAGGCAGTGTGGCGGGACCGGATCACCAAGCGTGGTCTGGCGCATTTCACACTGCTGGCCCTCCCCCTGTTCCTCCTGGACACGATCGTCTGGGTGATCTGGGTGGCGTTCCTGGCCGGCGTCACCGTCCCGGTCTGGTACCGCTACATCCCCAGAGGCTTCAACGGCCAGCACTGGCACGGCCTGGAATACGGCTACTTCCCGAACGGCCCCCACGGCAAGGACTCCATCGGGTTCTGGATCGGCAGCGACCTGTCCGCGACTGTTGCAGCAGTCGCCGCCCTGGTCCTGTTGCTCGCCTGGAACTACGTCCTGGTCGCCACCGCGCGCCTCCACGCGGACACCACGCGCAGTGTGATCGCCGCGCGTGACCCGCTGGCCTCCGCGCGCCGGGTCCTGGAGACCCCCGGACCGCTGAACACCGCGACGCATACCTGAGGACCACCGCTATAGCGGCTCTCACATACCGCGGGTAATAGCGCACCACTCGCAAGACAAAGCGGGCCGGGCAGATGTTGCAGCATCCGCCCGGCCAGGCAAGACCCACGCCACCAAGTCACGTCAGCTCTCACACATCGATGGCTCAGCCATGGAGGGGATCTCTCATGTCCACGCTAACAGCACGCCCGCCTGTGGTGGAACGGGTAGCGGGCTGGAGTGCCCGCCACCGGAAGACCACGGTCATCGGCTGGCTGGTCCTGATCATCGCCGCGGTGGTGATCGGCGGAATGGCCTCCGGCACGAAGAAGACGGCTTACGACCCCGGTGAAGCCGGCCGGGCGGAGCGTGCTCTCGACGTCTCCGGGATCTCCCAGGAGACGGAGAGCGTGCTCGTACAGAGCAAGTCGGGAACGTCCTTCGCGACCGACCCGGACTTCCGCAGCGGGGTCTCGGACGTCGCCGCCGCGCTCCGCGCGATTCCCGGCTCCGCGGCTCAGGTCCGGTCTCCTTTGGACAATGCCACAGAGACCAAGGCACTGGTCTCCAAGGACGGACGCTCGGCGCTGGTCACCTTCGTGGTCGCCGGGAACAAGGACGACGCCGACAAGACCGTCGCCAAGCCGCTGGCGACCGTCGCGCAGATCCAGGCGGCACATCCCGGGCTACGGGTGGAGGAGGCCGGCTCGGCCTCGGTCGACAAGACGGTCAACGACATCATCTCCACGGGCCTGCAGCGCGCGGAGTTCAGCTCGGTGCCGGTCACCCTGGTCCTGCTGCTCCTCGTGTTCGGCGCGCTGGTCGCCGCGTCGATCCCGCTGCTCTTGGCGCTGACCGCGGTGGTCGCGGGGATCTCGCTGATGTCCATCCCGGGCCACTGGGTGCCGATCAGCGACAGCACGTCCTCGGTGGTGCTGCTCATCGGGATGGCCGTCGGGGTCGACTACTCGCTGTTCTACATCCGCCGCGAACGCGAGGAGCGCGCCCTGGGCAAGTCGCCCCGCGAGGCACTACGGATCGCGGCGAGCACCTCGGGCCGGTCGATCGTGGTCTCCGGCCTGACGGTGATGGCCTGCCTCGGCGGTCTGTTCTTCACCCAGATGGACGCGTTCTCCGGCTGGTCCGTCGGCACCATCCTGGTGGTCGGTATGGCGATGCTGGGCTCGGTCACGGTGGTCCCGGCGATGTTGTCCTGGCTCGGCGACAAGCTCGACAAGGGGCGGGTGCCGTTCGTGGGCAAGCGCCGCACCGTGGCGAAGGAGTCCCGGTTCTGGAACTTCCTGGTCCGCAACGTGGTGAAGCGCCCGCTGCTGTGGGGTACCCCCGCGTTCCTCGCCCTGCTCGCCCTGGCAGTGACCGGCATGGGGCTGAAGGCCAAGGACTCCGGGGGTGTCGCCATCACCTACGGCAAGCCGATCAGCCAGACCCTGGAGCGCATGCAGACGGCGTTCCCGGGCGGACCCGCTCCGGCGCAGCTGATGGTGCACGGCGACCCGCGGGTGCTGAAGGGCTCTGAGTTCACCGGCGCGGTCGCGGCGATGGAGCGGATGCTCCCCAACGGCGCCCAGGTGACCACCGAGACGAGCGCCGACGGCAGCTATGAGGCGATCTCGGTCCCGCTGGCCGGCGACGGCGCGGACAGCGCCTCGGCGGCGGCGCTCAAGAACCTGCGCTCCCAGGTGCTGCCGGCCACCCTCGGCCACGTCTCCGGCATCGAGTACAACGTCGGCGGCCAGGCGGCCGGCCAGGCCGACTTCGGCGGCCAGCTGAGCAGCCGGACCCCGATCGTCATCGGCTTCGTCCTCCTGCTCGCCTTCGTGCTGATGGTGGCGGCGTTCCGTTCCCTGGCGATCCCGCTGACCGCTATCGCGGTGAACCTGCTGTCGGTCGGCGCCTCCTACGGCGTGGTGAAGTGGATCTTCCAGGACGGGCACCTGGAGAAGCAGCTCGGCTTCCAGTCCTACGGCGCGGTGATCTCCTGGCTCCCGCTCTTCATGTTCGTGATCCTGTTCGGGCTGTCCATGGACTACCACGTGTTCATCCTCAGCCGGGTCCGGGAGTTGCGACTGCGCGGCGCGTCGACGAAGCAGGCCGTGGTCCGGGGCGTCAGCTCCTCCTCGGGCGTGGTGAGCAGCGCGGCGCTGATCATGGTGGCGGTGTTCTCGCTGTTCGCCTTCATGCCCTTCGCGCCGATGAAGATGGTCGGCGTCGGCATGGCGGTCGCGGTGGCGATCGACGCCACGCTGGTGCGCGGCCTGCTGGTGCCGGCGATCATGAGCCTGCTGGGCGAGCGGAACTGGGAGCTGCCGCGTGCGCTCCGGTGGGTGCCGGGTCTGGCGATGGAGAAGTCGGCGGCACCGGCGCCGGCAGCCGCGCCGGCGTACGGCCGCCACAAGGTGCCGACCGCATAACGAAGTCCCCGGAACGAACGTAATAGAGAAGCAAGCACTAAAGAGAAACCGCGGCGCCGGAACCCACAGGGGTGGTTCCGGCGCCGCGGCGCGTCCGCGCGGACTACGCCGCCAACAGCCGGGCCACCTCGTCCAGCCGCTCGGGATCGAGGATCACCTGGATCGACACCACCTTGCCGGCCACGACGTCGAAGGACATCAGCGAGATCGGCTGGCCGTCCTTGACCACGAACGCGCCCGGCGTGCCGTTGATGAGGACCCGCTGGACGTACGGCGCCAGGGTCCGCGCCAGCTGCGCCTGCGAGGCAACGGTCTGGGCCCCGGACAGCATCACGGACTGGCCGGCCCGCAGCACGCCGCCGTCGGCGCGCAGCACCACATCCGGGTGCAGGACCGCGACCAGCGCCTCGAAATCGCCGTTCCTGGCGGCTGCGAAGAACGCGTCGACGGCCGTGCGCTGCACCGCGAGGTCCGGATCGGGGACCGGCGCCCGGCCCTCGACCCGCCGCCGGGCCCGGCTGGCGAGCTGACGGACCGCGGCCGGCAACTTCTCCAGGTCCTCCGCGATGTCCTCGAACGGCACCGCGAACATGTCGTGCAGGACGAAGGCGAAGCGCTCCGCGGGCGCGAGCGTCTCCAGGACGATCATCATCGCCAGCCCGACCGAGTCCGCGGTCAGGGCGGCGGTCTCCGGATTGGTGTCGTCCTCGGCGCACACCACGGGATCCGGGATGTGGATCTCCAGAGAGTCCTCACGGCGTTGCTGCCGCGACCGCAGCATGGTCAGGCACACCCGGCCGACGATCGTGGTCAGCCACGCCTGGAAATCACGCACCTCGTCGGTCTCGGCGCGGCTGACCCGCAGCCACGTCTCCTGTAGGGCGTCATCGGACTCGCTGAGGGACCCCAGCATCCGGTAGGCCACCGCCCGCAACCTGGGCCGATGCGCCTGGAACCGCTCGGCGAGAAGATCCTCGTCGGCCATCTGTCACACCCTTCGGTAGCAGTGTCCACCCCGATGAAGCCCGGTACACCGGCCGACAGGATTATGCGGTGTTGACGGTGGTGTTGGCAGGATGGGTACCGCTCTCAGAAGGGAGTCCCCTTGTCCGCCGCCCGACTCCGCGTCCTGCTGCCCCGACTGACACGCGATCCCGCGTTCTGGTACGTGGTCGCGCTGACGGTCGCCGCCGTGGTCGAGGACACGATCAGCCCGGATCAGCTGCGGCGGCTGATGGACTGGTGCTCGACGAACCTGGCGAACATCCGGCCGGGCGGGCACCCGGTGGCGGCGTTCGTGGCGTCGGCCTTCATACCGCAGGAGTCCGCGGGGGTGTGGCCCTTCTTCGCGCTGTCGCTGTTCAGCGTGGTCGCGGCGTTGGGCGCGCGCAGAACCGTGCTGGTGCTGGCCGGGGTGCACATCGGCGTGAGCATGCTCACCGAGGGCCTGGTCTGGTGGCGGATACACCACGGCACGCTGCCCTGGTCCGACGAGCACATGTGGGACACCGGGCCCTCGTATCTGGTGGTAGCGGCGCTCACGATCGCGATCGCCACCGCGCGGCCGCTATGGCTGCGACTGGTGTGGGTCCTGTGTCTGGCCGGGGCCGCGCCGAGCCTGCTGGAGGGGATCGGCCATGGCGACTACACGGCGATAGGGCATGTGCTGTCGTTCTCTGTGGGGCTCGTTGTAGTGCTGCGGATGCGACGTGCGAGCAGTCCGGTAGGGATAACCGGGGATCCGGTCACCGTGCCAGCCACTCCGCAATAGGGCTTACGTGCACACCCCACTATGGGAGGGGGTGGAATAGACGATCGGCGTCTACCAGCGGAGTCGTCCGGCGGCGAGGCTGAATATATGACCACGATGGTTCTGTCCGCCCCGGAATGCCACCGCCAAAGCGGCACCATTGATGTCGCCGACCTCTACGCCCGGTACCGGCTGCCGCTGACCCGCCTCGCCGTGCTGCTGCTCGGCGACGTCGCGAGCGCCGAGGACGCCGTGCAGGAGGTTTTCGTCAAACTCTGGTCCCGCCCCGACCTGTTGCAGAGCGTCGCCGCCCCCTCCTCCTACCTCCGCACCGCCGTGGTGAACCGCGCCCGGTCGGTGCAGCGGCGGCGCAAGCTCGAACGGGAATACGCCGTCATGGACACCGTGGACGTGGAGCCCGCCGAGATCACGGCGCTGCTGCCGCTGGAACACCGCGAAGTCATGGAGGCCGTGAAGGCGCTCCCGACCCGACAGCGGGAAGTCCTGCTGCTGCGCTTCTGGGCCGACCTCACGGAGGCAGAGATCGCGCGCACGCTGGGTATCACCCGCGGGACGGTGAAGTCCACCGCGAGCCGTGGGATGCGCGCGGTCACCGCACGGCTGAGGGCCGGCAACGCATAGCGTCACCGGCCCTATAGCGCTCACCCCAATAGCGTTCGCACACAATTAAGCGGCCGGTCGCAGAGCTCTGGAAGCGACCGGCCGCTTGTTCGCGAGGAGACCTTCGCGATGAAGACCCAAGGATCAGGCCTCGGCGTCCTCAGGCGACTCGCTGCGGGCCTTGACCAGGTGCGCCGAGGGGACGACCAGCACCGGGCGCTGCGCGTGCCGCAGGACCTTCGCCGAGACGCTGCCGACGAGCAGCGAGTGCAGCCCGGTCAGGCCCCGGGAGCCGGTCACGATCAAGTCGGAGTCGGACTCGTCGGCCACCCGCTCGATGGTCTGCCAGACCGACTGCGCGCCCTCGGACTCCCAGCGGGCGGTCGCCTTCAGACCGGCCTCGTTCGCGAGCTTCGCGCCGTCCTCGGCGACCTGCTGGGCGCCCTTCTCGACGGCGTCCTCTTCCTCTTCGGTCACGGTGGCCCCGACGAACGCCTCGGCGACGCCGAGCTGGGCCATCAGCGGCTCCCAGATCGTCAGCACGACGGCCTCCCGACCGGAGAACGTCTTGGCCGCGTAGTCCAGGGCGGTCTTGGCGTCCCCGGAGCCGTCGTACGCGATGAGAAGGGTGCCGGCCATGGTGGTTCTCCTTCGTTGAGACCTCGTCGTCACGTCAAGCGTTCATAACACTGACTCGCTTTAGATCATTCCACTGCCCGAGACCGGAATGACGCGCCGGGTGCCCCCGAGTGACCCATCCCACGCAGTCACTCACCGCATCCTCATCATTACTCAACGCGTTGATGTCGGTGGGATCGCCGGATCCCCCGACACAGGAGGACAGGATGAGGATTCGCTATAGAGGACGCTACAGAGGATCGGCAGCCGTGGCCCTCGCCGCACTCGCGAGCGCGGTGACCACAGGCGTCGCGTTCGCCCCGGCCGCCGCGGCGGATGCCGGAAGCGCGGGAGCCCCGGCCGGCCGGGTCTGCATGTTCGACGCCCCGAAGGGTGCACTGACCGCCGGGCACGTCGGCTGGGCGTTCCGCTGGTCCGACGGCAGCTGGGACTACGGGGCCACGATGGAGGACCACAACTGGCAGAAGCGCGGACCGGAACAGCAGATGCTGCACGACTTCGCGACGTCGACCGACTCCGGCGGCTACCGGAGCTACCGCTGCACGAACACGGCGGCCGACGACCAGGACGCCGCGGAGTCGGCGGTGACGGCCGGCTTCGCGCGGACCTACAACCTGTTCGAGGACAACTGTCTGACCCGGTCGATCCAGATCTTCAAGGCCTATGACGGCTCTGGCGGGCTCAACGGTCTCGGCGACGGGAAGCTCCTCTTCCCCAACGCCTACTTCAACTACGACCTGACAGGCTGGGACAACGCGGTTCCGCTATAGCGTTTCCGCCCCCGGTCCCGAACGGCCGGGGGCTCTATCAATAGATCGCTATTTACGAATCAGCCTTAGGGGCCAGCCTTAGCGATCGGCCTTAGCGATCAGCCTTAGGGATCAGTGGGCGTCGAACCCGTGGACCGTGGTGCCGTAACCGATGAAGACATAAAGGGGGTTGGCGACGACCGACCAGGCGTCGGCCTTACTAGCGGCATGATCCCGGAACTGCCAGAGGGTCCTGCCGGTCTTGGCATCCAGGGCGATCAGGGCGCCGGTGTCGTGATCGGCGATGTAGAGGTTCCCGCCCCCCAAGGCCAGTTGGCACTCAAGCGCCGGGTCGGGGTAATCGCTCTTCGGCCAGGCCGACTGCCAGAGGGGCGCTCCGTCGGAGACCTTATAGGCGCAGATCACATTGCTGTCCTCAAGCGATCCGCCAGTGGCCGCCGCGTAAACGGCATCGTCGTCGGCGATGACGGTGTGGAAATTACCGCCCGACCCGTTGGAGATACCGACCGGCCACACCGGTTTCCCGCTCTTGTCGAAGGCGTAGAGACGGTTGGTTCCCCAATAGATGATCCCGCCGTGGCTGGTGATCCCGGTGGCCAACGCCGCGTAGGTGGACTGGGAACCGTCCTTGGCGGTCCATGCCGGTTTGCCGGAGTTCGCGTAATAGGCCGTCAGCTTGTTGTCCTGCGGCTGCGACAGAAGGATGAGGCCGGTGTCGGCGCTGTAATAGGGCGAGCCGTCGATGGCGCCGACCGGCGTCTGCCAGCTCACCAGGTGCATCGAGGGGTCGACTCCCCACAGGCCGTTGCTGTCGGTCTGTTTGACGTCGATGAAGGACCATCCGAGGACCACCTCCGCGGAGGCACCGATCAGGCCGCGGGTGGTCCAGGAGGCGGGTACGGGGGAGGTCCAGGACTGGACGCCCTTCTTCACCTCGACCGCGGCCACGCCGCCGCTGAGGGCGGTCTCGTACGCGGTGTCCGCGACGACCGGGAGGGTACCGTCGCTGCTCTCGCCGTAGGAGCCGTCAGGGGCCGTCCAGAGTTGGTTGCCGGTGCCCGGGTCGAAGGCCGTCAGGGTGGTGCCTTGGACCAGAAGCGTGTTCCCGGATAGGGCGAGGAAGTCGGCGTAGAGACTGGTGTGGGACCACAGCGGCTTCTTCAGCGGGCCGCCGAGGTTGCCGCTGGACTCCGTGGTGGGGATGCCGGGCTGGTCGCCGCTGCCGCCGCTGCCGTCGCTCTCGGCGCCGGTCGTCTTGGTGTCGCCGGGCGGCCTGTCGGCAACGCCCCACCCGAACCCGGCCACCACGACCCCGGCCACGCCGAGGTAGAGGAATTTGCGGCGGGTCGGTATGGGCTGTGGCTGCGGCTGTGACCGCTTCGCGGCCTTGCCGAGTCCCTTGGAGGTGGCCGAGGCCTTCGCGCTCTGCGTGTTCTTCGCGCTCTTCGCGCTCTTCGCGCTCTTGGTGTTCTTGGTGTTCTTCCCGCCCTTGCCGGGCTCGGAACGCATGACGGTCGTCGGGACGTCGGCGATCTCAGCGTTCTGGGCGCCGGCGGAGGAGGCGCGGAGCAGCCTGTCCGGCTCCGGCGACTTGGTGTGCCCTTTAGTGCGCACTTTGGTGCGCTGCTTGGTGCTGTCCTTTGCTACTACGGCGTCTGCTACTGCGGCGTCCTCTATAGCGTTCCCGCCGAGGAGCTGTAGCAGGGAACCCGTAGTAGGACGCGCGCCGGGCAGGATGTCCAAACAGCGGGCGACGACATCGCGCAGCCCTTCGGGCACGGCCGCTATGTCCCGGTCACCGGACGCCTGCCGGAGCAGCACCCCCGGCGTGGGACCGTCCCCGAAGGGTCCGTGTCCGGTCACTGCGAAGGTCAGCACAGCACCCAACGCATAGATGTCCGCCGCAGCGGTGGCCTCGCCCCCGGACGCCTGCTCGGGCGCCATGAATCCGGCGCTGCCGAGCACGTAGCCGGTCTCGGTGAGTCCCGCGCCGTCCTCCACCCGGATGATGCCGAAGTCGATCAGCCGCGGCCCGTCCTCGGCCAGCAACACGTTGCCCGGCTTCAGGTCCCGGTGCACGAGCCCAGCCCGGTGGATGTCCCGCAGCGCCTCAGCCAGCCCCGCACCCAGGGCCCGGGTCTCCTGCACACTCAGCGGCCCCTGCTCGGCAACCCGATCAAGCAACGACGGCCCGTCGATATAGGCGGTGGCCAGCCACGGCCGCTCGGCATCAGGATCAGCATCCAGCACGGCCGCCGTATACGCGCCGCTCACAGACCGCGCGGCGGCGACCTCCCGCGCGAACCGCACCCGGAACCGCGGATCATCGGCCAGCAGATCCCGCACCACCTTCACAGCCGCCAACCGCCCACTCGGCGACCGCCCGAGGAACACATCCCCCATACCCCCACCCCCGATCCTGCCGATCAGTTCGTAGTCGCCGATACTGGCCGGGTCGGTGGAACGCAGCGGACGCGTCATGCGATCAGCATACTTATTGGCTGAGTACCGGCGCGGGCGGCGAGCCGCCGCTGCGGATCCGGGTGCCGGATCCGGGCGCCTCGATCCGGATGCGGGATCCGGCCGGCGACGAATCTCGATGCACAGCAAAACGCCAGGCCCGGAAGACTGGGGCGCCGGGAGATCGGGGTCCCTGTCTCAGCCGAGCGCCCGGCGGTGCGGCCGTGCACGGACTAGACCGAGCGGCGTCTGTACCTGGCCCGCCCGTTGTGTGCAGCCTCAGCCGCCGCAGACGCTGCCCATCGCGGTGGCGTCGGCCTGGATCGCGTTGATGTCTGGCTGCGAGCCAGAGCCCGCCGCGTTCCCCATAGCGATGTAATCGTCGCCGACCTTCTTGATCGCCGCCGCCGCGGCCGGGTTGGTGGACTTGGTCGAGTCGGTGTCGAGCTTGGTCCCGATGGCCTTGAGGGCGTTGATTGCGTCCGACGGGTTGCCGACGGCGCTGGACAGGCCCTGAGAACCGCTGTCGACGTCCGACATCGCGGCCTGACAGCCCGGATCGGTGCCGCCGAGCCCGCCGCCGGTGGTGCTGCCGGTTGTCGAGTTGTCGGATGACGAGCTGCTGCCGGTCGACGGCCCGCCGGTTGTGGAGATGCCGTTGGTGGAGCTGGCCACGCCGGTTGGAGAGGTACCGCCGGTGGAGCCGGCCGCCGAGGCGTGTGAACTGTACGTGTATGCGCCGCCTATGATGCCGGCCAATACGACGGCGGCAACGGAACCAGCGACCAGCAGGCCCTTGTTGTTGTTCCGCCTGCCGGCGCCAGGCCCACGGAAAGTATCGCCGGGGACGAACACCCCCGAATTCAGAGCCGTGCCCACACTGGCGATCGGTGCCGCACCAGCCGTGATCAGGTCCTGGTGAAACGGTGCCGGACCGGGGTTGACCGACGCCCCGTTAAGCAGGCCTATGGCCTGCTCCGCCGTCGGCCGACTACGCGGATCCTTCTCAGTCAACGCATAGACCAGCGGTATCAGACGTCCACCACGCCGCATCTGAGGCAACGGACTGGTCAGAACCCCGGTGACGGTCCCCGTCTCAGAATCGCCGCCGAAGGGCTTGTACCCTTCCAGCGCTTCGAACAAGGTCACACCAAGGCTGAACAGGTCAGAGGCAGGGTCACCTGACTGTCCCAACTGACGTTCGGGCGCCATGTACGGCGCGGAGCCTATGATGAAGCCGGTATGTGTCAGGCTGACGTCGCGCTTGTTCTTGGAGATCCCGAAATCTGTCAGCAGCGCCCTGCCGTCACTCTCGTTGATCATGATGTTGTGGGGCTTGATATCGCGATGGACGATGCCGGCATTGTGCACGTGGCGAATTGCCGACAGCATCTGCCCGGCCATCGAGGCCACAACCTCCACCGGAGGCGGTCCGGCTTTCAACAGCTCACCCAGCGACCGGCCACGCACGAACTGCATGACCGTCCAGGGCGATCCACCCTCGACGACAACGTCGTAGATGGTGACGATGTTGGGATGATCGGAAAGAGCCGCCGCATTGCGGCCCTCTTGCACAGCCCGTTCTAGGAACTCCGCATGATCGACGGCCGCGATCGAGTCCAGCGACAGCTCCTTGATCGCGACCGCCCGACCCAGCTGGCTGTCCCGACCCTCCCAAACCCTGCCCATGCCACCAGACGCGATCTCCCGGACGAGGAGATACCGCCCGCTTCCGATCTGCTGTACAGGCTGGCTTCCGCCGAGCTCTTTGTGTACACCCACGTCTACAGGGTACTGATTGCATCGATCAACAGGTAGGGCAGGTGCGGGGCATGCTTGAGCCGCTGCGCGGGAACCGGCCAGGTCGGATGAGAACTTCGCGGGTGGATCGTTCGCGCCACCGGCGCACCAGTCGGCACAGTGCGAATTCGGCCAAATGCCCAGGGAGCGCCGTCAGCGGCTCCCCACCCTGGAGGTGCTCGTGAGCAATATGGTGAGCACAAGATCCAAAGGGGAGCCCGGCGACGAGCTCCCCTGCTTGTCAGCGTGTGTGCCCCCGGTTGGATTCGAACCAACGGCCCCCCGCTTAGGAGGCGGGTGCTCTATCCCCTGAGCTACGAGGGCGGGATGTGCTGAAAACCGTGATGAAAACTCGCCGGGCATGAGCCCTGTCGAATTTGATCTTGGTTGTCAGCGGAACTGCGGCGCCGAACCGCGAGTCAGGTGGCGATCGATCCTGGCCCGGGTACAGGCTGCGACCAGCTTACAGGTTGGCGTCGGCGTTCTTGAACTTCGTTTGCCAGGTGAGTCCGGCCCGCTGCTCCACCAGCACGGCTACCGAACGCCAGCTTGACGGTTCGGAGGGCTACACCTTCTGGGCGGCTTCTCGGTCCAGCCGTTTGAGGTGGACACGGCGCGAGATGGCGTTCTGGCTCTGCGCGAAGCCCAGCACCACCGGAGTCTGGCGCTCTGCGCCGAAGGCGATGATCCTCTTATGACGCCAGGTGGCGTCCAGGGCCGCGTTGAGGGATTCCGAGTCGGGTCGGCATTCGCATAGACGGTCGAAGGTCGCGGTGCCGGGCGGGATCTGCCTCAGGTGTTCGGCGGTATTGAAGTCACGGTTGGTGTCCGCTCAGCTACACGTCCGTCGACCGACCACAGGTCGTGGTGGCACGTGTTTTCCGCGTAGGGCGCCGCCCCAGACCGCGCCGAGCAGCCGGGGCCGTCTGCTGAAGGTCCACCATAAGAAGCTACTAACGTCGATGAAGCCTCGAAGAACACAAGCGTGCTGGTTGACCAGGAAAGCTACGTGACACCCCCCTCCTACGAGGCCATGCACGCAAGATCTGTGACCGCCCCCTAGCCCACAGGTACGCGAGGCCGTTGGCGTCTACGACGAGTAAGCAGCGCAAGCCCGTAAACCACTCCCTGGTCCTTCGACGCAGAGCTGTAGCGCCTGAGCCCGACAACTGTGTGTAGCGGCGGGCCATGAAAGGGGTTACCGGGGCGTAGACCATCTGGGTAGACTCCCGTGGGCAATCGCAGGCATAGCAGAGTTCTGTCAGGCTCGTGCGATTGAGAGCCAGGCACGGGGGGTTCACTGATGGCGCGTCCGTCTGGTTGGGACATACTCGGGTTGGACGGGGACCCGACGCCTGGCGTGGTGGAGTCGGTCCAAGCTTTGGCCAAGGAGTTCGGCGACTTCGCCCACGATGTGGAGTCGGCGTATCGGAGCCTGAACAGCTTCGGATCCGACACTGCAGCCCTGTCGTGGGTGGGCCAGACTGCTAATGCCTTCAAGTCGAACTATGGGCCGTTGCCGGGGCGGCTTCAGAAGCTGTACATCTCCTACAGCGAGGTCTCTGACGCCCTATCCGCCTACGCCCCCAAGTTGCAGGCATCGCAGAGCAAGGCCGACTCGGCGTTGCGTCAGGCTCAGGACACCCAGGTTGATCTGCAGCGCACCACCACCAATGCCGACACTGCCGCGGACGACCTGAAGACCGCGCAGCAGAACCATGCCACCAACCCCAATCCGCAGGCCGTCACCGACGCGCAGACTGCACACGACGCCGCGCAGAAAAGCCTCGACAACGCCAAAGCAAAGATGGCTTCGTTGACCGCGCAGGCGCATCAGGCGCATGACGACCGCATCGCTGCGGCCAAGGAATGCGCGAAGGCGATCCACCACGCCCAGTCCGACGGCGTCCACAACAAGCACTGGTGGCAACACCTCGGTGCGGATCTGGCCAAGTGGGGCGGAAAGATCGGCGAGATCGCCGGCGACATAGCCCCGGTCCTGGACGTGCTGGCCATCGCGACCTCCTGGATACCAGGCGTGGATGTCGTTACTGCAGGCCTGGCTGAAGCCGACAACCTGATCGCGCTTGCCGGCACCGGAGTGCAGGTCGCCGGCGACGCCATGCAAGGCCACTTCGGCGACGCTCTGATGGGCGCCGGAATGCTAGGCGCCACCTTTCTCGGCGGCAGAGCTCTGGACGCGGTGGGTGGCAAGATCCTGGGCAAGCTCGGCGGCGAAGCCGAAGGCGAGGAGCGCAACGCAGTCGGCAGCGTTGAGCGAGACGCTAAGGGTGAGGCCGGAGCGACCGGTGCCGAAACCCGCAGCGCCGACGGAGTGAGCAAGTGCAGCACCGGTGGTGACCCTGTCGACCTGGTCTCCGGTCAGATGGTCACCGCTGAGGTCGATCTCGAGCTGCCTGGCGTTCTTCCGGTGGTGCTCCGGCGGGCGTACGCCTCCGGGTACGACACGGGTCGTCTGTTCGGTCCCGGCTGGTCTTCCACGCTCGACCAACGGTTGTCGATCAACGATGCCGGGATCCACTTCGCGGGGGACGACGGCCAGATCCTGCACTACCCCCTACCGGACGACGATCAACAAGTCCTGCCCCTACGCGGAGCGCGTTGGCCCTTGATATGGGATCGCCGGTCGGACGAGATAAGGATTACGGATCCGTGGGCCGGTTTCACCTGGCACTTCCCGGTTACCCACTACCGCGAGGAGAACGGTCGGATACGGGATCTCACGGCGATCACCGACCGCCACGAGAACCGCATCAGCATCCTGCGGGACGCGCACGGGACCCCGACCGGGCTGGAACATGCCGCCTATCGCCTGACCATCGACACCGTCTTCACTGGAGCCGGCCCGCGGGTATCCGGGATCGGCCTGCTCGGCGCCGACGATTCAACCGGCGTCTTGGTCAAGCAGTACCAGTATGACGAGCAGGGCCGTCTGACCGGCGTAGTCAATTCCTCCGGACTGCCTTACGGCTACGAATGGGATCATGCCGACCGCATCACCGCATGGGTTGATCGTCTGGGCTACCGCTATTCCTACGAGTACGGTGCCGACGGCCGAGTCGTCCGTGGTGAAGGAGACGGAGGCTACCTGTCTGCGTCCTTCGACTACCAGGACGACGAGCGCAGCACCATCCTCACCGACTCACTGGGCCATCAGACGACCTATCGCTACGACGAGTACGGCCACATTGCCGCGGTCGTCGACCCTGCCGGCAACGTGACCGTCACCAGCCACGACCGGGAAGGGAATCTGCTGTCCCGCGTCGATCCGCTCGGGGCGAGGACGTCCTACGAGCGTGATGCCAACGGAGATGTCATCCGCATGATCGCTGCCGACGGCACAGTGACGCAGATCGAACGCAACGCGTTCCATCAGATCACTGTCGTGCGTCAGCCAGACGGCGGGGTGTGGCGCCGCAGCTATGACGAGCGGGGCTCTCTCTCCGCCGTAACCGATCCGGCCGGTGCCGTCCACACGTTCGTCTACGCGGAAAATGGTGCGCCGACCGGCGGCACCGATCCACTGGGGTCGGCTGTCCAGTTCGAGACGAACGCCGCCGGGTTGCCGATTGCAACCACGGATCCGCTCGGTTCGGTGACCAGAGTTGAGCGGGACGATTTCGGCCGCACGGTGGCGGTGACCGATCCGCTCGGTGCCCGCACCGAGGTCGGCTGGACGCTGGAAGGCAACAGGGCTTGGTACGTAGGGCCCGACGGTGGGCGCACAACTTGGTCCTATGACGCCGAGGGACGGCAGTTGTCCGTCGCCGGCCCGACCGGTGCGACAACGGCGTTCGAGCCTGGGCCCTTCGGGCGTCCGATCGCCCGGACTGACCCGAACGGGCTGCGCCACGACTTTCTCTATGACACGGAACTACGCCTCGTCGAAGTGACCAACCCCGGTCGGGAAACATGGCGGTACCACTACGATCCCGCCGGACGGTTGGAGTCGGAGACGGACTTCATCGGCCGTACCCTCGCCTACGAACACGACGTCGCCGGCCGTCTTGTCGGACGCACGACAGGGCTGGGTGAGCGGATCTCTCTGGACCGCGATGTGGTCGGTCGTGTTGTGGGCCGAAGCGCCCCCGAAGGCACCTTCACCTATCGCTACGATGCTGCCGGACGGCTCGTCGATGGTGCGGGCCCGGGTACGTCTGTGACCTATCGGTACGACCTGCTGGGTCGTGTCACAGCCGAGAGCGTCAATGGTCTCACCAGCACGTTCGGCTACGACGCGGCGGGGCGCCGTACACGGCGCACCACCCCCGGTGGCTCCGTCTCCGACTGGAGGTTCGACGCAGCCGGACAGGCCGCAGCCTTGGATACCGGCACCGGACGCCTGGCCTTCACCCACGACATCGCCGGACGTGAAACAGAACGCACCTGGGGCGCGAACGTATGGCTGGGCCAGGAATTCGACGCCGCGAGCCGGCCGACCAGACAAGGGCTGTGGACTGGTGACCGAGCCTCAGCCTTCGGGTTCGACAGCACCGACGGGCACTCCGAGGTGGGCGCCGCCGCGGCAAACCGGTTGCTGCTCGGCCGGGATTACACCTGGCGCGTAGATGGTGTCCCAGAACAAGTCACCGACACGCTGCGTGGAACCCGCCGCTATACCGTCGACCAGGTTCGCCGCGTCACCGCAGTCCAAGCTGCCGACTGGAGCGAAACCTACGCCTACGACCCAGTCGGCAATCTCGCCGATGCCCAGAGATCCGACGGCCACGACGACGTGTCCGGCGACTGGCACACCACCGGCACCCTCGTCCGGCGGGCCGGACGTACCAACTTCGAATACGACGATGCCGGACGCCGGACCCGACAGACCCGCCGCACGCTGGACGGCCGCCGCAAGACATGGACCTACACCTGGAACGCCGACGACCAACTGACCGAGGCTGTGCTCCCGGACGGGACCGTCTGGACATACTCCTATGACCCGCTGGGCCGTCGCACCGGCAAGACCCGCAGCGACGCCACCGACGGTACGACCCTGGAACGCGTCGTCTTCACCTGGGACGGCGCCCGCTTGGCCGAACAACACCACACCCGCGAAGACGGCACGGTCATCGCGCTGACCTGGGACTACGACCCCGGTACGTTCCGTCCCGCCGCCCAGCGCAGCCGTACCTGGGCCTCCGCAGCGGACCAGGACACCATCGACGAGGCCTTCCACGCCATCATCACCGACCTGGTCGGCACGCCCACTGAACTGGTCACCCCCGACGGCCGCATCGCGTGGCACACCACCACCAGCCTGTGGGGCCGCACCGTCGCCACCACCGCCGCCCCCGACGTCGACTGCCCGCTTCGCTTCCCCGGGCAGTACCACGATGCCGAGACTGGCCTGCACTACAACCTGCACCGCTACTACGACCCCGACACCGCCGGCTACCTCACGCCCGACCCCCTCGGCCTTGCCGCATCCCCCAACGACCACGCTTACGTCCCCAACCCTCTCACCTGGATCGACCCATTAGGCCTGATCGGTCGCAAGCGGGGCGAATCCGATATCTTCACAGTCTATGGCCGCGTGCTGCCGGACGGATCGCAAGTGGTCTACTCGCCCGAGGCCGGGCACGACATCCTTCCCGATGACGAGTTCCTCGGGTGGTTCGACAAGCAGGCCAACGCCTGGAACCCGGCCGAAATACCTCCCGACGGCCCCTTGATCTGGGAGAAGTCGCGCCTCGGGCGTTCGTTGGACGCGATCGCATCGCTCATGAGTACCGGCTGGCACCACATGGTCCTCGGTGATGAGGGCCCTCACTCATCACCCCCCAAGGAAGACACTTGGAGCATCGAGGATCCGCGCAAGAAGCCGCCACCGGGGTCGCCGTCGGGTGGCTGCCCGCGCCCGTGACCAACAAGGACGAGGCTACGATCGCACCATGTCTCAAGGCTCCGAGATGCTGTATCAGTCCGCGCTCGCGCGAGTGCCCTGGGCACGTCGCATGTCCGATGCAGACCTGCTGACGGTCACGGAGGAGCTCCACCACCGGCTTCTGACCGATGAGGACCGGGGGGCTGTCTTGGCGGACGTCTTCGCCGTAGGACTGGAGTCGGTCGGCCGCGGTCTCGGAGAACCGATCAGCGAGACCGTGCCGGCGCTGGCGGCGATTCTGTGGCACGGAGGAGTCGTGCGTAGAGGCGTCGAGGTTGAAGACCGCGATGCCAATGGAGCCATGGCTGTCGCCCTCTACGCGCACGCCGTGTCTGGCGGAGCCGAAGGTGGCGTTCATCTAATTCTCGGCAGTGAGACAGAGGCAGGATGGGCAGCGAACTATCTGGCCGTGGTGCTCCGACCGCTGGGCGTCGAAGTCGGCCACCTTTCCGAACTCGCGACGGCGCAGGATCGACGGCGTGGGTTCGGGGCTGCGGTCGTCTGCGGCTCGTACGGGGCCTTCTGCCTCGACTTCCTCAAGACAGAGCAGGTGGGCGGACCTAGCGACCACTCCCCCCGCGCTCGGCGGTTCGCGATCGTCTCCGATGCGAACGAAATCCTGATCGGAAAGTCTGATGCGGAAGTAGCGCTGCTGCACCGCGACGAGGAAGTCGACGAACGGCGCTTTCAGGCCATGGCGGAGTTCGCGGCGGCCCTGTCACGCTCTGAGCACTTCTACGTGTCACCGATTGCGGGCCTGGATCGTAGCGACGTGATTTTGACAGCGGTGGGAAAGCAACGGCTGGCGGAGCACTGGAGCATAGGCGACGAGTCCGACCCGAAGGCTGTGGTGCTGGAAAGTGATCTGATCGAGGCGCTTCGGGCCAAGTACTGCTACACCGAGGGTGCCGACTACAGCGTCGTAGACGGGAAGGTTGTTCTGCAGGAAGGCGTCGGGATCCAGGCAGACCACGCATTCACCGGCGGCCGGCGCCAGGCCATCGAGGCCGCGAAGACACTGGCGATCACGCCGCTTGAAGTGCCCCTCGCCACCATCGATGTCCCGGCGTATCTCCGTCTGTACAACTCCTTGTCCGGGCTGGCAGCCGGGCAGCCGGCCCCGGCATCGGTATTCGACGAGCTCTACGGGTTGGCCGTGATCGGCGACGAGCCACGGTCGGACCTTTCGGAACGGGAGAAGACTTATCTGCGCGTGGACCGGTGGCGACGGGCGGTCTCCGGGTTTCGGCAAGAGATCGACGCGCTGCGCGCGGCCACTTTGGCGACTCCGCAGTTCCTGCCGATGATGCGCTCCATGGTGGAGGCGGCGGTACGGACCGAGGCGGCCGCCGCCGAGAACAACATCAGGGTTCTGATCCCTGCGATGAGTCGCCTGTATCCGATCCACCTGGGGGTCGCCGACTTCGAGACTGGTGTCGACGCGATCGTTCCCGACGCCATGGGGGCATTCGACCGGCGGGCCCAGGCCGTCGGCGAGGACATGCTGGACACGGCCGCAAGGATCATCGCCCGCCGCTTCATCGACGAGCTGTGGTCGGCGTACCTGACCCTCCAGAACGCGATCTTCAACGCCTGCTGGGCCGCCGACGACTGCAACGAATACCGGAACCGCACCGCCGAGCAGTTCCGTCGGACCATGGAGCAGATCCGGCGGGAGACGACAAGGCACCTGTTCCGAGTCGACGTGGCATCCGTTCTCGCCAGCGAATAGATCAGCCCGGAGCCCGGCCGCAGGCCCGAGACTCCAACTGTCGGCGACTGGCGCCTCACCGCCGATCGGCACCTGGCCCAGGGGCCCGAGGGTACCGGACCCTAATCACGGGGACATCTAGCGGTTCAGCGTGGACGGCAGCGCCGTATCCGTGTGCCAGGGCGTAGGCCTGTGCGACCGCTCCTGCCGAATGCCTCGTCTGTGCAGGTCGCCCCGGTGTGGGACTGGCAAACACCATGTCGACGCCCCGTCACCCGCAAGGGTGAAGCCAGCTGAGCCCGGCGTCCGAAGCTCGCGCGAAGTCAACCAATACGACAAATACACTGCGTCGCAACCAGAGCGCTCCTCGTGCGCAATAGAGCCTGCAGTGAACGTGACAGACCACGAAGCCAAGAAGTCCCGCAGAGTGATCGACGGGGAACGGGACCGCAATCTCTTCCTCGCCGACCTGGTCGGTCGTATGGGGCCTGCGGAGCTCGGGAATCGGGCCTGGGCAACATCAACCTCATCGACTACCGGAACGCCCTCGATCTGGGACCGAGCGTCGAGGATCTGATCGACGGCTCTGGACAAGATCTCAACGAATTTCTGGCGCTAGACGAACGCGTCGGCAGCGTCAGGAGCATGAGGAACCATCGCGACTATGGAATGAATCCAAGTTTGACATCTAACCGCACGTCCTTGACCTGCGGCGCCCCCACAACTTCATGATCACGTTTCTAGCTCTCGCACGCTAGACCCGGTGACATGCGGAGACGGAATTTTCATCACGTCCCGCGAGGGCGTGTCGCGCAGACAGCTTACCCGGTGTGGCGGTGCCGGGGACGCGTGTTATCCGTGTGGTGCCGGGCGCGGTGGTCGTGGGAGGCTGGCGGGGACAGCTCTTTCGTCACATCGCACATCATCAGGAGGCCGGTATGGATGCCACCGCGGCGGGATCGCAGTCGGAGCCCGGCGAGCCGGGGGGTGGGCCGGAGGGTGCTTCGGACGCCGACGAGCAGAAGCGGCGTTTTTTGGAGGCTTTGGAGGCCAAGCGGGGTAATGCGGCGCGGGCGGCCGGGTCCGGGGGCTCGGACTCGAAGATTCACTCTGCGCATGGGCGGGCCGGTGCCAAGCGGCAGTTCCGGCGTAAGAGTGGCGGGTGACCCGCCGGCGCTGTAGGACGCGCGGTGTTTGGCCCGCGTATAGAGCGCCGGTAGAGGTACCGCTGGAGGTACCGCGCAAGCTGCTGAGGGACATGACCGAGGGACTGCGGTCGTGTCCCTCAGCCTTGTTGGGGTGGTAGGCCCGCTTCTTGTTCCGCGGCGGCGCTGCGGCGGAAGGTCAAGACCAGCTCTTTGCTGCCGGTCAGGCGGCCCAGGACGTGCGCCAGTTCGCCGCCGAGGCTGACGCCGGCGCCGATGGCCAGGCCGAGGGAGATCGCGGTCTCCAGGGAGGCAACGCCGCGGTGGCTGTCGCCGCTGGTGATCTGGAGCATGGCGAAGTAGACCGCGGAGCCTGGGAGCAGGGGCCCTACCGCGGGGATCACATAGGGCAGCGCGGATGTGCGTTTGCGGAGGGCCACCATTGAGCCGACCAGGCCGACGGCCATCGCGGCCAGTCCGGTGGCGATCACCGGGGACAGGCCCCACTGGGCCGGGTAGGTGGCCGCGGCCCAGGTGAACGCCGCGCCGACGGCGGCGAAGGGCAGTATGCGGCGTGGTGTGTGGACCGCCACCGCGAACGACACTCCCAGTCCGGCCGCCACCAAGGCGATCTGCGGTTCGATGCGGACCGGGGCCAGGCGCTCGTCCACGATGAAGCTCGCGCCGACCTGGCGGCCCACCTTGAGGACCAGCGTGATCCCGCTGACCAGGGCGGCGACCAGGAACACCACTTCCAGCAGGCGGGCGGAGGCGGTGATGTAGAAGCCTGTCAGGCCGTCTTGAATGGCCGCGACCAGGGCGCGGCCGGGCAGCACCGTGAACACGCCGCCGACCACCACCGCTGTGCTGTTGATGTGCACGCCGAGCCGGTCCAGGGCGATCGCCGCGATCGCGCCGGGGACCGCGGCCACCGCCAACAGGTAGAAGGACGGCACGCCGGTCTTCGCCAGCTGCCGGTACAGCCAGTCCCCGAGGATGGCGCAGACGAACGCCACCAGGCTGGCCAGGTAGCCGCCGCCGACCAGCAGGGCCGCGGTGGCGGCGATGGCGCCGAGGCTGGCGACGATCACCCACGGCGGGTACGGGTACTTGTTCCGGCGGATCGCGGCCAGCCGGCCGTACGCCTCCTCCAGCGTCACCCCGCCCGCGCTGATGTCCACGGCCAGCCGGTGCAGGTCGGCCAGGCTCGTGTAGTCCACGGTCCGCCGCCGCACCACCCGCTCCAGCGAGAGCGGGGCGTCGGTGAGGCTCGGCTGGTAGGAGAGGGTGACCACGGTGAAGGTGACGTTGGTCTCGCACCGCGACAGCCCGTACGCCTCGGTGATCCCGACCATCGCGACCTCGACGTCCTCGCTGCCCTCCCCGCTGGCCAGCAGCAGTTCGCCGATCCGCAGGCCCAGATCGATGACGCGGGCCGCCGAGGACGGTTCGACGGTCCGTACCTCCAGCCCGGGGACGCCGGGTGCGCCGGCTCGGATCCGGGTGCGGTGCTCGTGGGATTGCACGGACGAAAAGATATCGAACCGACCGGTATCCGGTTGATCACGCATTGTGAGGCCCTGATTCGCCCCGGCACGTTGACCAGTGCGGTTTTGGAACAGCCGGGACCACAGTGAATGATTGTCTGATGATTCGCCCGCGTGTGTCCCGGTTCCCCGCCCGCAAGCAGGCCCTCGCCGCCGTCGCCGTCCTCGGCGCGGTCGGGGTGGCGGCCACCGCGTGTGCCAGTGGGAGTTCCGGCACGCGGTCGGCGTCCGCGTCCGCGACGACCTCCGACCCGAGACCGTCCCCGTCGCGGACGAGTACCGGCCCTGACAGTCCGAGCGGTCCGGACGGCCAGAACAGCCAGGGTTCCCCGAACGGCTCGGCCGGATCAACCGGATCCTCGGGGAACACCGGCACCGGCACCACCCCGCCGAGTTCTTCCAACGGCTCCCCCGACTCCCCCGGCAGCCCGAACTCACCCGCCGCCCCTGGCGCGCCGTCCTCGAACGTCACCACCCCGACCGCGCCCGGCTACCAGCCGCCGGCCGTGCCGCGTACGAACTCCGACGTCGACTGCTCCGTCGCCAAGTGCATAGCCCTCACCTTCGACGACGGCCCCGGTCCGGACACCGGCCGGCTGCTGGATCTGCTGAAGGCACAGAACGTCCCGGCCACCTTCTTCGTGCTCGGCAACCAGGCGGTCAAGTACCCGGACCTGGTCCACCGCGAGTACGCCGAGGGCAACGAGGTGGGCAACCACACCTGGGACCACAAGGACCTGTCCAAGCTGCCCGCCGCCGCGGTCCAGGACGAGATCAACCGCGCCGCCGACGCCATAGCCGCGGCCGGCATACCGCGCCCGACCCTGGTCCGGCCGCCCTACGGCGCGGTCAACGACACCGTGCGGGCGGTCGGCGGCTTCCCGTTCATCATGTGGCGCGTCGACCCCGAGGACTGGAAGTACCCGGACCCGGCGCGGGTCGCGGACCAGATCGTCAGCCACGCCAAGCCGGGCCGGATCGTCATCTCCCACGACATCCACAAGACCACGGTCGACGCGGTCCCCGCGGTGATCCAGCGGCTCAAGCAGCAGGGCTACACGTTCGTCACGGTCAGCACCCTGATGAAGGGCGTCGAGCTGCGGAACGGGCAGTCGTACTTCAACCGGCCGCCGGCGGAGACGACAGGCAACGGGCAGGGGCAGGGGCAGGGGCAGGG
>NZ_JAAFYZ010000168.1 GCF_018274385.1 Catenulispora pinistramenti | reverse complement strand
GCTCAGTGATGGTGCTTCTTCTGCGCGCCGGGCGGCGGGCACATGGCCGAGGCCCGGGCCATCGACTCCCCGTTCACCTGCCACTGCCCCTTCACGCCGGTCGGCACCATGCTGTACTCGACCCGGTTGCCGAGGGAGTTCTTCGGCTGCAGGGCCTTGCCCGGGGTGTGGGTCGCGACGTTGCCGCTCACCACGCCGGACAGGTCCTCGCAGAAGCCCACGGTGGCCTGCTCCGGGGTCAGGTTCTCCACCACCACGTTCGACAGCACGGTGAAGCCCACCGGCTGGTGTTTGGTGTCGATCCACTGCTGGGCCCAGGCGTGCGCGTACTCGTATCCGGTCCCGGTCCAGTAGCGCTTCAGGTCCGCGGTCGCGGCCTGTGTCGGCTGGTAGGCCGCCGCGTACATGGCCTTGTACGCCTGCGAGGCGTTCCACAGCACGATGTGGTGCGTCAGGTCCTGGAATGCCGGCGTGGTCGCGTAGAGCACCTGGATCGTGTTGGGCAGCACTATGCCCGGCTTGGGCGGCGCCTTGTGGTGCGCGCTCGACTCGGTGTCCGGGCTCTGGCCGTTGGCCGCCGGCTGGTTCTCGGTCGACGGCGGCGGGACGTCCGCGGCGTGCGGGTTCGTGTTGCACGCCGAGATCCCGATCGCCATGAACACCCCCAGCGCACCGGCCAACAGGCCGGTCGCCATTTTGTCGCGCCCGCGTTCCGGCCCCCGCCCCCGCGGGCCGTTCACGTCCGCACCGCTGGCGCCGGTGCGGTTGGCTCTCACCACTTCTCCACTCACTCTCGCCCACCCGCTGTTCTGCTGTTCCAGCGGTCCCCCCGCCGGTTTCTTAACTCTTTCCTTATGACGTTCAGACTAACGGGCCGGTTGTCCTAAGGCCGACTGGAATATCCGAACGGGTGTCCCGTCGTGCTATGGGATCCTGGAACGGTGACTTCCCCAGACAAACCGAACCTCACTCTGGGCTCCCTGCCCGTTGCGCCGCCCGTGGTGCTCGCCCCGATGGCCGGCATCACCAACGTGGCGTTCCGCCAGCTGTGCCGCGAGCACGGAGCCGGGATCTACGTCTGCGAGATGGTCATGACCCGCGCCCTGGTGGAGCGGAACGAGAAGACCCTGCGCATGGTGACCTTCGCCGGCGACGAGAAGCCGCGCAGCCTGCAGTTGTACGGTGTGGATCCGGTCACAGTCCGCAAGGCGGTGGAGATGATCGCCGCCGAGGACCTGGCCGACCACGTGGACATGAACTTCGGATGCCCAGTTCCGCGCGTCACACGCAAGGGCGGCGGGGCCGCTCTGCCCTACAAGCGCCGATTGTTCGGCCAGATCGTCGAAGCCGCGGTCCAAGCCGCGGCCCCGGCCGGCATCCCGGTCACCGTCAAGATGCGCATCGGCATCGACGAGGAGCACCACACCTTCCTGGAGGCCGGCCGCATCGCCCAGGACGCCGGCGCCGCCTGGGTCGCGCTGCACGGCCGCACCGCGGCCCAGCGCTACAGCGGCGAGGCGGACTGGACCGCCATCAAGGCCCTGAAGGACGAACTCGACGTCCCGGTCCTCGGCAACGGCGACATCTGGGAAGCCGATGACGCGCTGCGCATGATGAGCGAGACCGGGGCCGACGGCGTGGTGGTCGGACGCGGCTGCCTGGGGCGCCCCTGGTTGTTCGCCGACCTCGCGGCGGCGTTCGCGGGCCGCACCGAACGCAAGCTCCCCGACCTCGGCGAGGTCATGGCCACCATGCGCCGCCACGCCGAACTCCTGTCCTCCTGGCTCGGCGCCGAGCGCGAGGGCGTCATCGACTTCCGCAAGCACGTGGCCTGGTACCTCAAAGGCTTCCCGGTCGGCGGCGACATCCGCCGCGGCCTGGCGATGTCCTCTTCCCTGGCCGAACTCGACGCCTTCTTCGCCCGCCTGGACCCGGCCACCCCCTTCCCGACCGACACCCTCGGCAAGCCCCGCGGCCGCACCAACTCCCCGGGCAAGGTCACGCTGCCCTACGGCTGGCTCGACGACCGGGACGACGACACCGTGCCGGCCGGCGCGGAGATGGAGGACTCGGGTGGGTGAGCGGCGCTGCTCGATGCCCGGCCGGTGCCGGGCGACCTGGTTCGGTCGCGAGCGTATCGCCCTGACTGGCCACGGCCGGGTGGCAGCGATAGTGATCAGCGCCTCGGAGCTGGAAGAGCTGGAGGATCGCCTGGCCGTCGCGGACTTTGCCGCGCGCAAGGCCGCGGGCGACTCCTCCGGTCGGGTCAGCGCCGCCGACGCCCGCGCGGCCCTCGGCCTGGCCGTCGCCGAGAGCCTTGCCGTCGTGCGGCTTCGGCCCGAACCCGCACGACAAAGCTTCGTGCGCCAAAGCCCGCACACCAAAGCCCGCACGACAAAAAAGAGCGCCGGGACCCTCCAGGCGGTCCCGGCGCTCCGTACGGTGATCGGGCGGCTCAGCTCTGCTTGATCGCCGAGATCTCCAGCTCGATCTGGATCTTGTCGCTGACCAGCACGCCGCCGGTCTCCAGGGCGGCGTTCCAGGTCATGCCGAACTCCTTGCGGCTGACGGTGGTCTTGGCCTCGAAGCCGATGCGGGTGTTGCCGTAGGGGTCCACGGTGGTGCCCAGGAACTCGACGTCGAAGTCGACCGGCTTGGTGACGTCCTTGACGGTCAGGTCGCCGCGCAGGGTGAACTGGTCCTCGCCCTTGGGCGTGATGCCGGTGGACTTGAAGGTCATGTCCGGGTACTTCTCCTGCTCGAAGAAGTCGCCGGAGAGCAGGTGGCCGTTGCGCTGCTCGTTGCGGGTGTCGACGCTGGCCACCTTCACCGTGGCGGTGGCGCTGCTCTTCTCCGGGTTCGCGCCGTCGAGGTGGACCTCGCCCTCGAACTCGTTGAAGCCCCCGCGCACCTTGGTCACCATGGCGTGCCGGGCGATGAACCCGACCGAGCTGTGTGCGACATCGAAGGTGTAATCGCCGGTCAGGGACGCGTAGTCGGTGCTCATTGTGGCTGCTTCCTCCTGCTGGGCTCGGAGCACGGGCGCCGAGGATCTTGATTGAGGCTTCAACTAACCTATCGTCCCCCACAGCACACCCTGCGGTACTTTCATTCCCCGCGATTCCGGGCGGGGTCCGCACGGGTGACCCGCCCCGCGCGCCGGCGCCACGCGCCCCCGCACCCCCGGGTGAGGCGGCTCACAGGAACGAAACGCTTGAATCGGGGTATAGCCCAGGCGAACACGCCCGGCCGACGCGCTACGCTCCGCAGCGTCAGGGCAGTGCGGCGGGACACCCCCCTCAGTTCCGTCCCGTCGTCGCCGCGGTGTGTGCCACACAGATCAGTCAGGGAGTATCTGCGTGCCGAAGTTCGTGTACGACTTCACCGAAGGCAACAAGGACCTCAAGGACCTGCTCGGCGGCAAGGGTGCCAACCTCGCCGAGATGACCAACCTCGGGCTGCCGGTCCCTCCCGGCTTCACGATCACCACCGACGCCTGCCGGGTGTACCTGGAGCAGGGTCAGGAGCCGCCCGAACTCCGGGAGCAGGTATCGGAGTACCTCGACGCGCTCGAGGCGAAGATGGGCAAGAAGCTGGGCCAGGCCGACGGCCCGCTCCTGGTCTCGGTCCGCTCCGGCGCCAAGTTCTCCATGCCGGGGATGATGGACACGGTCCTGAACATCGGACTGAACGACGAATCGGTCCACGGTCTGGCCGCCCAGGCGGCGGGTGCTGAGGATGGTGGAGAGACAGGGCGCTTCGCCTGGGACTCCTACCGCCGGCTGATCCAGATGTTCGGCAAGACCGTGCTGGGCATCGACGGCGAGCACTTCGATGAGGCCCTGGACGCCGCCAAGCACGCCAAGGGCACGCAGAACGACCTGGACTTGGGCGCCGAGGACCTGCGCGGCCTGGTCGAGGCGTTCAAGGCGATCGTGGAGAAGGAGGCCGGCCGCCCCTTCCCGCAGGACCCGCGTGAGCAGATGGACCTGGCGATCCGCGCCGTGTTCGAGTCCTGGAACGGCGACCGCGCCAAGCTCTACCGCCGCCAGGAGCGCATCCCCAACGACCTGGGCACCGCGGTCAACATCTGCTCCATGGTCTTCGGCAACCTCGGCATGGACTCCGGTACCGGCGTCGCCTTCACCCGCGACCCGGCGTCCGGCCAGACCGGCGTCTACGGCGACTACCTGCAGAACGCGCAGGGCGAGGACGTCGTCGCCGGTATCCGCAACACCATGCAGCTCGAAGAGCTCGGCTCGCTGGACCCCAAGTCCTACACCGAACTCACCGACATCATGGCCAAGCTGGAAGAGCACTACCGCGACCTGTGCGACATCGAGTTCACCATCGAGTCCGGCAAGCTGTGGATGCTCCAGACCCGGGTCGGCAAGCGCACCGCGGCCGCCGCCTTCCGGATCGCCGTCCAACTGGTCGACGAGGGCCGGATCAGCTCGGACGAGGCCGTGGACCGGGTCACCGGCGCGCAGCTGGCGCAGCTGATGTTCCCGCGCTTTGACGAGAACGCCAAGACCGAGCGCATCGCCACCGGCATGAACGCCTCCCCGGGCGCCGCGTCCGGCAAGGCCGTGTTCGACTCCTACACCGCGGTCAAGTGGTCGCGCTCGGGGGAGAAGGTCATCCTGATCCGCCGCGAGACCAACCCCGACGACCTCAACGGCATGATCGCGGCGCAGGGCATCCTCACCTCGCGCGGCGGCAAGACCTCGCACGCCGCGGTCGTCGCCCGCGGCATGGGCAAGACCTGCGTGTGCGGCGCGGAGTCGCTGGACGTGGACACCAAGCGCCGCCGGATGACCGCGCCGGGCGGCGAGGTGGTCGAGGAGGGCGACGTCGTCTCCATCGACGGCACCTCCGGCGCGATCTACCTCGGCGAGGTCCCGGTCGTCGCCTCCCCGGTGGTGGAGTACTTCGAGGGCCGGCTCGGCGCCGACTCGCCGAAGTCCGACGACCTGGTCAAGGCCGTGCACCGGATCATGACCTGGTCCGACGAGCGCCGCCGGCTCTACGTCCGGGCCAACGCCGACACCCCCGAGGACGCCGCCCGCGCCCGCCGCTTCGGCGCGCAGGGCATCGGCCTGTGCCGCACCGAGCACATGTTCCTCGGCGAGCGGCGGGCGCTGATCGAGCGCCTGATCCTGGCCGGCGACGACGACGCCGAGCGCCAGGCGGCGTTGGGCGAGTTGCTGCCGATGCAGCGCGACGACTTCGTCGCCATCTTCACCGCCATGGGCGGCCTGCCGGTGACCGTGCGCCTGCTGGACCCGCCGCTGCACGAGTTCCTGCCGGACATCACCGAGCTGTCGGTGCGGGTGGCGGTGGCCGAGGCCCAGGGCGAGCACAACGAGGGCGACCTGCGGCTGCTCCAGGCCGTGCACAAGATGCACGAGGCCAACCCGATGCTGGGCCTGCGCGGCGTTCGCCTGGGCCTGGTCATCCCGGGCCTGTTCATGATGCAGGTCCGCGCGATCGCCGAGGCCGCGGCGCAGGTCGCCAAGGCCGGCGGCGTGGCGCGGGTGGAGATCATGGTCCCGCTGGTCGGCGCGGTCCAGGAGCTGGAGATCATCCGCGACGAGGCCCAGCAGGTCCTGGACGAGGTCAAGGAGCGCACCGGCGCCGACGTCCGCAGCCTGATCGGCACGATGATCGAGCTGCCCCGCGCGGCCCTGACCGCCGGCCAGATCGCCGAGGCCGCGCAGTTCTTCTCCTTCGGCACGAACGACCTGACCCAGACCACCTGGGGCTTCTCCCGCGACGACGTCGAGGGCGCGTTCTTCTCGGCCTACCTGGAGCGCGGCATCTTCGGCGTCTCGCCGTTCGAGACCCTGGACCGCGAGGGCGTCGGCAAGCTGGTGCAGATCGCCGTCGAGGAGGGCCGCAAGGCCCGCCCGGAGCTCAAGCTCGGCGTCTGCGGCGAGCACGGCGGCGACCCGGACTCGGTGCACTTCTTCCACGAGGTGGGGCTGGACTACGTGTCCTGCTCGCCGTTCCGCGTGCCGGTGGCGCGGCTGGAGGCGGCCCGGGCGGCGATCGAGTCGGAGGCGAGCGATTCCCGGTAAGGTAGGTAGTCGACAGTGATATGGCCGGGTGTCCTTCGGGGCGCCCGGCCGCTTTTTATTTTGCCGGCGCTTCTGGCCTCGCAGACACCGCAGGTAGCGCAAGCGCAGACCCCGCAGGTCTCGCGGCGCTCACCGACCCACATCCCCGTCGATCAGCTCCCGCAAGATGTCCAGCTGCCCGGCATGCCGCGCCAGCTCCTCGACCGTGTGCACCAGGATCCAGCGCAGCGTCCGGTCCTCGCGCACCGAGACCGCGTCCAGGTCGTCCAGCGATGCCCACAGCGCGTCGGCCCGCACCGTCGCCGCGCGGTAGGCCGCCACGCACCTCGCGACGGTGTCCGTCTCCGCGACCTCCATCGAAGTGTCCGGGAACGGGTCCCGGCCGAGGAATGCCCACTCCAGCCACACCAGCTCCGCGCCGGACAGGTGCTTCAGCATCCCCAGCGGGCTGGTGCCGGAGGGGACGCCGGGGCGGCGCGCGACGTCGTCCGGCAGCCCCTCGACCTTGCGGATGATCGCCTCGCGCAGATAGCGCAGGAAGGCGAGCAGCGTCTCCTTCTCCCCGGCGACGACGGCGGGCGGACCCAGATCGCTCATGCCCGCAACCTAGCTTTCGCGTGGCCGCAGTGGGTGGGGCATCCGTAGGCTGAACCAGTGGACCTCGAAGCGCACCGGGCGGAGCTCACCGCGTACTGCTACCGCATGCTCGGTTCCGTCCACGACGCCGAGGACCAGGTCCAGGAGACGCTGCTCCGGGCCTGGAAGGCCCGCGACCGCTTCGACCCGGCCCGCGCCTCGCTGCGGACCTGGCTCTACCGCATCGCGACCAACGTCTGCCTGACCGCGCTGGAATCGCGCGGCCGCCGCCCGCTGCCGTCCGGCCTCGGTGCGCCCAGCCGCGACACCGAGGCGGCGTTGCAGCCGGCGCTGGACGTCCCCTGGCTGGAGCCGTTCCCGGACGCCCGCTTCGACGCCGACGCCCGCGCCGACCTGCGCCTGGCCTGGATCGCCGCGGTGCAGGAACTGCCCGCGCGGCAGCGGGCCGCATTGGTGCTGCGCGACGTCCTCGACTTCTCCGCCGCCGAGGTCGCGCAGCAGCTCGGCACCAGCGTGGCCGCCGTGAACAGCGCGTTGCAGCGGGCGCGCGCGGCGGTCGGCAGCCTCGGCGACGCCACCGACGTCCGTGAGACCCCCGACCCCGAGCGGCACGCGACCATCGAGCGCTACATCCACGCCTTCCAGGCCGCCGACGTCCCGGCCCTGGTGAAGCTGCTCGCGGACGACGTGATCATGGAGATGCCGCCGGTCCCGCTCTGGTACCGGGGCCGCGACGACTACGGGCTGTTCATGGAGCGCGTCTTCCGTATGCACGGTCCGGGCTGGCGCGCCGTGCCGACCACCGCCAACGGCCAGCCGGCGCTCGCCGCTTACGCCCCGACCGCCGCCGGCACCCACAAGCCGCACACCCTCCAAGTCTTCACCGTCGTCGGCGGCCTGGTCACCGCCAACGTCGTGTTCGCCGACCCGGCCCTGTTCGAGATCTTCGGCCTGCCGCGATGAGTCCGGCCGGTGCCGCCGGTATGTACAGGCGAGACACCGACCGAGAGGAACCCGTCATGACCACCACCCCCGTCCGCTTCCTCTTCCTCTGGGAGCAGCCGACCGACCCCGAGGCCTTCGAGAAGCACTACCGCGAGGTCCACATCCCGCTCGCCCGCAAGCTCCCCGGCCTGCGCTCCTACGCCATCACCGACGACCCCCAGCCGGTCCGGGGCGAGCCCTACTACCGGATCGCCGAGCTGCGCTGGGACTCGATGGACGAGCTGCGCACCGCGTTCGCCTCACCGGCCGGCCAGGCCTGCGCCGAGGACGCCACCGGCATGGCGCAGAACGCCGCCGCGCGGTCCATGATCCTCGGCGCCCAGGAGGAACTGCTCTAGTAAGAAGGACACACCGCAAACGGCGGCCCCGGGACAACCTTCCCGGGGCCGCCGCGTCGTCGAGCAAGCCGCCCCGCCGCCGAGTCTTCAGTTCCTGTTGGCCCGCACGGGTTACCGTGGGGCCGTGAGCGATGCGTACACCGACGCCGACCGGCAGCGACATCTGCCGGACCATCCCAGCAACAAGTGGCGGACGGCCTTCGAACGAGACCGGGCGCGGGTGCTGCACAGCGCTGCGCTGCGCCGGCTGGCGGCCAAGACCCAGGTGGTGGCGCCGGGCTCGAACGACTCGGCGTACGGCGCCTACCTGGACAGCCCCCGCACCCGGCTCACGCACAGCCTGGAGTGCGCGCAGATCGGCCGCGAGCTCGGCAAGGAGCTGGGCGCCGACCCGGACCTGATGGAGACCGCCTGCCTGGCCCACGACCTCGGGCACCCGCCGTTCGGCCACACCGGCGAGGAGGCGCTGGCCCTGGCCGCGGCCGACTGCGGCGGCTTCGAGGGCAACGCGCAGTCGTTCCGGATCCTGGTCCGGCTGGAGGCCAAGGCGATGGGCCCGAACGGGGAGCCCGGCGGGTTGAACCTGACCCGGGCCGCGCTGGACGCCGCGACGAAGTACCCGTGGACCCTGGCCGAGGGCCAGGCGCGCGGCACCGGGAAGTTCGGCGTCTACGCCGACGACGAGCCGGTCTTCGAGTGGATGCGGCACGGCGCGGTGCTCGGCCGGAGCTGTTTCGAGGCGCAGGTGATGGACTGGTCCGACGATGTGGCCTACTCGGTACACGATCTGGAGGACGCGCTGCACGCCGGCTTCCTCGTCCCCAAGACCCTGCTGTCGCTGACCGAGCAGGCCGAGCTCTTCGAGCTGACCGAGATCCGCTACGCGTCGGGAGCGAGCGCGCCTGAACTTTCCGAAGCTCTGGCCCGGCTGCAAGCCCTGGACTACTGGCCCGGCGACTACGACGGCTCGTTCGCCGCGCAGGCCGCGCTGAAGAACGCCACCAGCAGCCTGATCGGCCGGTTCTGCCAATCCGCGGCCGCCGCGACCCGCGCCGCGGCCTCCCAAGCCGCCGGCCTGGACATCGGCCAGGACGCCGGCCCGTTGACCCGGTACGCCGCCGACCTCGTCGTGCCGCGCCAGACCCGGCTGGAGTGCGCGCTGCTCAAGGCGATCACCGCGCGCTACGTGATGCAGCGCGACGACGCCCGCGAGCGCCGCCGCCGGCAGCGGGAGCTGGTCACCGGCCTGGTCGAAGGGCTGTCGGCGCTGCCGGAGCACCTGGAGCCGGCCTTCCACGCCTGGTACGCCGAGGCCGCGGACGACTGCACCCGGCTGCGGGTGGTCGTGGACCAGGTCGCGTCACTCACCGATGACGCCGCGTACGCGCTGAGCACGCGACTCGGAACGGTCTGACAGCCCGGATAAGCTTTCTTCGTGGCCGGACGGATCAATGACGACGATATCGAGCGAGTACGCAGGGCGGCCTCGATCGTCGATGTCGTCGGCGCCGTTGTGCAACTCGCCAACGCCGGCGGCGGCAACCTGAAGGGACTGTGTCCCTTCCACGACGAGAAGTCCCCGTCCTTCCAGGTCAGCCCGGCGAAGAACTTCTACCACTGCTTCGGCTGCGGCGTCGGCGGCGACGTGATCAAGTTCGTGATGGAGTACGACCACCTCTCCTTCACGGACTCGATCGAGCGCCTGGCGGGCCAGTACAACATCGAACTGCGCTACACCGAGGGCGGCTACACGAAGCAGGGCGAGCGCAGCGAGCGCACCCGGCTGCTGGAGGCGCACAAGGTCGCCGCCGAGTACTTCGTGGACCAACTCGCCACGCCGGCCGCCGTCCACGCCCGTGAGCTGTTGAGCTCACGCGGTTTCGACCCGACGGCGATCGAGCGTTTCCGGGTCGGCTACGCGCCGGAGTCCTGGGAGATGCTGGTCCGGCACCTGCGGGCCCGCGGCTTCGCCGACAAGGAGATCCTGACCAGCGGTCTGGCCTCCGAGGGCCGGCGCGGCGCGATGGACCGCTTCCGCAACCGGCTGATGTGGCCGATCGCCGACCTGTCCGGCGACGTCATCGGGTTCGGCGGGCGCCGGCTCACCGACGACCCGGACACCCCGAAATACCTCAACAGCCCCGAGACCCCGATCTACAAGAAGTCCTCGGTCCTGTACGGCCTGGACATGGCGCGCCGCGAGATCGTCAAGCAGGAGCGCGCGGTCGTGGTCGAGGGCTACACCGATGTGATGGCCTGCCATCTGGCCGGGGTCCCGACCGCGGTGGCCACCTGCGGCACCGCGTTCGGCGAAGACCACATCAAGATGCTGCGACGGCTGCTGGCCGACCGGAACCAGTTCCTCGGTGTGGAGGTGGTGTTCACCTTCGACGGCGACTCGGCCGGGCAGAAGGCGGCCATGCGCGCCTATCTGGACGAGGACAAGTTCGTCACGCAGACCTTCGTCGCCGTCGAACCCAACGGGATGGACCCCTGCGATCTGCGGCTGGCCAAGGGCGACGCCGCGGTGCGCGAACTGGTCGCCACCCGGACCCGGCTGTTCGAGTTCGTGATCCGCGCCGAGTTGGCCAAGCACAACCTCGACGAGCCCGAGGGCCGCATGCACGCCTTGCGCGCCACCGCTCCGATCGTGGCGAAGATCCGCGATGCCGCGATGCGCAGCGACTACACGCGGCAGCTGGCCGGCTGGCTCGGGATGGAGGAACCGGAAGTGCGGCCCGCGGTGCGCCGGCTCGTCGCGGCTTCCGGCGGCCGTACCGACGCCGCGGCCGCCGCCGATGCCGCCGGGGCCGGCGGTTACGGGGCCGGCGGCGGCCGTGGCGGCGACTGGAACGACCGCCGCGGGAATCAGGGCTCGAACAACCGGCGCGGCGGCCAGGGCGGCTATGCGGGCGGTCGCGGCCAGGACGGTCCGGGCGGGCGCGGCGGCGGTGGCCGGGACGGCCGGGACGGCGGTTGGGGCGATCGCGGTGGCAACCGTGGCGGCTACGGTGGCAATGGCGGCAACGGCGGGGGCGGAAACCGTGGCGGCTACGGCGGTAACGGCGGCGGCGGTTACGGCAACGAACCGGCCGGCCTGTTCGGCGCCGAGGCCGCGACCGTTCCCAGTCCCCGCGATCCGGTCGCCGGTGCCGAGCGCGAGGCGTTGAAGATGGCGTTGCAGTTCCCGCAACTGGCCGGCGCCACCTTCGACGGCCTGGCACCCGAGGAGTTCACCGTTCCCGCCTATGCCGCGGTCTGCGCGGCGGTGCACGGCGCCGGCGGATGTACCGCCGTGAATGACAACAATTGGACCGGCCGCATCCAAGATCAGGCCCCTGATGACGCCATCCGCGGCCTGATCACCGAGCTCACCGTCGAGCGGGTCAACGTCCGCGGCGCCGCTGACGAGCGGTATGTCGCCGAAGTCATGACAAGGGTGCGCATCCACACCGTCGACCGCCGTATCAAGGACGTGAGATCCAAACTCCAACGGCTGAATCCGGTTACCGGTCAAGAGGAATACAACAAACTCTTCGGTGAACTGGTGGCGTTGGAGCAATACAAGCGTGGCCTGGCGGAAGTCTCATAACGGTCACGGTTTCGTGACCGGCGTGGAACACTGATCTTGGTTCAGTTTCCGTTATCTGGGATAGCTCAGCGGTACGCGGGGTAAGCGTGTGGCGAAGACGTCGCGAACCCCCCACTTGGAGCTTGTCGTGAACAGTGCTGTCGCACAGGGACCGGTGGCCCTCCTCGACACCCTCGCGCCGACCCCCCACCCGACTTCCTCGTCCGTGGCCGAACCCAGGACCGCAGTGGTCCTGGACGACCCGGAAGCCCTCGGTTCCCTGCGGATGCCCGGCCCGGCCGCACCGGAGATCGCAGAGCTCGAAGCGGTGCTGGAGGAAGAGGCCGAGACCGAGCCGGAGAAGGAAGCAGAGGCCGACCACAAGGTCAACGCCTGGGCCGATTCCGCCGGACCGGCCGGTGACCTGTTCCGGCAGTATCTGCGGGAAATCGGTCGGGTGCCGCTGCTGAACGCGGTCTTGGAGGTGGAACTCGCACAGGCCGTGGAAGCCGGTCTGTTCGCCGAGGAGAAGCTGACTTATGAGACCAACCTCAAGCCGCAACTGCGGCGGGAGATGGCCATCCTGGTCCTGGAGGGCCAGGCCGCCAAGCGCCGGCTGATCGAGGCGAACCTGCGGCTGGTGGTGTCCATCGCCAAGCGCTATCTGGGCCGTGGCATGTCGATCCTGGACCTGGTCCAGGAGGGCAACCTCGGTCTGATCCGGGCCGTGGAGAAGTTCGACTACACCCGCGGCTACAAGTTCTCCACCTACGCGACCTGGTGGATCCGGCAGGCCATGAGCCGGGCGCTGGCCGACCAGGCCCGCACCATCCGGGTGCCGGTGCACGTGGTCGAGCTGATGAACCGGGTGGTGCGGCTGCAGCGCCGGCTGTTGCAGGAGAACGGCGTCGAGCCCTCTCCGGACGACATCGCCGAGGTGCTGGGCGTGGCCTGCGAGCGGGTCGTGGAGGTGCTGCGCCTGGCCCAGGAGCCGGTGTCGCTGCACGCCCCGGTCGGCGAGGAGGACGACGTGGCGCTCGGCGACCTGATCGAGGACGCCGACGCGGTCTCCCCGGCCGACTCGGTCGCCGTGGTGATGCTGCGCGAGCACCTGGACGCGCTGCTGTCGACGCTCGGCGAGCGGGAGAAGCGCGTGGTGCAGTTGCGCTACGGGCTCACCGACGGCCAGCCGCACACCCTGGAGGAGATCGGGCGCACCTTCGGCGTCACCCGTGAGCGGATCCGGCAGATCGAGGCCAAGACCCTGGCCAAGCTGCGCGGACACACCTACGCCGATCAGCTGCTTGACTACCTCCGATAGCGGTGGGTCACCGTCAGGTGACTGAATCACTGCGAATGCGGCGAAACAGTTGGTGCCGAGGCGGTTTCCGGCGCGCGGCGCATACGGCATGATCTGGCGTCATGCCGATCGTCGCGGGTATCGATTCCTCGCCCAGCACCACTCGAGTCGTCGTCTGCGATGCCCTCAGCGGGAAAGTGATGCGCAAAGCGGCGGTCGCCCACGCGGCCGCCGCCGACGACGACCCGCACGAGTGGTGGAACGCACTGGTCAAAGCGTGTGACGGCGACATACTGGACGGAGTGCAGGCGGTCGCCGTCTCCGGACAGCGACAGGCCATGGTCGCCCTGGACAACGCCGGGGGAGTGGTCCGCCCGGCGCTGATGTCCACGGACTTCCGCGCCGCGAACTCCGCCGACGACCTCGTCGTCGAGGGCGGCGGCCCGGGTGCCTGGGCCGCCGCGGTCGGTTCGGTGCCGACCGCCGCCTTCCCGATAGCCAAGCTGCGCTGGCTGGCCCAGCGCGAACCGGAGCACGCCGCGCGGGTGGCCGCCGTGCTCCAGCCGCACGACTGGCTCACCTGGCTGCTGCTCGGCGGCGTCGCGGGCCCGGTCACCGATCGCGGCGAGGCCTCCGGCACCGGCTACTGGTCGCCCTTCTCCAACGACTACCGCACGGCCCTGCTGACCCACGCCTTCGGCCGCGAGGTCGCGGTGCCGCGGGTGCTCGGCCCGGTCGAGCCCGCCGGCACCACCAGCGCGGGCGTATTGGTGGCCCCCGGCACCGGATCGGCGATGGCGCAGGTGCTCGGCCTGTCCGCGGAACCCGGCGACGTGGTCATCAGCATCGGCGCCACCGGCACGCTGTTCGCCGGCGGTCTGGAGCGGCCGGTGGCCGACCCCAGCGGCATCGTCTCCGGGTTCGCCGACGCCACCGGCGGCTTCCTGGCCATGACCCGCACCGGCGAGGCGATGCCGACGCTGGAGGCCGCGGCGAAGATGACCGGCGTGGATCTGCAGACGTTGTCGCGGCAGGCGTTGGAGTCCACGCCCGGCGCGCAGGGTGTGGTGCTGGTGCCGCCGACCGCGGGCCAGCCCGGCTCGCTGACCGGGCTGCGGCTGGCCCGGATGACCGCGCCGAACCTGGCGCGGGCGGCCGTGGAGGGACTGCTGTGCGGGATCGCCGAGGGCCTGGACGCGCTGGCCGCGCAGATGGCCTCGGTGGGCACGCCGCTGCGGCGCGTCATCCTCACCGGCAAGGGCGCGCGGCTGGACGCGGTGCGGCTGATAGCCCCGGCGATATTCGGCGTCCCGGTCGCGGTAGCGGTCTCCGGTTCCTTTGAAGACGGCCCCGGCGGCGGGCTCACGTCCACCGGCGTGTTCGCCGCCCTGGACGCCACCGGCGTGCCCAAGCCCGGCTCCGGCCGGCCCACCGGCGCGGCGATGCTCGGCGGCAGCGAGATCATGGCGATCGGCGCGGCCCGGCAGGCGGCGTGGGTGCTGGCGGCCTCCACGGCGCCCGGCGGCGAGGCGCCCAAGGCCCCGCCGACGTGGAACGAGGCCGCGATGTTCAAGGACTCGCCGAACGCGAAGGCCGGGATCGGGGCCGGGGTGCGGGCGCAGTTCGCCGGGGCGCGGGAGGCGACGCTGGCGTCCATGGGGATTCTGACCGCGCCGCCTTCGCCGACGAACCCGACGAACCCGACGCCCGCGGCACCCGGCGGGAATGGCGTAGGAAATACCGTCCCGGCGGGCGTGCTGCCGCAGTAACCTGCGCTCTCCGCATGAGGACAGTGCAGGGAGCGATATGCGTAGGCGGGGAACGGCCGACCACAGAGGAACGGCGACCGTGCTGGTTCTGGGCTTGGCTCTGGCGGGCTGTTCCACCGGCGGGACGGTGGGTGGCACCGCGAAAGCCGCACCAGGCAACGTCTCCGGCACCATGACCCCCAGTCGAGGTGCCGCGTCGACGGCCCCGTCGGTCGCCTCGGGCCAACAGGGTTCGCCGACCGCGACACCGCCGCCGGACACCACGGTGTCCCAGGCCGACGCCGCGGCGGCGCTGAAGGCGTATCAGAGCGCGAACAACGCCGCCAACGCCGGTCTGGACACCGCTGCCATGGCGAAGATCGAGAGCGGGTCGCAGCTCGCCCTGGACCAGGCCACCCTGGTCTACGACCAGGGAATCGGCGGCGACCGGGCGAAACAGGCCAAGGTGCCGACCACGTACACCAACACGGTGTTCTACCGCGTTCCCGCCACCACCTATCCGCGCGGGTTCTTCGTCACGACGGACGCGGTGGCCTCCGGCGTGTCCAACAGCTCCTACCTCCTACACTTCACGCAGGATCAAGCTGGCGCGCCCTGGCTGGTGGACATCACGGTGGCGCTGGGTTCGGGCCGGCAGTGGCCGGCGTTCGCCGCGGGCCCGGACGGGCTGCTGGACTACCACGGGACCCAGCAGAACAATCTGCTGCTCGCTCCGGCGGACCTGGCCGCCGCCGACCGGACCATGCTCGCCGACGACAACGCGGGCCAGCCCGGATCGCCGTTCCTGAGCGACGACCCGACCACCGCCGAGCAGCGCTGGATCCAGGGCATGACCGAGGATGTCTCCCCGGCCACCGCGGCGCTGACGGTGACCACGGCTCCCACCCCGCCGCCGACGTACTTGCCGCTCCAGGACGGCGGCGAACTGGTGCTGTACGGAACACGCCTGTCCATGCGCATTTCGCAGTCCGGCCGCACCTTCACCTTCGGTGACCAGGGCTGGGCGAAGGTCGCCGGTACCGACAGCTTCAGCGACGGGTACACCGCGGACTCGCTGTGGACGGTCGCCGCGATCGACCCGCCGGACAAGGCGGCGAAGGTTCAGAAGATCGCCCAGTACGGCGGGCTGGTCGCAGTGCACTGAGGCTTTCACGCTTCTCGCTGGGACCTGACATGCGCCGCCAGAGCCGACCCCCGAGCATGGGGGCCGACTCCGGCGTGCTCATCGCACCTGTCTCAGGGTACTTATCGTGCTAGCGGTCGCTCAGCCCGACATCGCGCAGCCGTTGGCGGAGTTGCTCCACGTCGGCTGCATCGCGAACGAACCGGTGGACAGGCTGACCGAGCCCAGGTTGTACCAGGCGCACAGGTCGCCGTCCTCTTCACCGTCGCTGGCCACCCAGCCCGAGGAGGGCTGCGGGTCGGTCATCGACTCGGCGTATTCGTGGCCTTCCACGATGCTGAAGCCGTCGAGCTGGTTGGAGACGCTGTTCGCGCCGCAGCTGCTGCCGGCGTCCAGGACGTACGGCATGTTGGTGTAGGACACCGTGCCGTCGTAGTCGTGCCACGCGCAGAACCCGGAGTTCGGGAACCCGTCGGGGTTGGTCCCGGACGGGCTGAGCACCACGATCTGGGTGTCGTTGGTCGGCGTGATCCCGAAGTGCGACACGCCGTTCTCCGCCTCGGCGGCGATGTCCGACTGCGCGGCGGACTGCGGTGCCGCGCCGGCGTCGTCCACCCACGTGCCGGCCAGCACCGCGCCGCCGAACGTCGGGCCGGAGCCGGAGCTGTCGGTGTACTGGCTGGTGACCGTGGACCAGGAGTCCGAGCTGGTGCCCAGGCCGCTGAACAGGTTCTGCATGTAGCTCTCGACGCCGTTGGAGTCGCTGTCCCACTGGTTACCCCAGAACACGAGGTAGACCTGAACGTTGTGCTGCACCGGGCCGCCGCCGTAGTTCAGCGGGCCGCCGGTGCCGCCGGACTCCGGCGAGAAGGTGTGCACCCGGGAGGCCGCCGACGCTGTTGACGCTGTCGACGCCGACCGCATCGGGACGATGCCGAACCGCCCGTGCGGCTGCGGCTTGTGGTGCTTGGCCTGCTGCGCGATCTGCGTCGTCGCCGACGCCGTGCCACCGCTCAGCGCGGCCAGGCCGACGGTCAGCGCCAGTGCGCCGATCGCCGCCAGGCCCCGGCGGAGCCGGCGCGAGGCGAGGTTCCGTTCGCTCATTCCCAGTACTCCATTCCGCCGCACCCGAGAAAATGCGCAGGCAGGGGTGGGCCCGCGACAGGGTGACGGCTAAGTGGGGATCCGGGCGGAGCGGGATGGTCCGCCCGGGTGGAGCCAGGGATCAGAGAGTTGATGTCAGCTCGCTGAACCCACTGCGAGGGACGGTAGCGCCGGGGGCCGGGGTGGTCGAGGAATGAACGGGTCAAAGATGCCAAGAACAGGTAAAGGCCTGTCCATCACGTCCAGCTGGCCACTTGCGTCACTTACGTCACATGCGTCACACGGTGCCGGGGAGGCGTGACCGCGAGGCCGATCGGCCTCAGCGTTGGGTTGTGTTGTCCGGTGTCGGTGTCGGACCGTCCGCGTAGACCCGGGCGAGGACTTCGTCCAGCGTGGGGCCCGATGGCAGTGGACTGATCGGGTCCGGACCCGGGCGCAGCCCGTCGAGGAACACCCGGACGTGCCGCTCGGCCAGCACCTGGCCGGTGGCCGCGTCGAGGTGCGGCAGCGGCCGGCACGCCAGCGCCACGGTGGTGGTCAGGTCGGCGGCGGTCACGTCGGGCCGGATCGCGCCCTGGTCGCGGGCCGTGGCCAGCAGCTCGTCGAGCAGTCCGCCGAGCTCTCGTTGGATGGCCAGGGCCTCGGCGTCGTTCACCACCGGCCCGCCGATCAGCGGCAGTACGAGCATCTCGCGCTCGGCCACCAGGCCCAGCAGCCAGTGCTCGATCGCCGGCAGCGCCCCGTCGGAGGCTTCCCGCACCGCGGTCTGCGCGGCGCGCAGCAGCACCGTGTAGCCGTCGATCACGACCTGGCGGATGAGGGCTTCGCCGTCGGGGAAGCGCCGGTACAGCGTGGCGATGTTGACGCCGGCCCGCCGGGCGATCTCGTCCAGCGGCGCCGCGGTCCCGCGCTCCCGGAACGCGGCGCGGGCCGCGGCCAGGATCCGGGCGCGGTTGCGGGCGGCGTCGGCGCGCAGCTGGGGGCCGGTGCCGTCGCTCGGTGCGGCTGGGGTCATCGGTGCCCGCGTCCTTCCTCGATCCGCCTTGATCCGGCCTCGATCTGCCTTGATCTGCCTTGATCCGGTGCTGCTCAGAGGCTACGGCACGACCCGTCGGAATAAGTGAAGGATATCCTGCGGTTAGATAGCCTCATGCATCGGAGCCCGATTGTGGATATGAACGCGCCGACCGTGGCCACCCCGCCTTTCGCCGACCCCGAGCCCCCGGTCCGCACGCGTGGCGGAGCGCATGCCCGCCGTCCCATGGGCCCTCCCGGCTCCGGCCGGGCCGGACGCGCGGGCGGCTCGGGTCGTGCGGGCGGCTCGGGTCGTGCGGGCGGCTCGGGCCGCTCAGCCCGCACCGCCGGCGTCAGCCGAACCCGCCGAGTCCTCGCCGTCGCCGGCTCGACCACCCGCGCCGTGTTCGCGCCGCTGGTCACCGCGCTGGCCATCTGCGCGATCTTCGTCAGCGTGTACCTGGCGGCCTTCCACGCCCCGGTCGCCCACGGCCAGCCGATCGGGATCGCGGCCTCGGACCAGGTCGCCGCGTCCACCGAGACCGCGATCGGCCACATATCGCCCGGCGCCTTCACCTTCACCCGCTACCCGGACGCCGTCGCCGCCTTGGACGCGGTCACCCACGACCGTGTGCCGGCCGTCCTCGTCGAGGACGCCCAAGGCCCGCGCCTGATCGTCGCCGGCGCCCAGGGCCCGAGCCTGGTGCAGACCGTGTCGACGACCGTGACCAAGGCCGTCGGCCATCCGGTCGCCGTCCAGGACGTCGACCCGCTCTCGACCGGCGACACCCGCGGCCTGTCGGCGTTCTACGCGGCCTTCGGCGTGGTGCTCGCCGGGTTCCTGTTCTCGGTGTCGACGCATCAGGCCCTGCCGCGCATGCCGCTGGCCGCGCGGGCCGGCGCCACGCTGGCCTTCGCCGTCGTCTCCGGCGTGCTGGTCTCGCTGATCGCCGACACCGCGACCAAGGCGCTGCCGGCCCCGTTCCTCACCGTCGCCACGCTGATGGGTTTGCTGGCCTGGGCCTCGGCGTGCGCGGCCGGGATGTTGCTGCGGCTGTTCGGCAAGCTGGGGGTGCCGGTCGCCTCGATCCTGTTGCTGACGCTCGGCAACGCGACGTCCGGCGGCACGCTGCCGGTCAGCTTCCTGCCGCCCTGGCTGGCGCCGCTGGCCCACTTCATGCCGCCGGCCGCGGCGGTGCAAGGGCTGCGCGGCGCGAGCTACTTCCACGACGCGCACCTGGCCGGCTCCCTGCTGATCCTCATCGCCTGGGCGATCGGCTGCCTGGCCGTGCACCACGGCCGCGAGGTGCACGCGACCCGCCGCGCCCGGGGCGCCGAACCCGTCCCGGCCCTGGCGGTATCAACGCTTTGATTCCTGAGCGCACGGACTTCGAGTCCCACGGCCGCGACCGAGGCCGCTTTGCCTCTTTCCCGTTCGCGTCATCTTCTCTATGTTCATAGGTTGCGTGCCGACCCGAAAGTGACCCGCGCCGTAGCAAGCCGCCGGCTTCCCCTCCAGCGGCTGTCGGCACGCCGCCGCCTTCAACCCCGGAGGAATTCGTGTCGCCTCTGACCCGCCGTACGTTCCTGGGCACAGCCGCCGCGCTCGGCGCGGCACTCGGCCTGGAATCGCTGCCCGGCGCCGCCCCGCGCGCCTCCGCCGCGGCCTCGGCCACCGGCACCATCGCCGACGTGAAGCACGTCGTGGTGCTGATGCAGGAGAACCGCAGCTTCGACCACTACTTCGGGACGCTGCAGGGCGTGCGCGGGTTCGACGACCGCGCCACGGTCCAACTGCCCGGCGGCGCCTCGGTCTTCAAGCAGCCCGACGGCAGCGGCACCCAGTACCCCTGGCAGCTCAGCGCCACCGGCGGCTCGGGCAGCACCACGCCGGAGCAGCTGGCGCAGTGTGACGGCAGCCTGGACCACGGCTGGGCCTCCCAGCACAGCGCGTGGGACGGCGGCGCGATGAACGGCTGGATCGCCGCCAAGAACTCCAACCGGACTATGGGCTACCTGTCCCGGTCCGACATCCCGTTCCACTACGCCCTCGCCGACGCCTACACCATCTGCGACGCCTACCACTGCTCGATCCTGTCCGCGACCGGCCCGAACCGCACCTACCTGTGGTCCGGCATGATCGACCCGGAGGGGACCGCCGGCGGACCGGCCTACGACGGCGGCGACGAGTCCGGCCTGAGCTGGCAGACCTACGCCGAGGCGCTCCAGAACGCCGGGGTGAGCTGGAAGGTCTACCAGAACGCGAGCGACAACTTCGGCGACAATGCCCTGGCCTACTTCAAGCAGTTCTCCGGCGCGGACCCGTCCTCGGCGCTCTACCAGCGGGGCATGGGCTCGGTTCCGGCCACCACCGGCTCCACCCCGGACGACATCGCCGCCGCGATCAAGGCCGACGCACTCGCCGGCACCCTCCCGCAGGTGTCCTGGGTGGTCGCCAGCCAGGCGTTCTCCGAGCACCCGGACGCCCCGCCGAACGACGGCGCGCACTTCGTGAACCTGGTGATCCAGGCCCTGGCCGCCGATCCCACGACCTTCGACTCGACCGTGCTGTTCCTCAACTACGACGAGAACGACGGCTTCTTCGACCACGTCCCGCCGCCGGCCCCGGCGGCCGGCACCACCGACGAGTTCTACAACGGCCTCCCGATCGGCCTGGGCATCCGGGTCCCGATGATCGTGGTCTCCCCCTGGACCCGCGGCGGCTGGGTCGACTCCCAGGTCTACGACCACACCTCGGTCATCCGCTTCCTGGAGACCTGGACCGCGGCCCTGGGCACCCCGGCCACCTGCCCGAACATCAGCGCCTGGCGCCGCCAGGTCTGCGGGGACCTGACGGGGGCCTTCGACTTCGCGAACCCGGTCACCGGGCTGCCCTCGCTTCCGGCCACCGACACCGTCATCGGGCAGGGTTTCTGCAACCCGCAGCCGAATCCGGGGCCTACCACCAACTCGATGCCGAGTCAGGAAGGCGGGACGAGGCCGGCGCGCGCTCTGCCGTACCAGCCCAACGCCTGGGTCGACCACATCGAATACGACGCCGGCAACAAGATCCTGGTGTGGCTCGCGATGGCGAATCAGGGCCCGCAGGCGACTTCGGCGACGCACTTCGCGGCGTATGCCAACGCCTATCGCGGCGGGGGGCCGTGGCAGTACACCGTCGCCCCCTACAGCAACGGCACCGACGGCAGTACCTCGGACTACTTCAACGTCGGTGCGAACTACGGTGACGGCAAGTACGACCTCAGCGTCACCGGGGCGAACCGCTTCATGCGCCGCTTCATCGGCGACGCCACAGCCGCCGGCAAGACCGCGGAGGCCACTACGTATTACGCGGTCGCCTCGAACACCGGCAAGCAGGCGATCTGGTTCAAGATGACGAACACGGGCACCGCCGCCGTCACCTTCACGATCACCGCGAACCACTACCGCACCGACGGTCCGTGGACCTACGACGTCGCCGCCGGTGCCACGGTTACGGACTACTTCAATGCGGTCGCGTACGCCAATGGCTGGTACGACTTCACGGTCACGGTGAGCAGTGATGCGTCATGGAGTCGCCGGGCTATGGGACATATTGAGGTCGGGGCTGCGAGCATCACCGCCTGAGCGCCGCAGAACCGAGGTCGCGGGGTCCGGCGCCCCTCAGATGTCCGCTGCCGCGGACCGCTCAGAGGCGGCGTCGAGACCGGCCTCGGCATCGGAGACATCGCGACCACCGGCCGTGTCGAGTGCCCCGGCGCCCTTCATATCCAGCAGCACCATGGCGTCGTGGTCCGGGGTGCCGGGCTCGGCGCTGTACACCACGATGCGGGCGCCGTTCGCCTGGTTGACCTCCATCACCTCGTGGCTGAGGGTCATGGTGCCGACGTCCGGGTGCAGGAAGGTCTTTCGGCCGTTGCCGACGCGGCGGACGTCGTAGCGCTCCCACATTCGGCTGAACTCCGGGCTTTTGACCGCCAGCTCGCCGACGAGGGCGGCCAGCTCCGGGTCGTCCGGGTCGCTGCCGGCGACCGCGCGCAGGTGCGCGACACAGTTGCGGGCCTTGGTCTCCCAGTCCGGCCAGAGGCTGTGGGCCTGTGGGTGCAGGAAGGTGTAGCGGATCGTGTTGCGCTTCCTGGCCGGCCAGTCCGCCATGCCCGGCGTCAGATAGAGGCCGCTCGGGTTTGTCGCGAGCATGTCGTTGGTGCGGCCCAGGAGGTAGGCCGGGCAGGGGCGCACTGATTCCAGGATCTGCTTCAGTGTCGGGCGCACTGCCCGCGAGGCTGCGGGGCGGGATGGGGTGCTTCCGCGTGCAGCCCGGGCCACTACTTCGCGCAGGTACGTCAGCTCCTCGGCATCCAGGCGTAGGGCCCGCCCGAGCGCTTCTACGACGGCCGGGCTCGGCCGCGTTTCCTTTCCGCGCTCCAGGCGGATGTAGTAGTCGATGCTGACCCCCGCGAGCGCCGCCAGTTCCTCGCGGCGCAGCCCCGGGGTGCGGCGGATCCGCTGGCCCGCCGGCAGCCCGAGGTCGGCCGGGGAGACGCCGGCGCGGCGGGCCCGCAGGAATCGGCCCAGTTCGGGTTGCTGCTCGTTCATGATTTCCAGGCTGCCAAGCCGGGCCGGGGGGCGGAAGACATGAGGGGGGCCCTGTCACACCCCCGCTCGCGCACCCCTGAACAACGCGGCCTGCCTGCGGCGGGTGCGCTCTGGGACCTTGGTATCGCGGCCGTGCGACCTGCGGCCCGCAGAAGAGGGGAACCGAAGTGTCCATCACCACCAGTGCCCGGACCGGCCGCCGGACTGACGCGCCTGAAGCGGCTGACTCGCGCGATCTGCCTGATCTGCCTGATCTGCGCGGAGTCGGGGGGACGTCCGCGGCGGGCCGCGCCGGCTCGCCGCGCCTCACCCTGTTCGCCGCCCTGCTCGGCTTCGTCATGATCGCCGTCGACGCCTCCGCGGTGAACGTCGCCCTCCCGGCCGTCGGCCGCGGCCTCGGCGGGTCCACCGCCGGATTGCAGTGGATCGTCGACGCCTACACGCTGATGTTCGCCGCGCTGTTGCTCTCGGCCGGCGCGTTCTCAGACCGCCTCGGTGCCAGCCGCCTCTACGCCGGCGGCGCCGTCGCCTTCACCCTGTCCTCCGTCGCCTGTGGCCTGGCGCCCTCGCTCGGCTTCCTGATCGGCGCCCGGCTGGTGCAGGGCAGCGCGGCCGCCCTGATGCTGCCGTCGTCGCTGGCCCTGGTGCGCCAGGCGTTCCCGGACGCGGCGGTGCGGGCCCGGGCCATCGCGCAGTGGACGATGGCCGGCGCCGCCGCCACCGCGGTCGGCCCGGTGCTCGGCGGCGCCCTGACCAGCGCGGTGAGCTGGCGCTCGATCTTCTTCCTGAACCTGCCGGTGGGGCTGGCGGTCCTGGCCGCGATGCGCCGCACCGCGCGCTCCGCGCAGCGTCCCGCCCCGCTCGACATGCCGGGCCAGCTCACCGCGGTCCTCGGCCTCGGCGCGCTCACCTACGGCGTCATCTCCGGCGGCGCCGACGGCTTCGGGCAGCCGCGGGCCTGGGCGAGCATCCTGCTGGCCGTGGTGTCCCTGACCCTGTTCGGCGTCGTCGAGCACCGCGCCAAGGAGCCGATGCTGCCGCTGGGTCTGCTCCGCGATCGCGTCGTCGCGGTCTGCCTGGCGATCGGCTTCGTGGTCAACGCCGCCTACTACGGCCTGATCTTCGTCTTCGGCCTGTTCGCCCAGGACATCCTCGGCCGCTCCGCGGTCGGTGCGGGCCTGGTCTTCATGCCGACCGCCGTCCTGTGCACGATCACCAACCTCCTGTCCGCCCGCGCCGCCGCCCGCTGGGGCGCCCGCACCCCGGTCCTGCTCGGCCAACTCGGCTGCGCCGCCGGCCTGCTGATCCTCCTGCTGGTCAACGGCCACACCAGCGCCCTCACCCTGGCCCTGCTGCTACTCCCGCTGGCCGGCGGCCTCGGCTTCGCAGTGCCCTCACTCACCGCGATGATGCTCGGCGGCATCGCCCCGGAGCGCGCCGGACTGGCCGGGGGAGTCCTCAACTCGTTCCGGCAGACCGGCGGCGCACTGGCGGTGGCCGGGTTCGGGGCGTTGGTCGCGCAGCACGGCGGCTTCGTCAACGGACTGCACATCAGCCTGCTGATCGCGGTGGTGCTGTTGGCGGTCACGATCTTGGCGACGTTGGCGCTGCCGAGGGGCCGCTAGTGCTGTATCAGGCAACGTTTGCCCGGGAGTTTTCGCGATGTGGTTCGTGATGTGCTCCGTGACGTGCCGGTCGGCGGGATCCGTTGGCGGGTAAGAGTTTGCTGGGGCTGGGGTTTTGTGGGCCGGGTTGCGGTTGGTCTGTGGTTTTCAAAGCTTTTTACGGCCTTCGGTCATAGTTGTGCCGGTTCGGGGTTCGGGGTGGTGGGTGTGTTTGTTGGCTGCCGGTTTCCGCGTTCACAACCCCGCCGCACCTCAGGCCTCTTCAACACCGGCAAGTCCGGGCAAGAGCAAGATCAACAGCACAGGCAAGATCAAGAGCTGAAGATCAAGGTCAAGGTCAAGGTCAAGGGCTGTGGTGAAGGGCCGGGCCTCCGGCGGGCCTCGGCAACCTCAGGGAAACTAGCGCGGTTCCCTCGGGTGGCCGGGTCAGTCTCAGCGGCGGCGGTCCCAGAGGTGGCTACGGTCCGTTCCCCTCGGTCGCGTCGTCAGCCCGGGGGGTACAGCACCGGTGTCCGGGGGTAAAGTCCGCGCGCGGCGGACATGCAGGTGGGCGGCGGTTTCGTATGGCGCGAACTTGACCCCCGGCCACCGGCACTGTAGG
>NZ_JAAFYZ010000167.1 GCF_018274385.1 Catenulispora pinistramenti | reverse complement strand
CCCGCCAACGAATCCCGCCCGCCGACCGGCACATCGCGGACTCCCGGTCAAAGCTCGAACTACCCGGCAAGCGTTGCCTGACACGGCACTAGGTCATATTACGGAAGCCGCCGCGATCACGGCCCTCGTAACGTCGTTGGCACGCCGCACCCGTCAGTGGCCGCCGTACGCGGCTGGGCGCGCCGATCCCGATGCCCCGATGCCCCGATGCGAGGAGCCCATGAACACAGATCTTTCCCGCCGTAAGGTCCTGGCCGCCGGAGCGGCTGTGGCTGGATCGGCGGCGCTGCTGGCCGGCCTCGAAGGAACAGCCGACGCCGCGTCGGCACCGAGCGGAACTAATAAGGAGAAGCCGAAGGTGAAGCCCACGATCGTCCTGGTGCACGGCGGGTACGCGGATTCGTCCTGCTGGAACGCCACCATCCACGAGTTGCAGCACAACGGGTACACCGTGATCTGCGGATCGAACCCGCTGCGCGGCATTCCTACCGACGCCCCGTACATAGCGAGCCTGCTGGACTCCATCAGCGGACCGGTCGTGTTGGTCGCGCACTCGATGGGTGGGACGGTCACCACGAACGCCGCCGCCGGGAAGGCCAACGTCAAGGCCCTGGTCTACATCTCGGCGTTCGTGCCCGACGTCGGTGAGACGCAGGGCGATCTCATCAACAAGTTCCCCGGCAGCGAGGTCCTGCCGGTGAGTGTGCCGGTGCCGTACACCAAGGCCGACGGCACCACCGGGACCGACCTGTACCTGAGCAAGGACGGCCAGGCGGCCTTCGCCGCCGACCTCTCGGTCGCCGACTTCCAGGCCCTGCAGGCCACGCAGCGGCCCTTCGACGCCGAGTCCTTCACCTTCCCGACCACGGCCGCGGCCTGGAAGACGATTCCGGTGTGGGGGCTGGTCGCCGGCAGCGACAAGGCGATCCCGCCGGCTTGTGAGCGCTGGATGTACAACCGCGCGAACGCCCGCAAGGTCGTCGAGGTGCCGCACTCCTCCCATGTCGCGATGCTCAGCCACCCCAAGATCGTCGCCGGCCTCATCCAGGACGCCGCCGAGGCGGTCAGCTGAGGCTCGCAGCCCGCGCGCCCCGGTCCGTTCCCGACGGGCCGGGGCGCTCTCCGCGTGCACCGTCCGGCCAGCGGCAATCGTGTTCTTACCGAGATTTCTCAGAGTCTTGCGTCGCGAGTTCGCCTGGCTGACGATAGTGCCCGACGTGGGAGCCGGACTCCCGTATCCCGAAGGGCGGCGGCAATGGCTGTACCGGTAGCGGAGACGGTTCTTGGCGGGGTACGGATGGCCGATGGGATCGTCGTGCCCTTCGCGGGCCCCGGCGCCGGTGCCGGTGATCTGACCTGGGGTCAGGAGAAGGTCTGGACCCTGATGCGGCAGGCCGGGAATTCGCTGAGCATGGGCGGGGCGGTCCCGGTGACGGACGGCAGGACGATCCGGGATCTGGCGTCGGAACTCGGGTTCTTCATGTCCCGCTACGCCTCGATGCGTGCCAGGATCCACCAAGGCACGGACGGCACCCTCACCCAGGAGGTGTCCGGCTCGGGTCAGGCGGTGCTGGGCATCGTCGATGTCGCGGACGGCGACGACCCCGGACCGGCCGCTCGACGCCTGGCCGACCAGTGGGAGGCGACCCCGTTCGACCATGCGCGGGAGTGGCCGATCCGGATGGCCGCGGTGCGCGCGCGGGGGTTGGTGACCCACGTGGTGGTGACCATCTCGCATGTCGCCACCGACGGCGGCGGCATCGCCGTCATGCTCGAAGAACTGAGCCGGCGCGATCCGGTCACCGGGCAGCCGAAGAACCCGGAGCCGGCGATGGGGCCGCTGGAGCTGGCCGCGCTGCAACGCACACCGGCCGGCCGACGGCACAGCGAGGCATCGCTACGGCACTGGGAAGGTCTCCTGCGCTCGGCAGGGCCCCTACGGTTCGGCCCGCACACGGACCGCGGCGAGCCGCGTTACCGACGCGCGATCTTCGAATCCCGGGCCCTGCACCTGGCGTCGAAGGCGGTCGCGGCCCGGACCGGCGGACCGGCGTCCACCGTGCTGCTGGCCGGGTACGCGGTGGCCGTGGCGCGGCTGACCGGTATCACTCCCGCGCTGATCCAGGTGGTCGTCAGCAACCGGTTTCGACCGGGCCTCGCGGAGATCTCCCATCCACTGTCCGTGAACGGCCTGCTCATGGTCGATGTCGCCGAAGCCTCCTTTGACGAGGTGGTGAACCGCACGCAGCGGGCTTTGGCGCTCTGCTCGAAGTACGCGTACTACGACCCGACGCGGCTGGAGGAACTACGTGCGCGGATCAACAGGGAGCGCGGCGAGGTCATCGAGCTCTCGTGCTTGTTCAACGATCGCCGACTGGGCAGCGATGCCAAGCCGACCGGGCCGTTGCCGCCCCGACAGGAGTTGGAAGCCGCACGGGGTGAGAGCGTCCTGTCCTGGGGCCAGCCGTTCCCGACGTATCTCGACAAACTGATGGTCCAGGTCGGGGCCGCCATGGATACGGTCGAACTGGAAGTCCACGTGGACACCCACCATGTGTCCGTGGACCAGGTGCGGGCGCTCATGGTGGACTTCGAGTCGCTTTTGGTGACGGCGGCGTTCGACCCGGATCTGCCGACCGGCGTGCGGTAGGGGCGGGACGGCTGAGGATGACTACCGGCGCCGCCGGCCACGGCTTCACACCGGGAGCAGCGCCGGGAAGTGGCAAGCCGTCAAATGCCCGTCCGCCCCGCCGATCGGCACCAACGGCGGCTCCTGCGCGGCGCACACCTCGGCCGCCTTCGGGCAGCGGGTCCGGAAGCGGCAGCCCGAGGGCGGGTTCAGCGGGCTCGGTACGTCGCCGACCAGCCGGATCCGCTCGCGCCCGGCACCGCGCCCGGGTTCACGCCCGATGCCGATGCCGGCGTCCACCTCCGGCACCGCTGACAGCAGCGCCTGGGTATAAGGGTGCTGTGATCGCTCGTAGAGCGTGTCGCGGTCGGCGATCTCCACGATCCGCCCCAGGTACATCACCGCCACCCGGTGGCTGACCTGGCGGACCACGGCCAGGTCGTGGGCGATGAAAAGCATGGCGATGCCGAGCTCGCGCTGGAGCCGGCGCAGCATGTTGACAATCTGGGCCTGGATCGAGACGTCCAGCGCCGACACCGGCTCGTCGGCGACGATCAGCTCCGGCTCGGTGGCCAGGGCGCGGGCCACGCCGATCCGCTGGCGCTGTCCTCCGGAGAACTCGTGCGGGTAGCGGTGCACGTGCGCGGCGTCCAGGCCGACGGTCTCCAGCAACTCCAGTACCCGGTCTCGGCGGCCGGTTCTGCTCCCGATGCCCAGGGACGCCATGGGGGCGGCGATGATCTCGCCCACGGTGTGCCGGGGGTTCAGGGAGCTGTAGGGGTCCTGGAAGACCATCTGGATCCTGCCGCGCAACGGCATCAGTTCTCTGCGTCCGGCGTGGGCGATGTCCTGGCCGTCGTAGCGGATCGCGCCGGCGGTCGGTTCCAGGAGCCGGGTGATCAGGCGGCCGGTCGTCGACTTGCCGCAGCCGGACTCGCCGACCAGGCCCAGGCTCTCGCCGCGGGCCACCGTGAAGCCGATGCCGTCGACCGCTTTCACCGCGCCGACCCGGCGCGCCAGGACCGCTCCGCGCCGGACCGGGAAGTGTTTGGCCAGGCCGGAGACCTCCAGGAGCGGGTTCACCGGATCACGCTCCCTTCGAGAGCTTCGAGAGCACCGGAGGGGAGGTGGCAGGCGCGCATGCGCTCGGGATCGCCGAGCGGCACGAAGGCCGGCACCTCGGTCGCGCACCGGTCCCCGCCGACCCGCTCCCGCTGGTCGCAGCGCGGATGGAAGGCGCAGCCCGGCGGCGGATCGAGCAGGTCCGGCGGACTGCCGGCGATCGGGGTGAGGTCGGCGTCGGGGTCGCCGTGCAGCGTCGGCACCGAGCGCAGCAGGCCCCTGGTGTAGGGGTGTTCGGGCGCGGCCAGCACCTCGGCGGCCGGTCCCTGCTCCACGCCGCGGCCGGCGTACATCACCAGCATGTCGTGCGCCACCCCGGAGACCACCCCGAGGTCGTGGGTGATCAGCAGGAGCGCCAGGTCCGACTCGGCCTGCAGACCGGCCAGCAGATCCAGGATCTGCGCCTGCACGGTGACGTCCAGCGCGGTGGTCGGCTCGTCGGCGATCACCAGGTCCGGCTCCCCCATCAGCGCCATGGCGATCATGACGCGCTGGCGCATGCCGCCGGAGAACTCGTGCGGGTACTCCGCCACCCGCCGGACCGGGTCCGGGATGCCGACCCGGGCCAGCATCTCGACCGCTCGGGTCCGGGCCGCGCGGCGGCTGGCCCCGGTGCGGCGGCGATACGCGTCAGTGAGCTGACGCTCGATGGTGTGGTAGGGGGACAGCGCGGTGAGGGCGTCCTGGAAGACCATCGCGATCCGGGAACCCCGGTAGGCCGCCAGGCCGCGCTCCTGCAGGCCGGCCAGGTCGACGCCGTCGAACTCCACGCGCCCGGAGATCCGCGCGCGCCGCCGGTCGTGCAGGCCGAGGATCGCCAGGCCCGTGGCACTCTTGCCGGAGCCGGACTCCCCCACGACCGCCAGGGTGCGACCGCGCCGGAGGGAGAAACTCAGGCCGTTGACGGCCTGGACCGTCCCGCCCTCGGTGTCGAAGCGCACCGCGAGGTCTTCGACGGCCAGCAGCGGCCGGACGGTCGCCTCTTCGCCTTCGTGGCTTCCGGTGTTGTCGTAGCCGTTGTCGCTGTTGTCGCTGTCGTAGCCGTCATACACAGAAGTCACCATGGTCAGAGCCTCACCCGGGGGTCGATGAGCGCGTAGCAGAAGTCGACGGCGGTGTTGCACACCACGATGAAGGTCGCGGCGACCAGCACGGTGCCGGTGATCATCGGCAGGTCGAGGTTGGTCACCGAGGTCACGGCGAGCTGCGCGATGCCGTGGATGTTGAAGGTGGTCTCGGTGATCACGGCGCTGCCGAGGAAGACGCCCAGGTCCAGACCGAACTGGGTGAGCACCAGGGTCAAGGCGGCGCGCCAGGCGTAGCGCAGGTGCACGACGCGCGGCGGGAGCCCTTGGGCGCGGGCGGTGCGCACGTACTCCTGGGACTCGGCCTCGATCATCGCCGAGCGGGTGAACCGGACATAGGTCGCGGCGCTCACCACGGCCAGGGTGATCCAGGGCAGGAGCATGCCGCCGAACCACTTGCCGGGGTCGGAGGTGATCCCGGTGTAGCCCGGCTGCGGCAGCAGATCGAGCTGGTCCACCAGCAGGTAGCGGGCGACGATGCCGAGGAAGTACACCTGCATCGAGGCGCCGACCAGGGCCACGGCGGTGAGCTGCTTGTCCAGGGCCCGGCCGCGGCGCAGGGCGGCCAGGATGCCGAAGCCGACGCCGACGGTCAGGATCAGCACCGAGGCGCCGGCCGCGAGCGACAGCGTCGCCGGGAAGCGGTCGGCCAGCGTGGAGCTGACCGACTGCTGGTTGACGAAGGAGTAGCCCAGGCACGGCGCGGCGCACCAGACGGTGTCGAAGTGCCGGCCGGCGAAGACGCCGTGCAGGAACTGCCAGTACTGGACGGGCAGCGGCCGGTCCAGACCCATGCTGTGGCGGATCTGGGCCAGGGATTGCGGGGTGCAGGTCTTGCCGCAGGACAGGCGCGCGGGGTCCGCGGGCAGTGCGTAGAAGAGGAGGAAGGTGACCGCGCTGACGACGAGCAGGATCAGTACCGCACCCAGTCCCCGTCGGAGGATGTATCCGAACAAGGTCGCGCTCCATGATCGAAAGGGGGATCAGAGGGGGTCTGCGGGCTACTTGACGTAGACGTCGAGCGGGTAGCAGGTGCCGATGAACCCGGTGTGGACGCCGCCGAGTCCGGGCCCGTACAGCGAGACCTGCCGCGGGTCCACCCACGGGATGATGGGGACCTCCTGCATGATCTTCTTGTCCAGCGCGGCCCAGGCGGTGTCCTGCGCCTTCAGGTCCGTCATGGCCTCGATGCGGTCGATCTCGGAGTTCACCGCCGGGTCGTTCAGCAGCGAGTTGTCACCGCCGCCGTCGGTGATCTGGCGGCCGTCGAACAGCGGCGGGATGACCGAGGAGGCACTGGGCCAGTCCGGGCCCCAGCCACCCCAGTAGAGGTCGTACTGGTTGTCCACCTTCTGTGTCTGGTCGAGGTAGTTCTTGGCGCTGATCGCCTTGGTGACCACGTTGAAGCCGGCCTTCTGAAGGGCCTGCTGGATGGCGACGGCGCCCTGCTGCCAGGCGGTGTCGTCCTGGTAGGCGTACACGATGGTCGGGTGCGGGTTGGAAGTGGTGGCCAGCAGTGCTTTGGCCTTCTCGGGGTCGCCGGTGTCGGGGACGTTGTAGAGGTCGTAGTTCTGGTAGCCGTCGGTCACCGGCGACAGGATGGTGTCGGTGAAGTCGCCGTAGACCGGGCCGCCGAGCAGCTGCCGCGTCTGGGCCCGCGGGAACGCCTCCAGCAGGGCTTGGCGGACCTTGGGGTCGGTGACGCGGCGGGTGTTGATGTTGTAGAACTCGGAGAACGGCGTCACCTCGTTGACCAGGCGCGCCTTGAGATCGGGGCTGGAGTTCACCTGGGCGGCCAGGTCCGAGCCGATCGTGACCTTGAAGGTCATCGCGTCCTTGTCGGCGCCGTTGGCCGCGATGAGCCGCTGATTGATGTCGACCGCCTGGGCTCCGAACTCGAACGTCCACCCGTCGGGGTAGGCGTGGCGGACCGGGTCGGTCTTCGGGTCCCAGTAGGGGTTGCGGGACAGCACCATGCCCTTGTCGACGTCGTGACTGTCGACCTTGTAGGGACCGGAGGAGAACGGGTGCTGGTCCAGGGCGGACTTCGTGTCCTTGTCCTTGGGCAGCGGGCTGTAGGCCTGCATGGCCAGTGCGAACGGGAAGTCGGCGTGGACCGAGGCCAGGTGGAAGACGATCGTCTTGGCGTCGGGCGTCTCGATCTGCGGGAGGTCCTGGCCGCCCCAGGGGCCGGAGTAGGTGCTGGAGTAGTCGGTCTTGCCGGTCAGCCACATCTGCAGGTACTGCGGGCCGCCGGAGAGTTCCTTCTGGAAGGTGCGCTCGATGCCGTACTTGACGTCCTGGGCGGTGATCGTGCTGCCGTCCTCGTACTTGAGCCCGTCCTTGAGGTGGTAGGTCCACGTCTTGCCGTCGCTGCTGGTGCCGGTGTCGGTGGCCAGGTCGCCGACCAGCTTGGTGGTGTCGCCGACCTGCTGGTAGCTGGTGAGCTGGCGGGTCAGCAGCAGATCGGCGGTCTGGTTGGCCGAGGACCAGACCCGCGCCGGGTCCAGGTGGCTGAAGTCCGACTGCTCCAGCACCGTCACGGTGCCGCCGGACTTGGCGCCGGGCACCGCCGGGTCCGGGCCCTGGGAGTCCGCGCCGGTGCCGAGGGCGACGGCCTGCTTGGCCACGGTCCCGGCCGCGGCCGGGTCGCCGGAGCCGGACTTCTCGGCCGCCGAGGACGAGCACGCGGCGGTGACCGCCAGGGTGCCGAGCACGGCGATGGCGAGCGCCGAGCGGGACCGGCGCCTGGATCTGGATATGGATATGGGCATGGGAGATCCCTTCGATGGGTGGATTCGTGGATTCGTGGACTCGTGGATTCGTGGGTTCCGGCGGCGGCCGGGCCGCGCGGCGTCTCAGCGGCCGGAGGGCGACAGCGCGTCGCGCACCGAGTCCCCGAGCAGGTTGAAGGCGACGACGAAGATCAGGATCGCGACGCCGGGGATGAGCATGTACGTGATGTCGGACAGGTAGACCTCGGCCCCGCGGTGGATCATCCGGCCCCAGTCCGGTGTCGGCTCGTCGATGCCCGCGCCGAGGAACGACAGCGCCGCCTCGGTCGTGACGTACACGGGCACCGACAGCGAGGCCGAGACCAGGATCGGCGTCCACAGGTTCGGCAGCAGTTCGCGCCGCACGATCCGGATCGGCGAGGCGCCCCCGATACGCGCCGCCTCGACGAATTCCCGGGTCCGCAGCGAGACCACCTGCCCGCGCAGCAACCGGGCCACCGGCGCCCAGCCGAAGGCGGCCAGGACCACCACCAGCGTCGTGACCCGCATCCAGGTGGGGGTCTGCTGGTCGGCGGAGACGAACAGCGATTGGACCACGGGGACGAAGGCGATGATGAACAGCGTCGACGGGAAGGACAAGGCGATGTCGACGATCCGCCCCAGACCCGCGTCGAGCCATCCGCCGGCGTACCCGGCGACCAACCCGACCGCGGTCCCCAGCACCGTGACGATCGCCACCACCACCGCCGAGATCAGCAGCGACGTACGGATCCCGTACAGCAGCTGGGTGAACACGTCCCGGCCGAGCCCGGGCTCCAGCCCGAGCCAGAACCGGCCGCTGACCCCACCCATGGAGCCGGTGGGATAGCCGAACTCGTCGAGGAGCCCGGGTTCGTTCTGCCCGTAGGTGGTGTAAGGGTTCTTACCATATATCGCGCTGATCAGCGGGGCGCACAAGCCGAGGAGGAAGAAGACACAGACCACCACCCCGGCGGCCATCCCGGTGCGGTCGGCGCGCAGGCGCTGCCAGGCCAGCGCCACCGGGGTGCGGGGCACGGTCGGGTCCTTGCTGGGACGTGAGCGGATCATGCGGTGACTCCAAGGCGAATAGCGCAGGGTGGCACGTCAGAATTGCGTGGCGGACGCCTCCTCAGCGGATTTCACCGGGCGGCGGGTGGGAGAAAAACTCTCATCCGGCGATGCGCATTGACAATGTTCCGGGCGATAGAGAAATAGCAGTATCGCGATAACGTCGCGGGATTCTCCGTCGGAGCGGAGAAGCTAATCCCGCGAAGCGCTGTACGTCCGGGCGGCCCAGTCCCGCAGGTGCGGCGCGGCGGCGACCAGATCGCGGTAGGCGGCCAGCGCTGAGCGGTACACCGTGTCCACGAGGTCGTCGGAGATCCCCGAGACCCGCCAGGCGAGCAGGTAGCGGCACCACAGCGGCGTCCCCATCAGGGGTTTGACCACGATCTCGGCGGTCGTGGGGAAGGTCGCCTGCACGATCGCGACGCCCAGGCCGGCGCCGACCATCGCGTGCAGCTGACGCCGGTCGCCCAGGAACTCGTGCAGGGTCGTCGGGCGGAAGCCCGCGACCTCGCAGGCCGTGAAGAACACGCCGGGCCAGCCGGCGCCGTCGTCGGGGGTCACGAACCAGGGCTCGTCGGCCAGGTCGGTCAACGAGACCTCCTGCCGGCCGGCCAACGGGTGGCCGGCCGGCAGGGCGACGAAGCTCGGCTCGGTGACGATCCCCCGGTGCGCCACGGTCGAGGAGTGCCGCAATTCCCGGCCCGGATAGTCCACGCCGATCGCGATGTCCACGGCGCCTTCTTCAAGCATGGCCACGATTTCCGCGGAGGAATAGACGCTGCTGACCGTGACGGAATGTCCGGGCGCGGCATCGCGGAACCGGGTCAGCAGCCCGGACAGCATGGGGGTGTTCGTCGCGGCCAGCCGTACCGTGCCGCCCTGGGCCGCACGGCGGTCGACGCGCGGTCCGATGGCGTCCATGCGGGCCAGCACGTCCCGCGCCTGCGCCACGATCTCGCCGCCGAGGGCCGTCAGCACGACGCCGACGCTGCTGCGCGCGAACAGCGGCTCCCCGAAGTACTGCTCGATCCGCTGGAGCTGGGTGGTCAGGGCCGGCTGCGAGTAGCCCTGAGCCGCGGCGGCGCGGCGCAGGCTGCCGGTGTCCGCTATCGCGCAGAGTGTGCGCAGATGGCGAAGTTCCAGTCGCTCCATCAGCTCCCCCGCATCGGAATCGGTGTTATCGCGTTGCGCGATACCGGGTTATCGGCCGGACCCGGTCAGGCCCTTCCGGCGGCCATGTCCATGAGCCGCGCCAGCACCGAGCCGCCGGAGGCGTTGCCCCCGTCGTGCTCCCACTCGTTGGTGACCCAGGCGCGGGCCGCGCCGAGACCGCTGAGCGTGCGCATCGAGAACTCGACGGGGACGTACATGTCGTCGTGGTAGACGGCGGCGGCAAGCGGGACCTCGTTCTTGGCCAGCTGCTTCGGGTCGTACAGCAGCGGCCAGTCGTCCTTGGCGGCCAGGATGTCGGCGGCCTCGGCGAACGGCCGCAGGGCCCGGACGTCCCGGAACATCCAGGGGTAGATCATCTCGCCGGTGAACAGCAGCGGGTCGGCGTCCTCGGCGAAGGCCGGGTACTCGGCCATGATGCGCTGCGCGGCCCACGCGGTCGGCTTCGGGCCCTGGGCGAAACAGGGTTCCTGCAAGATCGTGAACAGCGGGTTGTCGACGAATCCGGTCGGGCCGCCCACGTTCAGCAGGAACGTGTCGGAGAGCTCGCCGGGCCGGGAGAAGGCCTCATCGAGCAGCCAGTGCACGCGCTCGTAGCCGTCGCCCATGCCGAAGGCCAGGCCGAGGCTGCGCAGGCGGTCGGTGGTGAGACTGTCGCCGTCGGGCAGCCGGACGGCGCCGGTGTTCAGGACCTCGGCGATCCGCGCCACCTTGCCGCGGTCCTGCGGGTAGCGCTCGTAGAACTCTGCGTTCTTCGCGGCGACGCGCGGATAGGTGTTGCGGTAGACGTCGTCCGCGGTCGTGTCCAGGCCGGGCAGTCCGCCGGTCACGTAACACGCGCGCAGCCCTTCGGGGCAGCGCGAGAGGTAGGTCAGGGTGACGAACCCGCCGTAGCTCTGGCCCAGGGTCTCCCACGGCTGGTCACCGCACAGCTCGCGGCGGATATGCTCGCAGTCGCGCACGATGCTGTCCGCACGGTGCAGCGACAGATAGTGCGCGAGGTCCTCCCCCGAGGCGAAGCCCCGCGCGACGGTCGGCGTGACCGGGGTGCTGCGCCCGGTCCCGCGCTGGTCGAGCAGGAGCAGCCGGTGGGTGCTCAGCGCTTGGTCGAGCCAACCGGGAACCCCCCGGCCGGGGCGCGGGGACTTGCCGCCGGGGCCGCCCTGCAGGAAGACGAGCCACGGCAGGCCGTCCGGATCGGCGGCGCGGCGCGGATCGACGACCTCGCGGGCGAAGACGTCGATCGTGGCGGCGTCGGGCTCGTCGTAATCGAGCGGGACGGTGAAGACGTGGTCGGTGACGGCCAGGCGCGGATTCATGCAATGTAATATGGCACCTTGGACTGCCTCGGACAACGCACTGAGATACAACACTTTGCCCCCGGTGGGCATAACATCCGCGACCGCGCCGAGGCCGCTCCCCTTCAAAACATGAAGGTTTCTCAGTAACCTGCCTCCACCATCCTTCGTGGGAGGCCACATGCGAACATCGGCTCGTCTTCGTCTCGCCGCAGCGGTCCTGGGGGCGGCCGTCTTCGTCCTTCCCGGTGCAGTGCGGGCCGCTCCTCCGGCTCCGACCCCGGCCCCAGCGCCGGCTCCGCTTTCCGCAGTCGGCACCGTGGTCACGCCCGACGGTGTCACGCGCCTGACCGATTCCTCCGGCCGAGTGCTGGACCTGCGCGGATTCAACCTCGACAAGTACGACGAGTCCACACCGGCGGACATCCAAGCCATCGCAGAGCGCGGATTCAACCTCATCCGGCTGGACATCACGTGGGCGCGGCTGGAGCCGAAGCCCGGGGTGTACGACGCCGCCGCGATGGGACGCATCCAGCAGCTGATGACGGCGGCCGACCGCTACGGCCTGCGGGTCCTGGTGGACTTCCATCAGGACGTATACGGGCCCTACTTCGGAGGCGGCCAGGACGGGATCCCGGCCTGGGCCACCCGCGACGACGGACTGCCGTTCACGCCGATCCCGGACGACTGGTTCAGCGAGTACTTCGAGCCCTCGGTGCAAGCCGCGTTCCGGCATCTCTACGACGACCCGGATCTGCGGGCGGCCCAGGCCTCCTTCTACCAGCACGTGGCCACGGCACTGCGATCGCATCCGAGCCTGTTGGGCTACGACCTGTTCAACGAGCCGAGCGGGCCCATGCTGGGTGATCCGTCCGATCCGGCGGCCCTCGCCGCCTCCTCGCGAGCGTTGGAACAGGGCCGGCTGCAGCAGATGTACAAGCGGCTGATCACGGCCGTCCGGCGGGTGGACCAGCGGTCCTGGCTGTTCGTGGAACCGACCGTGCTGGTCGGGGAAGGTGTGCCGACCGCGCTGCCGGGGTTCGCCGATCCGCGTGCCGGGGCGCCCCGGATCGGGTACGCGCCGCATTTCTATGACACGGCGGTCGAAGACGGGCAGGACTGGAATCCGGCGGACGGGTTCATCGACGACTACCTGGCCGCGATCACCGCCTATCCGAAGGCGCACGGGATGCCGGTGATCGTGGGCGAGTGGGGAGAGAACACCAGCACCCCGGGCAACGCCGCACTGATGGCGGCCCAGGTGCGGGTGATGCCGTCGTTCGCGACGGGGTGGACCCGGTGGTACTGGGGCCTGGGGACCGGCGGGTACGCGCCGCTGGACGCGGCCGGAAACCCGCTTCCCGGAGAGGCACCGATGTTCACGCCGTTCGCCTCGGCGCTCGCCTGAACGCCGGCCGGCTCGACGTTCGATGCGAATTCGGGTACTTACACACTCACCTACACGCCGGGCGGGAACTGGTCGGGGCCCACCGAGATCGTGCTGCCCGGGACCGTCTACGGCGACAACGTCGCGGTGTCGGTTTCCGGTCGCCGGGCTGCGACCTTCACGATTGCCCCGACCGGGCCGGGCAAGGCGGGAAGGGTGCTGGTGTTCGCCACGACCGCAGCCGGGCACCGGGGATCGGTCACTGTCACCGTGCGACGCCGCTGACGCCGCCGACGCCTACGCCGACAACGCCGACGACGCTCCGGAGCCGGTCTCACCAGCAGGCGAGGACAGCCGAACCGGAAGCGCCGTCAGGCGAGGTCGCCGATCAGCTGATCGGCGTCCACCGCGTCGGATCACCCGGGTCGGCGATCACCGTGCCGCCGGAGACGCCGAGCACGTTCCCGGTGGCGACGTTGCTGATGCTCAGACCGCCGCCGGGACTCTCGGTGAGGCGCCATTTCTGCGCGGGATCCGTCGGATCGTAGGCGTTGAGCGCGGTCACCGCCGATCCGGACGCGGTCAACGTACCGTGTTGCTGTGTACTGCTGTAACAGCCGTCGTAGATCCGCACGGTACCGTCCGCGTTCGGGCTGAACTGCCACCACTGCGACCAGTGCCCGGCCTGGTAGGCGGCGACGTCCAGCGGGCCGTCGCCCGGCGCACCGCACTGGCCCGCGATTTCCAGGACCGACCCGTCGGTCCCGGACGCGGCCAGGTCGTGATAGCGGCCGTCACCGACGACCGGCGAGACAGCCGAAGCCGCGGAGCTGATCCGGAACATCTCCACGCCGTGCGGCGCGACCGAGCCGCCGAGCGTGTCGGTGGCGGCAAGGGTTCCGGTGGCCTTGGTCCACAGGTCCTCGTAGTGGTAGGAGCCGGCCGGCAGACCCAGCGCGGACGGCGTCGCGGTGATCTGCTGCGCGTTGTCCGGGTCCTGATTCGCCAGCAGCACGACGGTGTCGCCGTCGGCCAGCGTGCGCCGGAGCACCACCGGCCCGGTGGCCGACGCCGGCGGGCTGCCGACCAGCGTCGCCGGGACGCCGAGCGCGTCCTGGTCGACCGCGACCACGTCAGGGTTCTCATAGAGCGCCAGAGCGCTCGCCGAGATGCCGGTGGACCAGGTGTAGCCGTCGGCCGAGTGCTGCGAGTCGGCGGCGGTGCGCAGATCGGCGCCGGTGATGAGCGGAGCCGCCATCATCGACAGGATGGAGATCTCGGTCTGCGATTCGGTGTCGGTGAACGGTTTGTGGCAGGCACAGGTGTCGGTGACGCCCCACAGACCGTCCGGGTCGTTCCACCCGGCGTACATCATGTCCAGGTCGTTCCACGAGCCCGGACGCACGTTGGCGGCGTATTGCAGCGCGGTCCCCAGTTGCCCGCCGTAGAGCACGCCGTCGAGTTCGCTGTCCCGGTCGCCGCCGATCCGGCACAGGTTGGCGACCTGCCCGCACCACACGCCGGTCGGCGCGTAACCGGGGGCGTCGAACTGCGGCGTCCCGGCGGCGGCGATGACCGAGTCCGAGCGCGCCGGGTCGTCCGGCGATTCCAGGTACGGCACGCCGGTGTGCGGCGGCTGGGCCGAGACGCTCAGCACGACCTTGGGCCGGCCCTGAGCGGCCGACGCCGCGTCGAGGGCCTTCTGGAAGGTCTGGATCCGGGCGTAGATCGACTCGGTGAGCTCCTTGCCCTCGCCCTGGGGACCGTAGTCGTGGCCGTCGGGGCCGATGATGTGCGGCCCGCTCCAGTTCGGGCAGTTGTCGTCCTTGACGTAGTCCACGCCCCAGGACACGAAGTCGGCCGCGTCCGTGGCTTCGTGGCCGAGGCTGCCGGGGTGGCCCTGGCAGGTGAGGTAGGTGTCGGTGGTGTAGAGCCCGAACTTCATGCCCTTGCTGTGCGCGTACCAGGCCAGGTAGGCGATCCCGTTGAGGGTCTGGCCGTTCACGGTCTGGGGCGGGAAGTCCGTGTCGGGTACGAGGTCGCCGGAGGTCGGATCGTTGCCCGTCCCGTCGCTGCCGCTGACCGGGTTGCCGCCGGCGTCGTAGAGCTGCAACGAGCCGTAGGACGTCTTGACGGGATCGGCGCTCTGGCCGCTGCGGTAGTCCTGCGACCAGCCGTCGTCGATGGTCACCGTGTTGTAGCCGGCGGCGACCATGCCGTTGGCCGCCATGAAGTCGATCGTCTGGACCACCTGCGCCTCGGTCACGGCGGTGCCGAGCGAGTTCCAGGAGTTCCAGCCCATCGGCGGGGTCAGGGCCACGCCGTTGTTCAGCGGCGGGGTGGCGGTGGTCGTGGCGGTGGTCGTGGCGGTGGCCGCGCCAGTGGCGGTGACGGTGGTCGTGCCGATGGCGGCGGCACGAGTCGTCGTGGTGGCGGTGGCGGCGGGCGTGGCCGCCACGGCGGCGAAAGCCACCGCGGCGGACACGCAGATCGGCAGGAGTCTCATGAGGTGGCGAACCCCGTGAAGTCGACCTCGCCGCTGTCCCCCGAGCCCTCGTTGTGCGCGGTCATGAAGGTGCCGACGTCCTGGGTGGCGTTGACCCCGGGCACCGTCGCGGTCCCGACCTGGGTCCAGGTGACGTCGTCGGTGGAGTAGTAGCCGGTGAAGGTGGAACCGGAGCGGACGAGCTTGAGCCAGGACGGGTAGGCAGCCGCCCCCAGCCCGGAGTTCGACGGCGCGCTGTTGCTGTCCAACTGGCCGCTGCCGGTGCTGTCCCACTGCATGACGTAGCCGTGGCCCGGGGTGACGGCCAGGATCACGTAGCCCGGCGAGCTGCCGGCACCGGTGATGTCGTCCCGGGCCATGATCCCGGCCTTGGCCCAGTCGCTGGTGGAGGCCTGCGCCGTGACCTCGACGACGGTGGTGGAGCCGTCGTGTTCCGCGCCCTGCTGGTAGACGGAGCTGTACTGGTCGGTGGAGCCCCAGGCGTCGGCCCCGGCGCCGTCGATCGACACCGAGTTCCCCAACTGGCCCATCATCGCCGTCGTGCTGGTGAACGCCTTGTACGGAGCCTGCGGCGGGTTGGCCAGCTGCAGGGAGCCGGCAAAGGCCGACGACTCCGACCCGCCGCTCCAGCGGTCGGTCTCGGTACCGTTGATCTGCGCGGTCTCAATGGGCTTGGTCAGGGTCGCCGGCGCGGTCAGGCGGAAGGCGGAGATCGCCATGTGCCCGGGGGCGACCTTGCTGAAGCGCGTGGCGGTCAGCGGCTTGGCGGTCCAGCCGGCCGGCAGGTCCAGACCGAGCCTGACGTCCGTGACGGCGGCGACGCCGTTGTCGGTGAAGTAGGAGTACACGGTGCCGGACTGGCCGGCACCGAGGCTGGGCAGCGTGGTGAGCAGCGACGTGCTCGGCGGCAGCGTCCGCTTGGCCGGTGTCACCTTGTACATCACCGCGGCGTGGCCGGGCACCGCGGCGCTGATGGTGCCGCCGCTGACTGTGGTCCGGCCGGTCCACAGGTCCTGAAGAGCGTAGCCGCCCTTCGAACCGGTCGGCAGGCCGGCCGCGGCCGCCGTGGTGGAGATGGTGGCCGCCGTGGCGTTCTCGTTGAACAGCACCACCGAGACGCTGCCGTCGGACAACGGCTTGGCCAGCACGTCCAGCCCGCCGGAGCTGCTGATCTCAGTACCCTGCCGGCCGAGCGCGTCCTGGTCGACCGCGATGACCTGACGGTTCCCCAGGATGCGCAGGGTGTTCGCGCTCGCTGTGCGCAGATCGGTTCCGGAGATCAGCGGCGCGGCCATCTCGGCCCACAGCGTGAACTCGGTCTGGTCCTCCACCGCGCTCATCCCGTTGCCGACTTCGAGCATGTCAGGGTCGTTCCACGCCCCGGGCCCGGCGTCGGCGGCCAGCGCCACGTTGGTGTGGAAGTTCGACAGCATGCTGCCGAAGTCGGCGCTGATGTCGCCGGTGGTCCGCCACAGGTTGCCGACGGAGCCGCCCCAGGACGCCACGTCCTCCGTGCCCCAGCTGCACAGGCTGTAGACGATGGGCCGCCCGGTCGCGGCCAACGCCTTACCCATCGCGTTATAACGCTGCTGCGACGGGACCCCCTGGTTGTTGCAGTTGTCGTACTTGAGGTAGTCCACGCCCCAGGCCGCGAAGGTGTTCGCGTCCTGTGTCTCGTGGCCCAGGCTGCCGGGGAATCCGGCGCAGGTGTTGGTGCCGGCGGTCTCGTAGATGCCGAGCTTGAGGCCCTTGGCGTGGACGTAGTCGGCGACCGCCTTGATGCCGTCGGGGAACTTCGCCGGGTCCGGGACCAGGTTCCCGGCCGAGTCCCGGTTCGGCGCCATCCAGCAGTCGTCGATGTTGACGTAGCCGTAGCCGTCGGCGGCCAGGCCGGAGGCGACGAGCTTGTCAGCGGTCTGCTCCACCAGCTGCGCGCTCACCGCGCAGCCGAAGGCGTTCCAGTCGTTCCAGCCCATCGGCGGGGTCAGCGCCAGGCCGTTCGCCAGCGCCGAGGCCGGTGGCGCGGCCCCGACGGCACCCGCCGTCGGGGCGATGACCAGGGTGGCGGCCAGCAGGATGGTGCGGATTTTGGTCATGTCGTCTCCTCGTGTTCCGACAATTCCGCGCAGATATCAGCACTCTCAAACACATCGGAACGCAAGCTAGTGATGTGACATTGCACTGTCAAGGACGAAGACCCGCGCGGACCTCGACGGCCGCGCGATGTTATCGCCCGGGCGCCAGAGCTCTATCGCGTGATCGATTGTCAGCACCACGCACCGGTGAGAGCGTCTTGGCACATCTCGCGGCTGTTCCGTGAGACGTCCCCGCTTGTTCACAAAGGAGCCCTGGATGCGCCATCGATCCGCCCTGCCCAGAATCCTGGCCGCGGGCCTGGCAATCAGCGTCGTGACGCTCGGGATGGCCGCCGGCCCGGCAAGCGCCGCCGCCCCGGCACCCGCGCCCGCGCCGACCATGGCGAGCGCCGTGTCGTCGGCAGATCAGAACCAGCCGGAGGCCCAGCCAGAGAACGGCACCCCGGTCACGCTGTCACCGGCCAGCCCGCCGGTCGCGATCGGTGCGGCCACGTCCCTGGCGGCGGCGACCCGCTCCGGGCCGGCCGGCCCGGACAGCGCGTCGGCTGCGACTGCCGCGGCGCCCTCGTCCAGCGCGCAGCCGTGCACCGCGGCCGACTTCGGCAGTCGCAGCGGCAGCGCACTGGCCGCGTACGTCGAGGCGTCCAGCCCCGACTGTATCAATACCCTGTATTCACTGACCGGCACCGACGCCGCGGCCGTCTTCAACGAAGCGCAGATGGTGGCCGTGGCCGACGCGTTCGGCCCGGCGGCCAAGGCGTACCGCGGCGATGACGCGCAAGGCATCTGGCAGCTGGGCCTGTTCCTGACCGCCGGGTACTACGTCCAGTACAACAACGCCGCCGCGGTCGGGACGTACGATCAGAAACTCGCCACGCCTGTCCAGGCCGGCTTGGACGCCTTCTTCGGCGCGAGGCATTCCGGTGACGTCAGCTCGATCAACGGCAGCGTCCTGGGCACCGTCATCACCCTGAGCGACAGCTCCGACAACCAGGCCCGCTATGTGCGCACCTACGCGCGGGTACTGAACACTTACACCAGCGCCTACGACGCCTACCCGAGCATGGACGCGGCGGTGAACGCCGTGTTCTACCCCGTCTACCGGGGCCACTCCTTCCCGGCGTACATCGCCGCGGTCACCGCGGATCCGAGCCTCATCACCGCGCTGAATTCCTTCGCGCTGCGGAACACGGCCCTGCTCGCCGGAGCGAACTACGCGCTGGACACCAACGCCGCGGCCGAGACCGTGCGCTTCCTGGACACCCCGGCGTTGCGGCCGATGGTGGGCCCGCTGACCGCGAACCTGCTCAGCACCTCGCCGCTGTCCGGCCCGAACGGCCCGATCTGGCTGCGGGTCGCCACCGTCGAGGACTACGTGGACGGCGCGGATTGCGGGACCTTCAACGTCTGCGACTATCTCAGTACCCTGCACTCGGCCATCCTGCCGACGACTTACGCGTGCGGCTCGAACCGCACCTTCCTGACCTACGCGATGTCCGCCTCGGACCTGAGCGCCGCTTGCACGAGCGTGGAAGGCGAGGACGCGTACTACCACGCCCTGACCAAGGACAACGGTCCGATACCCGGGCAGTACGAGACCACCCTGCGGCTCGCCGTGTTCGCCACCAAGTGGGCCTACACCATGTACTCCACGGCGCTGTTCGGCAACGACACCGACAACGGCGGGATCACGCTGGCCGGCGAGCCCACCGACCCGACCAACGTTCCGATGTCCATCATGTACATCAAGTTCCCCGGCGACGGCTTCCCGGCCAGCATCTGGAACCTGAACCACGAGTACACGCACCTGCTCCAGGCCGCCTATGAGATGAAGGGCGACTTTACGCAGGAGATGACCGTGCCCGACATCTGGTGGGTCGAAGGCGAGGCGGAGTACAACTCCTACACCTACCGCGACATCAACAACACCCAGTCGATCGCCGAGGCCGCTCAGCACACGTTCGCGCTGAGCACCCTGTTCCAGACCACGTACGACAACAGCACCAACGACCGCACGTACGTCTGGGGCTACCTGGCCACGCGCTACATGCTCGAAAAGCACCCGGACGTCGTCCAGGCCATGCTCGCCCACTTCCGCGTCGGCGACTTCCAGGGCGGATACCAGGTCTACAACTCCATCGGCACCGCCTACGACGCCGACTTCAACGCCTGGCTCGACGCCTGCGCCGCCGGCGCCTGCCTGGTCCCGGGCGCGCCGACCGCCGCCTTCGCCGCGACCGTCAACGGCCTGTCGGTGCACCTGTCCGACACCTCCACCGACACCGGCAGCTCCATCGACCTCGTCCACTGGAGCTACGGCGACAACGCCACCTCCGACACCGACGGCCCCCACCCCACCCACACCTTCAGCGCGCCCGGCACCTACGCCATCGCCCTGACCGTCGACGACGCCAAGGGACGGGCCTCCACCTCCACGCAGTACGTCACGGTGACCCCGCCGTGCACCTCGGCCAACCGGCAGGCGCTGGGTGGCGACTGCTCGCGCAGCGGGCTGTCCGCGACCGCGGGCGACTACGACTACCTGTGGATCTACCTGCCGGCCGGACAGCAGACGCTGACCGTCACCGCCAGCGGCGGCAACGGCACCGCGGAACTGCTCTACGACCCCGACACGTGGGCGACGAACCAGACCCACACCGCGCAGGCGGCTGCGAACCCGAATGGGCAGAGCATCACCGTGACGAACCAGACCGCCGGATACCGGTACATCAGCCTGTACGCGGTGACGTCGTTCAGCGGAGTGAGCGTGTCCACGCAGTACTGAGACGCAGTCCTGAGATGCAGTCCTGAGATGCAGTCCTGAGATGCAGTCCTGAGCGTCTCAAACCGAATACAACGACAAAGCGACCGCCTCCCGTACCGTACGGGAGGCGGTCGCTTCCGGTATCAGGGTCAGCCGGTGACCCTGGCCCAGACGGTGATCTGTTCGGTCACCGAGGGCGGCGTCCCCGGCGCGCCCTGCGGTCCCGAGGGGACGTCCGGGTCGTCGTAGTACGTCTTGTCCGGTCCGATCAAGGTCCCGGTACCGGCGACGCCGGGCAGGTAGACGGTCGCGTGCACCCTGCTGCCGGCCGGCACGGTCACGGTCGTCCCGTCGAGGAGAACGGTGGAGTTCTGGGTGGGCACGTCGGTGCTCGGCTGGTCGCCGAAGAAGGTGCCCACGGTCTCGTCACGGCCGGTGACGGACGCGTTGGTGGAGTAGGCGGAGTCGCCGGGGGTGCTGACATAGCCGTAGGTGTGTACCTGCGATCCGGTGACGTCCACGCAGGCCTCGATATAGCGGACCCCGCTGAGCTTCCAGCCGCTGCAGGTCGTGGTGGTCGGGTTCGCGCCGGCCGAGGCCGAGGCCGAGGCGGCGCCGGCGCAAGCGGCTACCGGCACGGCGGCCAGGATGCCCGCGGCCAGCAGTTTGACGCCCATGTTCATGGTCATGGCTTGCCTTTCGGTGCTGTGGAGCGCGTCGAGTACGCCCCGCGCAGCACTATGTCACACCTCATATTTCAGCACTCTGCGATCCGGCGGCGACCATCGGCCGGTCACCCGGCGTTGACCCGGTGGTTCCCCGCGCTCCGCCCGCCGGTTCCAGTTCCCCGTGCGGCGCGCGGCGTCATGGCAAGTGCTGGACCATGACGCCGCTGGCAGCTCTTCGCCCACACGGACAGGAGGCCGTCAGGTGAATCCTGGGTGAAACGCTCCGAGCCCCGGCGCTACAGCTTGGTCGCCGCCGTCACGCTGTGGAGGTGGACCAGGACGTCGAAGGCGTGGCCGACGGCGAGTTCGGGCGTGCCGTCCACGGGGAACTGCGTGCCGACTTCGTAGGTCGGGCGCGCGCGATCCAGCCACGCGCGGGCTGCGGCAGGGGCCTTGCGCAGGTCGACGTAATAGTCGCGGTACCGGACCTGGTCGAGCGTGTACTCGTTGGAGCCGGCAGGCGCCGCGGGAAGCGTGAACTTCTCCCAGTCGCCGCCCAACGCCTGGCTCTTGGAGAGGAAGGAGCCCTGGTCGAACGTCGTGCCGATGGCGAGGTAGCCCGCCCCCAGAGCGTCGTGGAGGAACGCGCCCTGGGTCTTCGGATACGTCGCGGGGTCGGAGGCGGCGTATCCGACGTGGTCGTCGTGTGCGGACAACAGGATCCGGCCGCCCTCGTACCGCAGCCACCACGCCGTGTTGTCGGCCATCACCTGGTCGCGGTAGCGCTCCATGGCGGTCAGCGAGGCCGGGTCGGTGACGTTCACGGACAGGAACGTGTAAGTCTGGGCGATGTTGCGGGCGTTCTGCAGGGCGTATTCGTAGTCGTGGTCGCCCGGCGCCCCAACGCTCTGCATCAGGGCGAGCACCTGCTGTGCCTTCGACGCGTTCTGCTGACGTTCGGCCAGCGGCCGATCCAGGTAGCCGATCGCGTCGTTGAGCGGACGCAGGCCGACCAGGAGCGCGTTCAAGCGCGGCAGGGACTCCGGGTGCGTCCGCTGCACGTAACCCGTGACCGCGTCGAAGACAGGCGCGTCGAGACTGGGCGCACCGACATCGTCGCCCAGGAAGTGGACCGGGTGAGCGGGGTGCTGGACGTTGTAGTCCCGCATCCACTGCACCAGTGTCACGAACTCCTCGCGGTCCCAGGGGGATCCGGCCATCGTCTCGTGCACGATCTGCCGCGCGTCGCCGCCGCCGTGCTGGAGGTAGTCGTCGATCCGCAGCCCGGCCGACCAGCTCATCTCCAGGGCGAAGGTGGTGAATCCCTTCTTTGCGACCAGATAGCGGAAGACCCGGTCCTTCAAAGCGAAGAACTCGTGCGAGCCGTGTGTGGCCTCCCCCAGGCCGACGACCTTGGCGTTGCCGACCATGGCGCCGAGTGCCTGGAGATCGGCGGTACCGGCGCCCGGGTCGGTCGAGGTCAACGGATGAGCGATCCGGTCCAGCTCGCGTACGGGGACTGGCGGGGCGGCAGAGGCGGACGCGGATGTTATGGGGACCAGCACCACAGCCACGGCGAGAGCCGCGACGGTGAGTCGCTTTTTAGAGTCAAGCATGGGTGATCACTCCTCAAGATGGCGGCCAGATCAAGTCCCGGCAACGTCTTCAACGCTACTTTTGGATCTTGATCTGGCCCAGGAGTGCACGGCCGCGTATCGAAGGTGTAGCAGGCTCCACCTTCAACGGTCGGATACCCCTGACGCCTGGAGTCCGGCGTCAGGGGTCAAGCGTCAGGCGGCGGCTCGGGCGCGTCGGGGCGCCTGGGTACGCGACTGGGTGCGCGATGCCGGGTTGGCCTGCGAGCCGCGGCCGCCGTAGCCGGAGCGGCTGCGCCGGCTGCGGCCCGCCCCGCCGGAACCGGCGGATCCGGCGTACCGGGGGCGCTCGATCACCGGGTTGGGGATCGTGACGGCGATCCCGGTGGGGACCCGGGCCCCGGTGACGCCGGCGAGTTCGGCGTCGCCGGAGTGGACCTGGGCGGTGTGCGGGGTGATGCCGGCGGTCGACATCATGCGGGTCATGGTGCGGCGCTGCGTGGGCAGCACCAGGGTGACGACGGTGCCGGACTCGCCGGCCCGGGCGGTGCGGCCGCCGCGGTGCAGGTAGTCCTTGTGGTCGGTCGGCGGGTCGATGTTGACCACCAGGTCCAGGCCTTCGATGTGGATGCCGCGGGCCGCGACGTTGGTGGCGATCAGCGCGGTGACCTGGCCGTTGCGGAACTGCTCCAGGGTGCGGTTGCGCTGGGGCTGGGACTTGCCGCCGTGCAGCGCGGCCGCCCGCACCCCGCTGGCCAGCAGGTCGCGCACCAGGCGATCGGCACCGTGCCGGGTGTCGGTGAACATGATCACCCCGCCGTCGCGGGCCGCGATGTGGGCCACGACCGCGTTCTTGTCGGCGGGCTGCACGTGCAGCAGGTGGTGCTCCATGGTGCTGACCGTGGCGGCCGAGGGGTCCACCGAGTGCGTGACCGGATCGCTGAGGAACCGGCGGACCAGGCGGTCGACGTTGCGGTCCAGGGTGGCCGAGAAGAGCATCGTCTGCCCGCCCGGGGCGACCTGGTCCAGCAGCTCGGTGACCTGGGGCAGGAAGCCCATGTCGGCCATCTGGTCGGCTTCGTCCAGGACGGTGATCCCGACCTCCTCCAGCTGGCAGTCGCCACGCTCGATCAGGTCCTTGAGACGACCGGGGGTGGCCACGACGACCTCCGCGCCGCCGCGCAGGGCGTGCGCCTGGCGGCCGATCGACATCCCGCCGACGACGGTCGCCATCCGGAGCCGGACGGCGTCGGCGTAGGGGGTGAGCGCTTCGGTGACCTGCTGGGCCAGCTCACGGGTGGGGACCAGGATCAGGGCCAGGGGCCGTCGGGACTCGGCCCGCCGCCCGGCGAGGCGGGCCAGCACGGCCAGGCCGAAGGCCAGGGTCTTCCCCGAGCCGGTGCGGCCCCGGCCCAGGACGTCGCGTCCGGCCAGCGCGTTCGGCAGAGTCGAGGCCTGAATCGGGAAGGGGACGGTGACCCCCTGGCGGGTCAAGGTCGCGAGCAGCGGCTGCGGCATCTGGAGCTCGCTGAAGTGCTCGACGGCCGGGAGCCCCGGAGTGGTGCTGACCGGAAGCGCGAACTCAGTCCTCGACGAGCCCTGACCGCCGGCCGGGGCGCCGGACCGGCGAGCGCCACCGCCGCCGCCACCACCGCCGGAGCGGTATCCGGAGCCGGCGGTGCCGGAGAAGCGCGAGCCGGAGCCGGTGCGCTGCTGGGAGCCGCGCTCGGAGGAGCGGGAGGAGCGGGTGGAACTAGTGGAGCGGGTGGAACGGGTCATGGAAAGACCTTCCTCGAGTGGCACGTATCGAGGAGGCCTCCAGGCCGCGGCGAAGCCGCGGGGAGATCACACGAACGAGCCGGAAAAACGCGGGGCGTGGACGGTGGAACCGTTCGGCACGTCACCTGCGGTCGATGCGCGCCCACGACAGCGGGGCGGCAGAAACCTCGAGCCGCACTCAAAATACGAGAAGAAGAGTTCGGCAGGGCGGGACCCGAACGCGGCGCGGGAGCGCCTGGCAAGGGTCGGCCGCCGGTGGCGGAGCCAGTGGGCCCCGATGCACGAGGCCGGATGAGAAATCAGATGGAACCGTCTTGCCCGGACCGAGCGCGAACACGGTGCGGGCGAAGCCTTCGCGGCGACCGCCGCGGCAAATCAGATCGGACGAATGTTCTCGGCGTGCTGGCCCTTCGGACCCTGCGCGACGTCGAATTCGACCTTCTGGCCCTCAAGCAGCTCGCGGAAGCCCTGGGCACTGATGTTCGAGTAGTGGGCGAACACGTCGGGCCCGCCACCGTCCTGCTCGATGAAGCCGAAACCCTTTTCCGCGTTGAACCACTTCACAGTGCCAGCCGTCATGCGTCTCCTTGATGGGACCTGTACCGAGACCCGCGCTTTGCGCGTCTCGCGTCGCCGTGGTGATGACCGGCCCGAAACAGAGCCGGAAAACGAAAAAGCGCCTGTCGGTCAAACCAGCAGGCGCACACATAACTTCATGGGAACCACTACCGCAACACTGACAACTATAGCAGGCCGGGCGGCAGCGAGGGCATATTTCGGCGGGCGACTGACAACGCGTTCACGACTACCCCGCCCGCCCCG
>NZ_JAAFYZ010000166.1 GCF_018274385.1 Catenulispora pinistramenti | reverse complement strand
CACCCACCCACCACTCAAAGCGTCGCCTCCAGCGGATCCCAATCCTCCGGCAGCGCCTCCAGCTTCTCCGTCCACGCAGGCACATCCTCGAACGCCGCACTCTGTGCCGACCCCGCGATAGCCGCCATCACATCCAGCACATGCAGCGCCAGCTCCCCGGACGCGCGGTGGGCCGTCCCGGAACGCAGGGCCCGTGCCATGTCCAGCACGCCGATCCCGCGACCGACCGAGGTGCCGGTGGCCGGGATCTGCTCGGCCTCCTTCGCTCCGGGGCGCCGTAGGTGCAGTGTGCCGTCGAACTGGTTCGGGTCCGGGACCAGCAGGGTGGCTTCGGTGCCGGTGATTTCGATGCTCTGCCGGGGCAGCGGTGAGTCGAAGCTCAGCGTGGTGGTGGCGCCGGCGCCGCTGCGGAACTCCAGCAGGGCCGTGACGTGCGTCGGTACCTCGACCGGGAACGCCGTCCCGGCCTTGGGGCCGGAGCCGATGACGCGCGACTCGCGGGACTTGTGCCCGGTGGCGGCCACGGTGCCGACCGGCCCGAGCAGTGCCACCAGCGCGGTCAGGTAGTACGGGCCCATGTCGAACAGGGGGCCCGCGCCCACGGCGAACAGGAACTCCGGGCTCGGGTGCCAGCTCTCCGGGCCCGGGCTCTGGAACGCGGCGGCGGCTGCTACCGGCGTGCCGATCGTGCCGGAGGTCACGGCCCGTAGCGCCGTCTGCAATCCCGCGCCCAGGAACGTGTCCGGCGCGTTGCCGACCCGCAGTCCGCGCTCGTTCGCCTCGGCCAGCACCTTGCGGGCCGCCGCCGGGTCCAGGGCGAGTGGCTTCTCGCCGTAGACGTGCTTGCCGGCGGCCAGTGCCTGCAACGCCACGTCGGCGTGGGCGGCCGGGATGGTCAGGTTGACGACCAGTTCCACCTCGGGCAGTGCCAGCACGTCCGGGACTGAGCCGGAGGCCGGCACGCCGTACTCCGCGGCGGCGGCAGCGGCGCGCGGGACGTCGAGGTCGGCGACGGCCACGACGTTCAGGTCCGGGAAGCGCGTCAGGTTGCCCAGGTACTGCGAGCTGATGTTGCCCGCGCCGATGATCGCGACGCCGACCGGCCCGCTCCCGCTCATGCCGCCTCCAGACCGTTCACGTAGGCCAGGCTCGCCGCCAGTGCCTCGAAGATGTCGGTGGCGGCTTCGTCGAACTCGATCACTCGCCACGCGTCCGCCGGCGCGGCGGCCAGGACGGCCGGAATCGGCATCGCGCCGGTGCCGACGGCCACGTTCGGCTCGCCCTTGACGACCGGTCCGTCCTTCACATGCAGGGCCACCACGCGCTCGCCCAGGCGTTCCAGGACCGCCGGGGTGTCGGCGCCGCCGACCGAGGACCAGTAGGTGTCGATCTCGAACACCACCGCCGGGTCGACCAGGTCGGCCAGGATCTCCAGCGCGTGCCGGCCGTCCAGCACCGGCTCGAACTCCCAGTAGTGGTTGTGGTAGCCGAAGCGCAGACCGGTCTCGGCGGCCTTCGCCGCCAGCGCGTTCAGCCGGTCGGCGACGTGCTTGAGCCCGTCGTGGGTCTTGAAGTCCTCCTCCGGGATGCCGCCGGGCAGGATCGGCAGGTCGGTGCCCAAGGTGGCGACGGCCTCGAACACCGGCGCCGGGTCCGGCTCGCGCAGCAGCGCCCCGGCGTGCGCGCCGGAGACGGTCAGGCCCAGGTCGTCGGCCAGGGCGCGGAAGCCGGCCGGGTCGGTCGTCGGGTCGTAGGGCTCGACGGCGGTGAAGCCGATGTCGGCGAGCCGCTTCAGGGTGGCTTCGCGGTCGTTCATGTGGTCGCGGACAGAGTAGAGCTGGACGCTTGGCTTGCGGGTCATGGCCTGGCCTTCGTTCGAAGTGTTCAGCGATTAAGCGGTTCAGCGGTCGTCAGTGCTCCGCACCGGCCGCGGGTGGCGGCCCGGCCGGCGGCGTTCGGTGCTCTTCGCTCTACCGGCGGTGGCGTCCGCCTCAGCCGACGATGAGCGGGGACAGCGTGCGGTGGGCGATCCGCAGTCCCTGCTTGACCTTCTCCTCGGTGCCGCCCCACACCGGGTCCTCGTGCTCCACGCTCAGCACCCCGGTGAACCCGCCCTCGTAAAGGGCGTCCACGACGCCGCTCCAGTCCACCTGGCCCAGGCCCGGGACGCGGTAGCGCCACCAGCCCTCGTCCCAGGGGTGCTCGCGGCTCAGGGTCTTGCCGAAGAAGCCGTACCGGTTGCGGGCGACCGGGTCCAGCTGCGTGTCCTTGGCCTGCGCGTGCGGGATCCGGTCGACATACGGCTTCAGCGCGGTGACCGGGTCGATGCCGATCCACAGCAGGTGCGAGGGGTCGTAGTTCAGGTACAGCCCGAGCGAGAACATCCACTCCCACAGTTCGGGGGAGTAGGCGAGGTTCCCCGGGTACCCGTCGGGGTGCCAGCCCTCCATGACGCAGTTCTCGATGATGATCTTCACGCCGCGCTCGCCGGCGTAGTCGATCAGCCGCGGGAAGGTCTGCTCGGCCAGCGTGATGTTCTGCTTCACGCTCAGCCCGGGGTGGCGCCCGATGAAGGTGCCGACCGTCTCCACGCCGAGCCGGGCCGCGGCGTCCACGGCGTGCCGGAGGTGCGTGCCGATCTCCTGGCGCCGCTCCTCGTCGGGGTGCAGGTTGTTCTCGTAGTACGCCAGCGACGACAGGGTCAGGCCGTGCTTGGCGAACAGTTCGGTGACGTCGCCGGCCTGCCCGTCGTCGAAGTGCGCGACGTCGATGTGGCCGGCCTCGAACTCCCGGCCCCCGACCTTCGGCCAGACCGCGACCTCCAAGGCGGCGTAGTCGTTTTCGGCCGCCCAGGCGGCGATGTCCGCGAGCGGGACCTGCGGCAGGCAGGCCGTGAGGAAACCGAGTTTCACGTCAGGACACCTCGATCCAGGAACGGTGTGCGGCCGAAGTCAGGACCGCGTCGGTGATGTGGGCGGTGCGGGCGGCGTCGGCGAAGGTCGGGTAGGCCGGCGCCGGTTCGGCGGCGGTCCGCGGGCCGCGGCTCGTTGAGTGGTCACGGCTCGCCGAGTGGTCGCGGATCGCGGCGTAGACGTCCTCGGTGAACGCCGCGAAGCAGTCGCGGTAGCCCCAGGGATGCCCGGCGGGCACGGCGTTGATCCGGCCGGCCCCCGGCGACAGGGCGTCGCGGCGCACGATCTCGGTGCGGTCCCGGCCGCCCAGGAGCAGGGACTCGGGGTCTTCGCCGTCGTAGGAGACGCTGCGCTCGGCCCCGTCGATCTCGAACCAGAGCCGGTTCTTGCGGCCCGGCGAGACCTGCGAGACGACCAGCGCGCCGGTCGCGCCCCGGTCGGTGCGGAACAGGACCTGGACGGCGTCCTCGGTGGTGACGGCGATTTGTGCCGATTCCGTTGCGTCTTGCGCCGGGCTTCTTGTCGCCGGGCTTTCCGCCTCAGTCCCGGCGAAAGTCTCGTGGCCGGCCGCCGAACGCCGCGGAAGCACGGTCTGCGCGGCGGCGGTCAGTTCGCTGATCCGGTGCCCGCTGATCCACTCGACCAGGTCGCACCAGTGCGAGCCGATGTCGGCGAACGCCCGGGACGCGCCGCCGACGGCCGGGTCCACCCGCCAGTTGTTGTCCTCCGGCCGGGCCAGCCAGTCCTGCAGGTAGTGGCCGTGGATGAGGCGGATGGCGCCGATCTGTCCGGCGCGTACGCGCTCGCGGGCCTCAACGGTCAGCGGCGCGTACCGGTAGACCAGCGGGACGGCGTTCACCAGTCCCGACTCGGCGGCCAGGGCCACCAGTTCGTCGGAGTCCGTGCCGGTCAAGGACAGCGGCTTCTCGCAGACCACGTGCTTGCCCGCCGCCAGCGCCGCGCGGACCAGCGGGCCGTGCAGCGCGTTGGGCGTGCAGACGTGCAGCACGTCGATCTCGCCGGAGACAGCCAGCTCCGAGGCGGAATGGAAGGCGAGGTCGGCTCCAAGCCTGGCAGCCGCCGCTTTCGACCGCTCCGGCGTCGAGGCCGCGACGCCGATGACGGCGCCCCCGGCGCGGCGGATCGCGTCGGCGTGCACCGCCGCGACCATGCCCGCTCCGGCAATGCCCGCCCGCACCGTCATCAGCACACCCTCCAGATCAGCACACCCGCACCACCGGTGATCCCACCCGATATCGGTGATCCCACCGCCGAGGCCGGCCCTCACCAGCTCTCGCAATCGACGATATGGCCGCCCTTTACGACTGACAAGAGTCATCATTAGGCTTAGTTCTGTCATAAAGCAGCAGCCGGGAAACCGGTCGGGAGGGGTCTGATGAACAGTGCGGCCAAGCGCCGGATGGCATCGCTCAGCGAGCTCGCGGGCCTGGTCGCGGACGGTGCGGCCACCACGCGCTCGGCGATCGTCGGCGCCACCGGGCTCTCCCGCGCGGCCATAGCGCAGCGCGTGGACCTGCTCATCGAGCGCGGCCTGCTGGTCGAGACCGAACCGGCCGCCACCGACCGCGGCCGGCCGCCCCTGGCGCTGGACCTGTCCGATCAGCAGATCGTGGTCGCGGGCTGCGACCTCGGCGCCACCCACAGCCGGCTGGCCGTGGCCACCCTGTCCGGCCGGGTCCTGGCCGAACGGGCGCGGTCGATCGACATCAACGCCGGTCCCGAGGCGGTGCTCGGCGGCGTGCGCGCCGACTTGGAAGAACTCCTGGCCGAAGTCGGCCGCCCGGCGGCGCACCTGCGCGCCGTCGGCATCGGCGTCCCGGGTCCGGTGGAGTTCGCCAGCGGCACCGTGGTCCGCCCGCCGATCATGGCCGGCTGGGACGGCTGCCGGGTCCCGGCCTTCTTCGAAGGCCGCTACGCCGCGCCGGTCCTGGTCGACAACGACGTCAACGCGATGGCCCTCGGCGAGTACACGAACCGGCGGGACAGCCGGCACCTGCTGTATGTGAAGGTCGGCACCGGCATCGGCTGCGGCATCGTCTCCGACGGCGTCCTGCACCGCGGCGCGTCCGGCGCGGCCGGCGACATCGGGCACATCCAGCTGCCGGGGCACGAGGACGTGCTGTGCCACTGCGGCAACACCGGCTGCGTGGAGGCGGTGGCCTCCGGCGCGGCGATAGCGGCGGCGTTGCGGGCGCAGGGGAGCGACGCGACACGGGCCGCCGACGTGGTCCGGCTGGTCTCCGAGGGGCACGCGGCGGCCCGGCGCCAGGTGCGGCTGGCCGGGCAGCGGATCGGCGAGGTGCTGGCCTCCCTGGTCTCCTTCCACAACCCGGACACGATCGTCATCGGCGGGATCCTGGCGCAGCTGCACGAGGACCTGCTCGCGGATGTGCGGGCTGTGATCTACCGGCGTGCGCTGCCCCTGGCCACCCGCAGCCTGGCGATCGAGACCTCGGTGCTGGGGGAGCGCGCGGGGATGCTCGGCGCGGTGCGGCTGGCCGCGCGGCACCTGCTGTCGGCCGAGGGGATGGCCGGAATCATCGGGGACGTGTGATCGCCGGACGTGTGATCGTCATCGGGCATACTGCCGCCATGACCGATGGGGTGGCGGATTCGGCGCGACAGGCGCTGGCACATGTGGCGGCGCGTTCTTCGGGACCGCGGGTGGACGGCGCACTGCGCGTCACGCTGAACTTCCATCCCGATCGCGGCGAACCGCCGATCCTCACGGCGCTCGCCGCAGCCGGGGTCTACCACTCCCAGTTCGTCACCGGCACCAGCAACGGCGGCCTGACCGCCCACCCCGGCGGCGACCGCCGGCGCTGGGAGAGCCGCATCTTCGGCGGCGCCTACGACCACGCCACCGCCGACGAACGGCCGGTCTACGGAGCACTGAACTTCCGCGCCAAGCCGGTCGGAGCCGCCCCGCGCTTCGGATCGGCGTACTTCCTCCTCGATGCGCAGGCCGTCCAACGCGCCACGTTCTGCTACCCGGACAGCTACCTGGAGCCCGAGGACTTCGGTGTCGCGACGGCCATGGATCTGATCGCCCCGGCCCTGGCCGACACCGCCGCCGACGCCCTCGACGACTACATCGAGGCTCAGGTCCACGGCCCGGTGCGGCTCGACCGCGATGTCGAGGCACTGGTCCTCGACCCCTGTTATCAGGGCACGGAGATCGAGGAGCAGGCGCGCGAGCTGCCCTGCCGCCTGGACTGGCACCCGGGATTCCGGCTGACGCTGGAGGAGATGGCGCGCCACCCGGACTATCGGGGGCCGGAGTTCATCGAGCTGGCCCGGGAGATCGCGCCGGACGGTCTGCTGACCCCGCGCGTGATCGGGCAGGCGGCCGCGACGGAGAAGTACGATCCGCAGTCGCTGAAGCGGGTGTGGCACTACGTGGCGCGCTTCGGGATGCAAGGCTGAGCGGCTCGGGCACGCCACAGCTTCACCCGGAATTGTCCAGCGGAGTGCAAAGGATTCGACAAGTCCGACTCAGCCCCTTGCCATCAGGCATTGAGCGGACTTCACTCAGAGTGATTATCAGAGCACTGTCGTGCCATCACACTCTGGGAAGTGGGAACAGTGTCCATTCGCTTCAGAAACCCGCGATCCTTGCCCAAGGCGAGGATCGTGATCGCGGCCCTGCTGTTGATCGCGGCCGGGACCGCGGGCAGCGCGCAGGCCGCGGCGAACAACGCCGGGCCGGACGCGGCCGCCGGGACGGCCCCCCAGTCCACCCCCGCAGCCGGCCCGGTCAGCAGTGACCCGGCCGCCTACGCAGCGGCGCTGCACTCGCCGGACTGGGTCAAGACCCCCGACGGTCTGATGTACAAGACCTGCGTGCACACGCTCCCGGCCGGAGCCTCGATGCACGGCGACAGCGTCGTGCTGGCCAACGGCGTCAAGCAGGCCCCGTTCAAGCCCTGCCCGCACCCGCGGCTGGTGACCGCCGCACAGGCGGCCGCGCAGTCCGCGGCGGCGAAGCGGGCCGTCGCGAAGCCGGCGTTCAGCACCAACGGCTGGCTCCAGGCCAGCTGGTGGAACGCCCCGAACTACCTGACCGGCATCACCTCGACCTACACCGTCCCCAGCCCGCCGACCACCGACGGCGCGACGAACTTCTTCTTCTCCTCCCTCGAGCCGAGCGCCGGGGACTCCATAGTCCAGCCGGTGCTGACCTGGGGCAACGGTGAATCGGACTACTACCTGACGTCCTGGTACGTCACGGGCAGCAACAGCGAGACCGGCCAGAACGTCGCGACCGCCCCCGGCGACACGGTGACGGCCTCGGTCCGCGCCTCGGGCTGCGCGTCGGACGGCACCGGGTGCACCTGGCAGATCATCACCCAGGACAACCAGTCGGGTCAGCAGAGCACGCTGTCCGTCACCACCGACGAGTCCTACACCAGCGCCCAGGGCGGGACGTTCGAGTCCTACGGGGCGAACGGCTGCGACTACTTCCCGTCCAACGGCGGCATCAATTTCTCGGACATCGCCGTGTACGACAACAACAACGCTCAGACCTCGCCCTCGTTCAGCGACTTCGTCGCCGACCAGGAGTGCAACATGAGCCTGAACATCGACGCCACGTCGACCACCTTCAATTGGTCGACTTCCTAACGCGTCGGGCTTCTAACGCGTCGGGTTCCTATAGCGGCGCGAACAGATCCACGCCGCTGCCATCCGGATCGATGACCGACGCATAACGCTGACCCCACGGTGCGTCCCACGGCCCGCGGAAGCCATGGAAACCGGCCTCCATCAGCTCGCCGAACTTCGCGTCGACGTCGTTCGGGGTCTCGAACTGGAAGCACAGCGCGGTGCGCGGACTGCCGAAGGGCCGGTTCCAGGCCGAGGTGAAGGCCTGGACCGACTCCTCGGTGTCGAGCATGAGCCGCAGCCCGTCCCCGAGATCCGCCTCGGCGTGCCCGTCGGCGGACTCGGGGGTGGTGAAGGTGAGGCCGAAGTGTTCGTAGAAGGCGATGGACACGGACAGATCCGCGACGACGATGCTGATCGCGGCGGCTTTCGCGCTCATGGGGCTGACAGTAGTCGCGCCGGGAGGGGCTGTCGCGGTGGAGCGGGGCATCTGGTGTCGGGGTCCGTGGCGTCGCTACGGTGGCCTGCATGGGGGCTACGGGGATTGCGGGGGCTATGCGGCGTTGGACGAGATGGGCCGGGCTGCCGCGGTGGGTTCAGCTGGCGCTCGCCGTCTACGCGATCGGCTTCCTGGAAGGCGCGGGTTCGCATGTCCAGCAAATCGTCAGCGCCGGTGTCCACGCCTACGATGCGGTCTGGTGGCCGTCGCAGGCGCTCTACTACACGCTCGTCGTATGGGACTCGCTCGCGGTCTACCTGGCCCTGCGCGCCCATCGGGCCGTCGTCCCGCTCGGCGTGGCGATCATGGCCGCCGACCTGCCGGCGAACTGGCACTACAACTGGGCCGCGGTGGTCGCCCATCCCGTGCACGTCCTGTACCTGACCCCGATGTCGCTGTTCGGCCTGTTCGTGGCCGGGGCCGGGGTGCCGCTGTGGCGTGTGTTACGCCGCCGGGAGTCCTGGCGGGCCACGCCGGACATCTGCTGATACCTCCGCATCGATGGAACCTCGTCCGGCCACTATCCTGACCCTCGTGACACACCACACACATGATCTGACCGACCGCCTCGCCCGCGCCCAAAAGGCTGCCTCCGAGGCCGGTATGGACGCCCTCCTGATCAGCCCTGGTGCCGACCTGCGCTACCTGACGGGTTACGAGGCGCTGCCGCTGGAACGCCTCACCTGCCTGGTGCTGCCGGCCGGTGGCGACCCCCTGATGGTCGTGCCGGCGCTGGAGAAGCCCGCCGCCGAGGCCTCGCCGCTGGGCGGGCTCGGCCTGGACATCGTTCCGTGGAACGAGACCGACGACCCCTACGCGCTGGTCGCGTCCCGCCTGCCCGGAGCCGGCGCGCCGCGGACCGTGGGCGTGGACAACCACATGTGGGCCGAGAAGGTCCTCAACTTCCGGCGGGTGCTGCCCGGCGCCGAGCAGGTGCTGGCCGGGCAGGTGCTGTCCGACCTGCGGATGCGCAAGACCGCCGCGGAGGTGGAGTCCCTGCGTGCGGCGGGGGCGGCGATCGACGCCGTGCACCGCCGCGTGCCCGAGTGGCTGCGTCCCGGCCGGACCGAGCGCGAGGTCGGGCAGGACATCGCCGACGCGATCCTGGCCGCCGGGCACGCCACCGTCGACTTCGTCATCGTCGGCTCCGGTCCGAACGGCGCCTCCCCGCACCACGAGCTGTCCGACCGGGTGATCCAGGCCGGGGACCAGGTGGTCGTGGACATCGGCGGCGCGATGCCGGACGGCTACTGCTCGGACTCCACCCGCAACTACAGCCTCGGCGCGCCCTCGGCCGAGTACGCCGAGTACTTCGCGGTCCTGCTGGCCGCGCAGACGGCGCAGTGCGAGGCCGTCCGCCCCGGCATCACCGCCGAGGAGCTGGACGCGGTCGGCCGCGACCTGATCACGGCCGCCGGCTACGGCGACAAGTTCATCCACCGCACCGGCCACGGCATCGGCCTGGAGACGCACGAGGAGCCCTATATCGTCTCCGGCTCGGCCCGTCCGCTGGAGCCGGGCATGGCCTTCTCCATCGAGCCCGGCATCTACCTCGCGGGCAAGCACGGCGCGCGGATCGAGGACATCGCCGTGTGCACCGCCGACGGTGGTGAGCGTCTGAACCTGACCACCCGTGAACTCGTGGTGGTGGACCTCTGATGGTCGCGGTCGAGCGGACGCTGCCCAACGATGAGTCGCGTGCCCTTTTTGAGCTGGTTCAGGAACTGTGCGCCAAGGAGCTCGCGCCGCGTGCGGCCGAGTACGAGGCGGCCGAGCGCTTCCCGCGCGAGGTGTTCCGGACCCTCGGCCAGGCCGGTCTGCTGAGCCTGCCGTATGACGAGAAGTACGGCGGCGGCGGGCAGCCCTATGAGGTCTACCTCCAAGTGGTCGAGGAGCTGGCCCGCAACTGGCTCACCATCGGCCTGGGCGTGTCGGTGCATTCCCTGGCCTGCTACGGCCTGGCGAACTTCGGCAGCGAGGAACAGAAGGAGAAGTGGCTGCCGGGCATGCTCGGCGGGGACCAGCTGGGTGCGTACTGCCTGTCCGAGCCGCAGTCCGGGTCCGACGCCGCGGCGCTCACCACCCGCGCGGTGCGGTCCGGGGACACCGCCGCCGACGCGTATGTGGTCACCGGTACCAAGGCCTGGATCACCCACTCCGGCCACGCCGACTTCTACACCCTGATGGTCCGCACCTCCGACGACGGCGCCAAGGGGGTCAGTGCCCTGCTGGCCGAGGCCGGGACGCCGGGGCTGGGCTTCGGCAAGCCCGAGAACAAGATGGGCATGCGGGGCTCGGTGACCGCGCAGGTGCTGCTGGACGGGGCGCGGATCCCGGCGGAGCGGTTGATCGGGGTGGAGGGCCAGGGGTTCTCCATCGCGCTGTCGGCGCTGGAGGCCGGGCGGCTGGGTATCGCGGCGTGCGCGGTCGGTGTCGCGCAGGCGGCGTTGGACGCGGCGGTGGACTACGCGAGCTCCCGGCAGCAGTTCGGGCATCCGATCGCCGAGTTCCAGGGCGTCGGGTTCATGCTGGCCGACATGGCGACGTCGGTGGCGGTCGGGCGGGCGGCGTACCTGACGGCAGCGCGGCGCCGGGACGCCGGGCTGCCCTACGGGACCGAGGCCGCGATGGCCAAGCTGTTCTGCACCGATATGGCGATGAAGGTGACCACCGACGCGGTGCAGGTCTTCGGGGGTTACGGTTATACGGCGGACTTTCCCGTCGAGCGGTACATGCGCGAGGCCAAGGTGCTCCAGATCGTCGAGGGAACCAATCAGGTTCAGCGTCTCGTTATCAGTAGAGCGCTTACCCGTTCGTGACGAGTTCGTGATCATCGCCCTGCCGTCGGACCGGTTGGCCGGCTCGGCGGCAGGTTGGTGAGGGCCGCGATGACAGGCACCGTACAACCGCATACGTAGAAAGCCGGGTCTCGAGGAAAAACCCCGCATTCCCAGAGTGGGAGGAATCGGGACCTTTCACCGTCAGGTCGCCGATCGTCTTATCAGCACATCGGCAGACCCTGTACCGTGCTGCCCATGACGCAGCAGCCGAATCAGAACTACCCCCAGCCCGGGGGATGGGGACAGCAGCCCGCGCAGCAGCCGCAGCCGGGTTGGGGACAACAGCAGCCCGCGCAGCCGCAGGGCGGCGGTCAGTGGGGGGGCGCGCAGCAGCCCCAGTACGGGCAGGCCCAGCAGCCGGCCCAGCAACAGCAGCAGTACGGTGGCGCCGCTTACCTGGGCGGTACCGGCGGTTCGTCGAGCGGCGAGACGGCGACCTGGGGCAAGGTCTGGGGCTTCTACGTCTCCGGCGGCCTGGCCGTGGTCGCGGCCGTCATGACCTTCCTGGCCTGGTTCAGCACGAAGATCACGGCCGAGGGTCAGAGCGCGACCGTCACGATCACCGACTGGGGCAAGGGTTCCACCTCCAGCTCGGTGAAGGGCGGCCCCTCCGGGTCCGGCGACACCGGCTACACCTCCGCGTGGGCGTGGATCCTGGTGATCACCGCGGTCATCGCGGTCGCCGGCGTGGTGATGGTGTTCGTGATGAAGACCCAGCTGTCCGGCTGGATCGCGGTCGGCGGCAGCGGCGCGGCGTTCGTCGCCGCCGTGATCGGCGCGATCTACTGGAACGGCAAGACCTCCGAGGCCAAGAAGGGCCTCGCCGCCGAGGCGGGCGCGGGCGCCAAGTACTCGATCGGTCTGGGTCTGGGCGCTTACATCGCTCTGGCCGCGGCGCTGATCGGCGTGGTGTTCGCGGTGCTGGCGCAGCTGTCGATCAACCAGTCCGCGGCCACCGCCTCGGCCGGCGGTTACGGCCAGCAGGCGTACCAGCAGCAGGGCTACGGCCAGCAGGCTCAGCAGGGCTACGGCCAGCAGCAGGGCCAGCAGGGCTACGGCCAGCCGCAGCCGCAGCAGCAGGGCGGCTGGGGTCAGCCGCAGCCGCAGCAGCAGCCGCCGGCCCAGGACCAAACGCCGCAGCAGGGCCAGCAGCAGGGGCAGCAGCAGTGGGGCAACCCGCAGCCCCCGCAGCAGGGCCAGCAGCAGTGGGGCGGCTACGACCCGGCGGCCAACCAGCCGACGCAGGCCGTGCAGCCCGGTTACATGCCCGGGCAGCAGCAGCCGCCTCAGCAGCAGTAACCACGCCAGCGCACGGGGCACCTTCAGCAGCGGCTGCTGAATCCTGCGTTTAGCACATAGGGGAGCGGCGGTCCGTGGAGTCTTCCACGGGCCGCCGCAGTTTTCTGTCTTAGTGTTTCTGTTTTCTTGGACCGTGCTCTTCGCTACTCGTCGGCGGTCTCGGTGGTTTCGGCGTCGTCGTCGTGCCGGTGTTTTTCGGTGACCGCGCGTCGCAATTGCTCGAAGCGCACCGGCAGGGGGAGCCAGCCGGGCGAGCCGGCCAGCGCCATGTTCGCCTCGACGACGGCGCGCGTATAAGCACGCTGCATGCCGCGCGGCATCAGGGGCATGCCCGGCGGCCGGCGGATGGCCTCGCCCTCGACGTTCAGGTGGCCGGCGTGGTTCGGCATCACCGAGACCCACAGCGCCTTGGCGTTGCCGTGCAGCGGCTGGACCAGCGCCTCCCGCACTTCCAGCCAGGCCTTGAGGGCGGCGCGGGTCCCGTCCGAGAGCTTCACCGTGTCGTGCACCGCCTCGCTCACGGTGCGGGCCTGCGGTCGGCGCACCACCTGCACGGTGCTGAGATCGTCGGCGAGGTCGGCCAAGGTCAGCGCCGCGAGCTCCCCGACCCGCGCACCGGTGTCCAACTCCACGCCGATCAGCGCGAACAACCGGACCCGCGCGGCCGGCGCGCCGACGTGCTCCGCGCGCTTGGCGAGGTAGTCGCGCAGCTGGGAGCGGGAGGGGCCGTCCACGGTCTCGCGCAGCTCCGGCAGGCCCGGGCGGTCCGGGACGTCGACCAGGATGCCGCCGTGCTCACCGAGGATCTTCAGGCAGTCGGCCCGGATCCGCATGGAGGCGTTGGTCGCGTGCGCGTCCCCGGCCTTGGCCCGCCGCCGCAGCTCCCCGCGCGCGGCCAGATCGAGGTAGGCCGTTATCGGCCCGGGCTGCAGCAGGTCGACGGCATCGGTCGCGTCCCGGAACGGGAACTCCTCATGGTTGCGCACCAACGCCAGCTCCCCGGCCACCCACCGCAACTGGCGCGCCCGCGCCTTGCTGACCTCCCGCTCGGTGATGACCCGCTCGGTCCAGGCCCCGATGGGCACGGCGGCCGGGCTCATCCGCCTCTCCCGCTTCTGCGGCACGGCACGTTCCTCTCACCGGTTGTTGGACATCAGATAACGGGCCTCGCACCTGACCTCCAGCTTGCCACACCAAGCGGCCCGCGCGGATCACGCTAGAGCAGGGGACTGACAGGTTTCGGGCGGCGCAGGCGGTTTCGGGACGGTTTCGCGGTGGTTTCGGGGGCGCGGATATTCGATCGTGGGGCGGCGGGGAGCGTGACTAGGGTGTGCGGATGCTGTCGATCGTTGAAGAACCTGCGGGGCGCTGGACGGCCCGGCGCGACGGGACTGTCGTGGGCCGGGCGGAGCTGTGGGTGCGGCCGGACCGGCGGCGCTGGCTGGAGTTCCAGGACTGCGCGCCGGAGGCGTACCCGGCGCTGGCGGCGGCGGTGCCCGGTCCCGTGTTCGTGACGGTCGACGTCGCGGACGAGCGGACCCGCGAGGCGTTGCTCGACGGCGGGTTCATCGTCCATCGTGCCGAGGACGACTTCGTGATCCCGACCGATCCCGCTCGGACCGGGTTGGCCGGCGTGCCGATCCCGCCGGGCATCGCTTTCGTGAGCGCGGCCGATGTGGACGTGGACGTCCTCCGGCGGCTCGACGACGCGTTGCGCCAGGACGTGCCCGGCGCCGACGGCTGGTGCTGGACGCCGGAGGAGTTCGCGGCCGAGACGTTCTGCCCGGACTTCGATCCGGCCACCTACCTGGTCGCGGTCACCGCCGAGGGCCGCCAGGTCGGTCTGGTGCGGGTGTGGTGGCGTCAGGCCGGTCCGCGGCTGGGGCTGATCGCGGTGGCCGGCTCCCATCGGCGGCAGGGCTTGGCGAAGGCCCTTCTCGCCGAAGTCTTCGCCATCGCGCACCAGCGCGGCCGCACGCATGTGACGGCCGAGGCGGACGTGACCAACGTCGGCTCCCAGACGCTGCTCACGAGCCTGGGCGGCCAGCGGGTGGGCGGGACCGTGGAACTGGTGCGGGCAGCCCCGTGAGGCCCCGTGAGGTGGCGTAGCGGGGCGGACGGTGGCGTGATCCGCCGCTTCCGCTGGCATTCTGAGGACACTGACATACCGTGGGTAGTATGAGCGCGCCGTTGCTGTTCCTGGACGTCGACGGGGTCGTGTTGCCCTTCGGCACCGAACCCGACGATATCGGAGCGGATCTGGGGCGGCGGCTGGCCGCGCTGCCGGGGGAGTTGGTGTGGGCCACCGCGTGGGAGCACGGGGCGAACGACGAGATAGCGCCGCGGCTCGGGTTGCCGCGGCTGCCGGTGGTGGAGTGGCGGGAGTCGACGGCCGCGCAGGACGCCCTCGATGAGTACTTCAACCTGCACTGGAAGACCCGGCAGGTGGTCGAGTGGGCTGGCGGGCGGGACTTCGCCTGGGCCGACGACGAGGTCACGGCCTCGGACCGGGACTGGGTCGCCGAGCACCATCCGGGGCGTGCGCTGGTGCACCACGTGGGGGCGCTGCTCGGGCTCACCGGGCCGGACTTCGAGGTGCTGGAGCAGTGGCTGCGGACGGTGCGCGGCGATGAAGGGGGAGGGGAGGGAGCCGGGGAAGGGACCGATGAGAGTGGCGGTCCCGACAACCGCCACCCCGCCGCGTCCTGAGGCCGCGGCCGACCAGACTGCCTGAGGCGCCTGGCACCTGGCCGTGACCGCCTGGGCCCCTACCGCCTGGCCGCCGACCGCCTGGCCGCGACTGCCCGGCTCCTACCGCCCAGCCCTACCGCCCGATCCGCACCCGCAGAGCCCGCAGGAACCAGTCGAACACCGGCCCCAGGCTCTCCGGCTCCGGCCACCGGTTGATCGCCGCCAGCAGCCGCCAATACCGCTCCACCCGCGGATCGGCGGCGACCTCCAGCCGCCGCCACAGCCACTCCCGCAGCGCCGCGTCGTCCGGCTTCCCGAACGTGCCGGCGTAGCGCGCGGCCAGTTCGGCGATCACCGGGTCGGCGGCCGCGGATTCGGGATCGACGCCGTCGGCGACCGCCCGGCCGATCCGCTCCCGCACCACCGCCGTCAGCTCGTGGTGCAGCCCGGTCGTGTCCCCCGCGGCCCGCTCAGCGGCCTGGTACTCGGCCATCCGCCGCACGCTGGCCCGGAAATCCGGGTCCTGCGTCAGCTCGGCCAGCTCGATCCACGCCTCGACCTGCTCGGCCGTGGCGTCGTCGGGCAGCTCCGGGGTGGCCGCGCGGACCATCTCGACCAGCTCCGGGTTGGCGTCGACGCCGCCGAAGACGCTGTCGGCGAAGTCCTCGATCATCCGCCGGCGTTCGGCGTCCGACATGCGAGCGATCCTGTGCATCAAGTCCATCTCCTGATGAGAGGCACCCCGAGCGGCCACCGCGCCCAGCACCGCGCGCCGCAGGCGCAGCGTCCGGATCTGCACGTCCAGCGCTTCGGCGTGCGCGGCGGCGACCTCGGCCAAGGCCGCCTCGCGCGCCAGCACCCGCCGCACGGTCGGCAGATCGACCCCGAGATCGCGCAGCGTCCGGACCAGGTCCAGGCGGGCCACGGCGTCGACGTCGTAGACGCGGTAGCCGGCCGGGGTGCGGCCGGTTTCCGGGACGACGCCCTCATCGGCGTAGAACCGGATCGTCCGCACCGGCAGTCCGGTGCGTCGGGCCAGGTCGCCGATGGTGAAGTGGCTGTAGGAGGTGTCTCCGTCGTCCATGCCCCCACCTTCGGGCCTCCACTAGATGGAGACTCAAGCCGCTTTCAGAATCTCGTCGATGTCGTGCCAGGAGTCGGCGACGATCCGCGGATTGGTGCCCAACCGCGTGTAATACGGCAGCGCGACGAGAGCGATCGACAGGGCCCAGCCGCGTCCGCGCTCCCACGTGTCGTCGTCCACGCCCAGCGCCTCGCGGAACGCGGCCCGCGCCTCGCCCTCGAACAGGTTCCAGGCCGGGAGCAGCCCGACGGCGGGGTCACCGAGCGAGGGGGCGAAGTCGATGACCGCGGCCAGCCGGCCGTCGCGGGCGATGAGGTTGCCGCCCTGGAGGTCGGAGTGGATCCAGACCGGCTCGTGGGGCCACGCCGGGGTGTCCATGACGCGCTCCCACGCGGCGAGCACGGCCGCCGAGTCCAGGCTCGCACCGAGCTCGGCGACCATGGCGCGCACGGTTTCGTCGCGCCCGGTGATCGGCGTGCCCCGGCTGCCGGCGATCGGGGCCGGACCGCCGGTGGTGTCGGCCGCGTTCAGGGCCTTGAGGAACCCGGCGAGGTCCACCGCGGCCGTTGACGCGTTGCTCCGGCCCGAGCCGATACCGCCCTCAGCGAGTGCCTGCCGCGTGGCCGGCTCGCCGTCGATCCACGGCAGCACTGACCAAGGATACGGATATTCATCTGTGGGTTCCCCGATCCCCAGGGCCACCGGCACCGCGAGCGGCAGCTGCGGCGCGAGCACCGGAAGCCACCGCTGCTCGCGGCGCAACGCGCGAACCGCCCCCTCGATCCGCGGCAGCCGCACGCACAGCTCCGTACCGATCCGGAACATCGCGTTGTCCGTCCCGGTGGATTCCACGCGCCGCACCGGCAAATGTGCCCAGTGCCGGAACTGTCCGGCCAGCAGCCGCTCCACCAGTGCGGCGTCGGTGTCGGCTTCGTCCGGATGCATCTTGGGATCCGCCATGATCGGCAGGGTATGCCGTGTAGGCGGCCGGGCGCCCCAGGATTTACCGTGGGCCCGTGGACGATATCGACAGGCACATCGTGACGGCGCTGGTCGCCGACGGCCGGATGAGCTACACCGACCTCGGCAAGCTGATCGGGCTGTCGACCTCGGCGGTGCACCAGCGGGTGCAGAAGCTGGAGGAGCGCGGGGTGCTGCGGGGGTTCCGGGCCGTGGTGGACCCCGAGGCGCTGGGGCTGAGCCTGACGGCGTTCATCTCGGTGAAGCCGATCGACCCGGCGGCGCCGGACGACGTGCCGGACCGGCTGAAGGGCCTGGTGGAGGTCGAGGACTGCTATAGCGTCGCCGGGGATGAGAACTACATCTTGAAGGTGCGGGTCGGGACGCCGGGGGAGTTGGAGTCGCTGCTGGCCCGGATCCGGACGGACGCCGAGGTGTCCACCCGGACCACGGTCGTGCTCTCGACGCCGTTCGAGGCCCGGATGCGGGGGACGACACCGGCCTGAGCCGAGTGCGCCTGGCGGCCCAACCGGTGCCCGGCTCCCGGAGGTCGGCGCAGCCCTGTCCAGGCATACGAGACACTGTTCCGTATGACCGACACCGCCCCGCCCGACCCCGATCGTCCGACCCCGGCCCGCGTGCTGCTGCGCGGCGGGACCATCCACTCGCCGGAGGAGCCCTTCGCGACGGCGATGCTGGTCGAGGACGGCGCGGTGGCCTGGCTGGGCTCGGACAGCGCGGCGGACGTCGCGCACGCGGATTCCGTCGAGGAGATCGTCGAGCTGCGCGGCGCGCTGGTGACCCCGGCGTTCGTCGACGCGCACGTGCACCTCACCTCCACCGGCCTGCTGGTCGCCGGCCTGGACCTGCACGACGTGCCGACGCTGGCCGCCGCCCTGGACCGGATCGCCGCGTTCGCCGCGACCGTCCCGGCCGGCGCGATGGTGATCGGCCAGGGCTGGGACGAGTCGAAGTGGCCGGAGCGGCGCGCGCCGACGCCGGCCGAGCTGGACCGTGCCGTCGGCGGCCGGCCGGCGTACCTGTCGCGGGCCGACGTGCACAGCGCGCTGGCGTCCTCGGCGCTGATCGCGGCGGTGCCGCAGGCGCGCGGCGCGGTCGGGTTCGACGAGTCCGGGCAGCTGCGGCAGCAGGCGCACCACCTGGTGCGCAAGGCGGCTTTCAGCATGCTGAGCACCGGGGCCCGCGGTGAGTTGCAGGCGGCGGCGCTGCGCCGGGCGGCGGAGCTGGGGATCGGCGCGGTCCACGAGTGCGGCGGCCCGGACATCAGCGGCGAGGCGGACTTCCTCCAGGTGCTGGCCTCCGGTCTGGAGGCCGGCAGGCCCGAGGTGTTCGGGTACTGGGGCGAGTTCGGCGGGGCCGAGAAGGCGGCCTTCCTGGGCGCGGTCGGGGCCGGCGGGGACCTGTTCCTGGACGGCGCGATCGGCTCGCACACCGCGTGCCTGGCGCACCCCTACGCCGACAAGGACACGCTCGGCGCGGCGTATGCGAGTGCTGAGCAGGTGGCGTCCCATGTGGTGGAGTGCACGCAGGCCGGGATGCAGGCCGGTTTCCACGTCATCGGCGACGCGGCGATGGCCACGCTGCTCGACGGCTTCGACGCGGCCGCGGCCAAGGTGGGCCGCGACGCGCTCTACCGCCTCGGGCACCGGGTCGAGCACGCGGAGCTGATCCCCGAGGGCGGCATCCAGCGGCTGTTGGACTTCGGGATCGTGGCCAGCGTGCAACCGGCGTTCGACGCGGCGTGGGGCGGCCCGGACGGGATGTATGTGGAGCGGCTGGGCGCCGAGCGGGCCCGGGCGATGAACCCCTTCGCGGCGCTGCAGAAGGCCGGCGTCCCGCTGGCGTTCGGCTCGGACGCGCCGGTGACGCCGCTGGACCCGTGGGGCACGGTGCGCGCCGCGGCGTTCCACCAGACCCCGGAGCACCGGGTCTCGGTCCGCGCGGCGTTCGCGGCCCACACCCGCGGCGGCTGGCGCGCGCTGGGGGCGCGGGCGACCGCGACCGGCGTGCTGCGGGTCGGCGAGCCGGCGACGTACGCGGTGTGGGACGTGGCGCCGGAGGACGTGGTGGTGCAGGCGGCCGACGAGCGGCTGTCGGCGTGGTCCACGGACCCGCGCTCGGGCGTGCCGGGGCTGCCGGACCTGACGCCGGGCCGGCCGCTGCCGACCGCGACCCGCACGGTCGTGCGGGGCCGCACGGTGTTCGACGCGGGGCGGCTCGCGGAGGGGTAGCTGCGGCGCGGGGAGTGGGAGTGGTTTGCCGATCCGCCGGATCCGCCGATCCGCCGGCTTCTGCCGCCATGCCGATCTACCGCCCCACCGACTCCCGGTGCCCTGCCGCATCCCGTTGAGGTATTGAGCCGCCGCGACCACTCGCCCGCAGCCTCACCCCCGCTGCTTCAGCACAGTTCGGTCACAAATATCCCCCGCGCCCTTCCGAGTGATCGTCGCCCGGCCCGCCCGCTTTCGCCAACGGCGCTCTGACCTGCGAGTTTGTCGCGTTCGTGCAGGCCACGAGTGGTCGGATCACTGGTTGACAGGAGTCCCTGGAGTCCGGGTAGCGTCGGTGACCACGTCCACCGGCCGCACGCGTCGCACGGTGGTCCTCCTCTCGCCGCGGTGCGATCCGGCGCCGAAGCGCTTGGCGGGGGCATGGCGGCGGATGCGGCGAACGATGGTGGGTCTTCACCGGGAACCCGGCGGATCCAGTAGACAACGGCGTGCGGGACTCGCAACCAACGGGTCCGCAGCCGGTCCGAAGGGTGCCGCCGGGTTTTCGCGTGCGGGCTGGCGGCCGTCGGGCCCGCCGGCCGCCGGATCGGTACTGGTGAGGATCCGTACTGCTGAGGATCCGTACTGCTCAGGATCGGTGCTGGTGAGGCCGCTTTCATGCTCACCGCCGAAGGTGTCCTGCGGCTTTCCACCAGGTGAAGTCTGTTTCCAGACCGGCCCAATCTTGAGAACCTGGATTCACACCCTGCTCGTATAAAGTGCGCTCAAGGTGTGTCCGCAGATCTTTTCTAGGGTGGGTCCCGCTGGTGGCGAACGTGGATGAGGCCGGTACCCGCCGGCGGCGGTGGTTCCGGCGGCCCGGTCGGCCCAGCGCCGAAACGGTCCGGCTGGCCGCCCTGGCCCTGCTGGCCGGGGCCGCGCTGAACCTGGCGTTCGCGCCGATCGGCTGGTGGCCGGTGGCGCCGCTGGCGGTCGCCGCGTTCTCGGCGCTGGTCGCCGGGCGGACCGGGCGTCGCGGGCTGCTCATCGGGTTCTGGTTCGGCACCGGCTTCTGCTGGGTGATGTTCCAGTGGCTGCGGGTCTTCGGGCCCGGTGCGCAGGAAGCCGTCGGCATCGTCGAGTCGCTGTACTTCGTCCCGTTCGGCTGGGGCATGGCGCGGGTGTCGGTGATGCGGTTCGCGCCGCTGTGGCAGGCCTGCCTGTGGGTGACCGAGGAGTACGGCCGGTCCCGCTGGCCCTTCGGCGGCTTCTCCTGGGGACGCTTGGCGTTCTCCCAGCCCGATTCGCCGTTCACCCCGCTCGCGGCCGTCGGCGGGGCGCCGCTGGTGACCTTCGCGGTCGCGCTGTCCGGGGCGCTGCTGTGGCGCGCGGCGCTGATCGTGTGGCGCGAACGGCAGGCCGGGACGCTGGGCGCCGGGTTCGGGCAGACCGGGACCAGATGGGCCGCGGTGATGGTGGTCGGGGCGCTGGTGATCCCCTCCCTGGGCTTCGCCGTCCCGTTGACGTCCCCGGACTCCGGGCCGCCGGTCCGCATCGCGCTGATCCAGGGCAACGTGCCGCGCGTCGGCTTCGGCCGCGACGAGCAGGAGGCCGCGGTCCTGGACAACCACATCAAGGAGACCGAGGTCCTGGCCGCCGACATCCGCTCGGGCAAGGCGGCCAAGCCGGACTTCGTGGTGTGGCCGGAGAACGGCTCGGACATGGACCCCTACTCCGATCCGGGCGTCGCCGGCCAGATCCAGCAGGCCGTGGACGACGTCGGGGTGCCGGTGCTGGTCGGCGCGGTGATCAACGCCAACGCCGCGGGCACCAACGTGCTGAACCGGCTGATCGTCTGGACCCCGGATCCCGGCGGCGGCATGGGCGCCACCTATGACAAGACCCACCTGGTGCCGTTCGGCGAGTACCTGCCCTTCCGCGGCATCCTGACCAAGCTGATCACGCGGTTCAACATGATCCCGCGCGACTTCGTGCCCGGCCACGGCAAGGGCGTGCTGACCCTCAGCGGGGTCACCGTGGCCGCCGTCATCTGCTTCGAGGTCGCCTACGACGACGTGGTCCGCAACGCGGTCAAGGGCGGCGGCCAGGTGCTGCTGGTGCCCAGCAACAACGCCTCCTACATGGGTACCGGCCAGACCTACCAGCAGCTGGCGATCGCCCGGTTCCGCGCGGTCGAGCACGGCCGCTGGACCATGGAGGCCGCCACGTCCGGTGTCTCGGCGGTCATCGACCCGCACGGCAAGATCCTGGCCCAGACCGGCGAATACCAGGCCCGCTACCTGGACATGCAGGTCCGGCGGAACACCACGCTCTCCCTGGCCGACCGGGTCGGAGCCTGGCCGGAATACGTCTTCGCGCTGCTCGGCCTGCTGGCCGCGATCGGCCTGAGCGGGGCCGCCACGACACTGCGGCGTGTTCGGGCACTGATCCCGGGTTTCAGAACTCCAGTCGATACTCTGCCCGGTGCCCTGGACGGCGACGGGACCCCCAGCGGGGCCGCCGGCGACGCCGACCTCCAAACCGCAGCGAAAGGCCGAGCGCGTTGACGAACCTGCGCGTCCTGGTGATCATCCCGACGTACAACGAGGCCGAGAATCTCCGGACGATCGTCGCCCGGGTTCATGCGGCCAACCCGGACGTGCACGTGCTCGTCGCCGACGACAACTCCCCGGACGGCACCGGCAAGCTGGCCGAGGAGTTGGCCGACAAGGACGAGCGGGTCAAGGTCATGCACCGGGCCGGCAAGGAGGGCCTGGGCAAGGCCTACCTCGCCGGCTTCGCCTGGGGCATCGAGCACGACTACGACGTCATCTGCGAGATGGACGCCGACGGCTCGCACCGGCCCGAGGACTTCCCGGCGCTGCTGAAGGCACTGGTGGAGCAGGACGCTGACCTGGTGCTGGGCTCGCGCTACGTCCCCGGCGGCAAGACCGTCGGCTGGCCCAAGCACCGCGAGATCCTGTCCAAGGGCGGCAACACCTGGGTCCGGCTGGTCACCGGCATGCGGCTGGCCGACGCTACCGGCGGCTACCGCCTGTTCCGCCGCGAGACCCTGGAGCGCATAGAGCTTTCCACGGTCGCCAGCGCCGGCTACACCTTCCAAGTGGACCTGGCCTGGCGCACCGTCCGGGCCGGGATGAAGGTGGTCGAGGTCCCGATCACCTTCGTCGAACGCGAACTCGGGGCGTCGAAGATGAGCGCGAACATCGTCGCCGAGGCGCTGTGGCGGACCACGGTGTGGGGGCTGAAGTACCGGGTGAGCCGACTGCTCGGACGGCGTTGAGCGCCGGAGCTTTCTCAGGGTTCGAACACGAAAAGGCCCGAGCCGCACTGTCGGGGGGATGCAGTGCGGCTCGGGGTTTGTGGGCGCTCCGCTCTCGATGGGCGGATGCGCTATTCCTACTGTAGTCGTAATGATGGGTTCTGTGCGCGGATCGTGCCCGCCGGCTCGGCGGTTCGTGGCCGGGATCGGTCGGCCGGGCATGGCCGACACAGGTCACTGAGCCGGTTCAGTACAGATCAATGAATCGGTTCAGTACAGATCACTGAGCCGGTTCAGTCAGCCAGGTTCAGTCGGACGTGTGTGCGGCGGCCTTGCGGGCGCCGGAACGGCTCGCGGTGGTCTTCGGCTTGCCGGCCGGGGCGGCCGGGCTCTTGACCGAGGACGCCTTGGCGGCGGCGGCCGACTTCTTCGCCCGTCCCGCCATGGTGCGGGCCGGGGCGGGGCGGATGACCTCGTGGTTGACGATGCCGCCGTCACGCAGCACGGCCAGCCGCTCGGCCAGCACTTCCTCCAGGTCGGCCACGGTGCGCCGCTCCAGCAGCATGTCCCAGTGGGTGCGGGCCGGCTTGCCGGCCTTCTCCTCCGGCGCGGTGCCGTCCACCACCAGGGCCACGGCGCCACAGACCTTGCATTCCCAGGTCGGCGGCACGTCGGCCTCCACCGAGAACGGCATCACGAAGCGGTGCTCGTTCGGGCACACGTACTCGATGTCCTGGCGGGGGGCGAAGTCGATCCCCGCGTCGCTTTCATAGCTGGTCGCGCCGAGGCGCGTCCCGCGCAGTGCCCGCTCGCTCATTGGTGTTCCCTCCAGATCGTCTCACCCGCTCACAACGCCTCGCGGCGCACGTTTTGTTCCGGGCGGGACCGGTTGGCGTGGCCGGTAGCCCTGGGCGGGTGTGCTCCCTGAGCCTCCCACGGATGGGTTCCACCGGGCAAAAACGGGCAAACGTCTTTAGTCAGCTCATAGGAGTAGTGCGACGTGGGTTTCGTCACACAGGGTGTTCACGGCCCGGGTGTCGATCACAGGCGCTCTGGGACCGGGTTCCCGGCGGTGCGGATCGCGGTGCGCAGATCCGTGCGGGCCAGTAGTACCAAACCGAGGGCGAAGAACGCCACCAGGGAGATGATCGCCAGCCGGTAGGAGCCGGTGAACTGGATCGCCAGCGCCACGGTCAGCGACCCGATCCAGGCCACCCCGTTCTGGCTGACCTCGTAGAGCCCGAAGTACTCGCTCTCCTGCCCGGCCGGGATGATCTGCGCGAACAGCGAGCGCGACAGCGCCTGGGTGCCGCCCAGCACCAGGCCGATCGCGCAGCCCAGGAGGTAGAACTGCCACGCGGCGTGCTTGGTCATCGTGAACGCCGCGGCCAGCAGCACGATCCACACCACCAGCGAGCCGCTGATCGTGCGCCGGGTCCCGTGCCGGGCGGCCAGCCGCCCCATCCACAGCGCGCCGCCGAACGCCACGAACTGCACCACCAGGATCGCGCTGGCCATCACCGACTGGCCGAGGTCCAGCTGCTTGGTGCCGTAGGTGGAGGCGAAGGAGATGACCGTCTGCACGCCCTCGTTGTAGGCCATGTACGCGAGCAGGAACAGCAGGGCGTTGCGGTTGCGGGACAGCGCCGCCAGCGTGCGGCCGAGCTGCCGGTAGCCGGTGCCGGACTCCGGCCGCTGGGCCTTGGGGAGCTGCGAGGTGCCGGCGGTCAGCCGCCGCACCCCGGCCGTGCCGAACACCAGCCACCACAGCCCGGCCGAGGCCAGGGCGACCCGCGCGGCGTGCGACTGGCTCAGGCCCAGCGCGCTGTGCGCGGTGTAGATGACGAGGTTGACGGTGAGCAGCACGGCGCCGCCGAGGTAGCCGACGGCCCAGCCCTTGGAACTGATGGCGTCGCGCTCGTCGGGCGCGGCCAGCGTCGGCAGGTAGCCGTTGGCCAGCACGTTGGCGGTGGAGTAGCCGAGCGAGGCGGCCAGGAACAGCGCGCCGCCCCACAGGTAGGCGCCGCCGGTGACGGTGTAGAAGAGCAGGCTCGCCACCACGCCGAGGGTCATCGCCCCGGCCAGCATGCCCCGGGTCCGGCCGCTGCGGTCGGCGGCCGCGCCGACCAGCGGGAGGATCGCGGCCTGGAGCAGCGCGGCGGCGGTGACGGCGAAGGGGTAGAACGACTCGGCGCGGATGCTCAGGCCGGCCAGGTGCAGGTAGTGGTTGTCGCCGCCGGCCGCGTTGCGCGCGATGTCGGTGAGGTAGGGGCCGAGGAAGACCGCGGTGACGGTGGTCGGGAAGGCGTGGGCGCCCCAGGCGTAGCGGTACCAGCCTTTGCGGCGGGAGAGCTGGGCGAGCTGGGCGGGGTCGGGC
>NZ_JAAFYZ010000165.1 GCF_018274385.1 Catenulispora pinistramenti | reverse complement strand
GGGCAGGTTACCCACGTGTTACTCACCCGTTCGCCACTGATTCCCGCCCGAAAGCGGTTCACCGTTCGACTTGCATGTGTTAAGCACGCCGCCAGCGTTCGTCCTGAGCCAGGATCAAACTCTCCATTGATGAATATCACCGGCCGACCGCCTGGTGTTGGAATAAAACCCAGTAAGTCGGCATAAGGTGTCAGAAGAGTCACCTGGCAAGTAGACCGACATCCCGACGGGGGTCGGGAGCGTCTACCAACCATGTGTAAAATGACACTCGAACCATCGCTCAGTGAAGAGCGCAGGACCGAGGTCGCATGGCATCACAATTCGTCACACACTGTTGAGTTCTCAAGAAACAGACGCCCGAACCACTCGTCCCGGAACCTTCGTTCCGATCGGCTGCGACCCGGCGTTGTCAGGTCTTACTTTGTTTTTCTTTTGTTCTTGCTTCGCTTTAGATCTTAGCAGATCCTCCGCGGCTTTCGCAATTTCCGGCCGAGTTCTAAAATCGAACACTGCGCTTATTTGCGATTCGCTTCAGTCGGGATTTAATGTCCCGTTCCTCGGCGGTTCCCAGACTGTATCGGACCGACCGGCCGGCGACCAAATCGGCGCCGTCAGGGTCCTGATGCATCCGAAGACGCCAGCACGGCACCTGCGCCGCTTCGCTGTCCCGGAAAAGGAACAGAGCGTCGCACTTGCCGTGGAGGTAAATCGCTTCGAATGGCTGCCCGGAGTGATCCCGCGATTGCGTTGATCCTGCCTGGTGGGCAACGTCTAGTAACTATACGGGGGGCCGCCGTTCACGTCAACTCCACCGTGAACGACGGCCCGACAAGCAGGTCAAGCGGCAGGTCAGTCGCCTACCTCGACCGAGCCCAGGGTCCGCTTCCCGCGTCGCAGGACCAGCCAGCGGCCGTGCAGCAGGTCCTCCTTGGCGGGCACTTCGTCCTCGGTCTCGATCTTGCGGTTGTTCACGTACGCGCCGCCCTCGTTGATGGTGCGGCGGCCGGCGCCCCGGCTGGCGACCAGGCCGGTGTCGGCCAGCAGCTGCGCGACCGGGACCAGCTCGGCGACCTTCGTGCCGGGCAGCTCGGACAAGGCCGCGCGCAGCGTGGGCTCATCGAGCTCGGCCAGGTCGCCCTGGCCGAACAGGGCCTTGGACGCCGCGATCACCTGGGCGGTGGCCTCGGCCCCGTGCACCAGCGTCGTGACCTCCTCGGCGAGCGCCTTCTGCGCGGCCCGCATCTGGGGCTTCTCCGCCGTCAGGCGCTCCAGCTCCTCGATCTCCTCGCGGGGACGGAAGCTGAACACCTTCAGGTAGGTGATGACCATGGCGTCTTCGGAGTTCAGGAAGAACTGGTAGAACGCGTACGGCGTCATCAGGTCCGCGGAGAGCCACACCGTGCCGGACTCCGTCTTGCCGAACTTCGTGCCGTCGGCCTTCAGCAGGAGCGGGGTGGCCAGCGCGTGCACGGAGACACCCTCGGCCTTGTGGATCAGGTCCACCCCGGCCGTGATGTTGCCCCACTGGTCACTGCCGCCGGTCTGTAGCGTGCAGCGGTACTGCCGGTACAGCTCCAGGTAGTCCAGGCCCTGCAGGATCTGATAGCTGAACTCCGTGTAGCTGATACCGGCTTCGGAGTTCAGACGCGCGCTCACGGCGTCCTTGGAGAGCATCTTCCCGACCCGGAAGTGCTTCCCGATGTCCCGCAGGAAGTCGATCGCCGACATCGGCGCGGTCCAGTCGAGGTTGTTCACCACCCGCGCGGCGTTGGGGCCGTCGAAGGAGATGAACCGGGAGACCTGTTCGCGGATCTTCTCGACCCACTCCGCGACCGTCTCCTTGCTGTTCAACGTGCGCTCGGCGGTCGGCTTGGGGTCGCCGATCAGTCCGGTCGAGCCGCCGACCAGGATCAGCGGCGTGTGGCCGGCCTGCTGGATGCGCCGGGCGGCCATCATCTGGACCAGGTTGCCGAAGTGCAGGCTGGGAGCGGTCGGGTCGAAGCCCACATAGAAGGTGACCGGCCCGTCGGCGAACGCTTTACGCAGCGCGTCCTCATCGGTGGACAGGGCCAGCAGCCCGTGCCACTTCAGGTCCTCGACGATGTCGGTCACGGTATCCCTCGCGGTCATCGCTAGTGGGCGGATTGTCGGACACCGGTTCGGTGTCGGATACCAGCCTGCCGTATCGGGCACCGCACATGCGAACGCGTTCCGGCTCAGGACGACGTGGCGGACGACCGTGCCTTCGGTTTGTGCGCCTTATAGGCACTCACCGTACGGTCGCCCTCGATCCAGAACCGCCAGGGAATCTCCGCGGCGGACGACACGCCGACTCGGGGGCCGGTCGCCACGGTGAAGTCGGACGACTCCCGCGCCAAGACCGTCAACGGACCGCCGTCGCACAGGTCGAGACCGTTGTCATCCCGGGCCAGGCCCAACGCTTTGGTGAGCCGCGCCGGACCGCGCGCGAGGTCCCGATCCGAGGCCCCGCTCCGGGCGGCGCGCGCCAGATCGATCCCCTCGACGATCTCCCCGGCGCGGATCAGTACCGCCGAGCACTCGTCCTCCGGACTACAGACGAAGTTGATGCAGAAGTGCATGCCATAGGTGAAGTAGACGTACAAGAACCCCGGAGGGCCGAACATTACTGCGTTCCGGGGAGTCTTCCCCTTGTAGCCGTGAGAAGCGGGATCCAGTGGACCGGCGTACGCCTCGACCTCGGTAATACGCATGACGCGGCGGCCCTCCGCGCTGTCGCGAGCGAGCAGACACCCGAGCAGATCCGGTGCGACGTCCTGAGAAGGGCGGGAGAAGAACGAGCGCGGCACGACTGGCATGCGGAGAGTCAATCACGGAGCACCCACCCGCTATAGCGGAAACCGGACCTGTCAGTTGCCGCTCCCCAGCCCCACAAGTTCAGCCGCGAGCCCGAGCCCCGTCTCCAGATACCCCACGAACGACTCGTTGTTGAGCGCTGCCGGCGACCGCTGCTTCCGGACCATCGCTATAGCGTCGGCGGCCGTGTACCCGCTCTGTATGAGCACCTCGGCGACCACCAGCCCGGAGCGATTCATCCCGGCCCAGCACCGCACGAGCACCTGCCGCCCGGCGGCATAGTCCGAAGCCGCCGACGCCGCGAACTCCTCGACGGCGCGGATCTCCTCCGCGGTGAGCGCGTTGTCCGACACCCTCAGCACGTGGTGCGCCACCCCCGGGTCCGGTCCATAGCCCTCATGCGAGGTCAGGCTGTAGACCACGTCGAACTCGTCGGCCACGACCGCCCGCCTCGAGGTCCCGTCGCCCGCGACGTACTCGTGGCCGCCCATCCACAGCCGCGGCACCACCTCCGACCATGCCTCACGCGGCACGTCGTCCCAGTCCCCATTGGTCAGCAAGCCAGCACCCCCTACCGAGTAGTGAGAAAGATGCCTCACAGCATGCCGAATGCGTCGCCGACTGACCACGATCGGCGACGCATTCGGCCTGAACTCGTCAGCGAGTGAGCCACTCCCGCTGCCCGGCGACGTCCGCGACCAGCCCCTCCAACTGCTCGGCGACCCGCTTCGGCGCCGTCCCGCCCCGGCCGTCCCGGGACGCCAGCGAGCCCTCGACGCTCAGCACGGTCTTCACCTCCGGCGTCAGCAGCGGCGAGATCTCCGCCAGCTGCGCGTCCGTCAGCTCCTCCAGCGTGATCCCGCGCTGCTCGCAGTACCGCACCGAGCTGCCCGCCACCTCGTGGGCGACCCGGAACGGGACGCCCTGGCGCACCAGCCACTCGGCGACGTCGGTGGCCAGCGAGAAGCCCTCCGGCGCCAGCGCCGCCATCCGGTCGCCGTGCACGGTCATCGTGGCGATCATCCCGGTGAAGGCCGGCAGGAGCACCTCCAGCGTGTCGACCGAGTCGAACACCGGCTCCTTGTCCTCCTGCAGGTCCCGGTTGTAGGCCAGCGGCAGCGCCTTGAGCGTGGCCAGCAGGCCGGTCAGGTTGCCGATCAGCCGGCCGGACTTGCCGCGCGCCAGCTCGGCGATGTCCGGGTTCTTCTTCTGCGGCATGATCGAGGAGCCGGTGGCGAAGGCGTCGTCCAGGGTCACGAAGGAGAACTCCTTCGTGGTCCACAAGATGATCTCCTCGGCGATCCGGGAGACGTCGATCCCGATCATCGCCGTGACGAACGCGAACTCGGCGAACACGTCGCGCGAGGCGGTGCCGTCGATGGAGTTGGCGGCGCTGGCCGAGAAGCCGAGGTCGGCGGCGACCGCCTCCGGGTCCAGGCCGAGGGTCGAGCCGGCCAGCGCGCCGGAGCCGTACGCCGAGACGTCGGCCCGCTTGTCCCAGTCCCGCAGCCGCTCGGCGTCCCGGGCCAGCGCCTGGGCGTGGGCCAGGACGTGGTGCGCGAACAGCACCGGCTGCGCGTGCTGCAAGTGCGTGCGGCCGGGCATCGCGACGTCCATGTGTGCCGTGGCCTGGTCGATCAGCGCCTGCTCCAGATCGGCGACCAGAGAGGCGATCCGCCGCGCGTGGTCTCGCAGGAACATCCGGCCGAGCGTGGCGATCTGGTCGTTGCGGCTGCGGCCGGCCCGCAGCCGGCCGCCGAGCTCGGTGCCGAGCTTCTCGATCAGGCCGCGCTCCAACGCCGTGTGGCAGTCCTCGTCGGCGACCGTGGGCAGGAACGCCCCGGAGACCACGTCGGCCTCCAGCGCGTCCAGGCCGGCCAGCATCGCGGTCAGGTCGGCCTCGCTCAGCAGCCCGGCGCGGTTCAGCACCCGGGCGTGGGCGCGCGAGCCGGCCAGGTCGTACTGCGCGAGCCGCCAGTCGAAGTGCACGGACGCGGACAGCGCGGCCAGTGCCTCGGACGGTCCGCCGGAGAAGCGCGAGCCCCAAAGCTGCGACTTCGGTGCCGGGTTGCTCATGTTCCTCGCCGTTTCCATTCAGGTCTCTACGAAAGTCTCTACGAAATCAGGTCTCTACAAAGTCCGGTCTCGGTGCCGAAAACCGACACCGAAGCCGGCGCCGGGAGGGCGGTGCCGAGGCCGGGGCCGGGACCGGGAATCAGTGCTCGGCCGACGCCAGCAGCTTCGCCGCCAACGCCGCCCCGCCGTCCGGATCGCGGCTGATCAGCAGCACCGTGTCGTCGCCGGCGATGCTGCCCAGGATCTCGGTCATCGGCGACTTGTCGAAGGCACTGGCCAGGAACTGCGCCGCGCCCGGCGGGGTGCGGACCACCACCAGGTTCGCCGAGGCCTCCGCGCTGACCAGCAGCTCGCCGAGCAGCCGGTGCAGCCGCTGCTCGAACACCGGCTCGGGCTGGGCCGCCACCGGAGTCCGGTCGCCGCCTTCGGCCGGGATCGCGTAGACCAGGTTCCCGGCGCCGTCGCGCACCCGGACCGCGCCGAGTTCGTCCAGGTCCCTGGACAGCGTCGCCTGGGTGACCGACAGGCCGTCCTCGCCTAAGAGCCGGCCCAACTCGGCCTGGGAGCGGACGGAGTGCCGCTCCAGCAGCAGCGCGATCCGCTGGTGCCGGGCGGTACGGGTCTGCGGGACGGTGGCTTCGCTCATGAGGAGGACTCCAACAGGAAAGCGAGTAGGGCCTTCTGCGCGTGGAGTCTGTTCTCAGCCTCGTCCCACACCACGCTCTGCGGGCCGTCGATCACCGAGGCCGCTATCTCATAGCCCCGATACGCCGGGAGGCAGTGCAGGATAATCGCGTCCGGGGCGCCGAGCGCCAGCGCGGCCTCGTCCAGGGCGTAGGGCTTGAAGATCTCGGCGCGCGCCGCCTTCTCGTCCTCCTGTCCCATGGAGACCCAGGTGTCGGTGACCAGGACATCGGCTCCGGCGGCCGCCTCGGCGGGGTCGGTGGTGACGACGACCGAGCCGCCGGTGGACCCGGCGATGCGCTCGGCGTCGGCGACGATGTCAGGGCGCGGCAGGTACTCGGCCGGGCCGCTGATCCGCACGTGCATGCCGGCGGTGGCGCAGCCGAGCAGGTAGGAGTTGGCCATGTTGTTGGCGGCGTCGCCGAGGTAGGTCATGGTGAGCCCGGCCAGGCGGCCCTTGTGCTCGCGCACGGTCTGCAGGTCCGCGAGGATCTGGCAGGGGTGGAAGTCGTCGGTCAGGGCGTTGACCACCGGGACCGAGGACACCGCGGCCAGCTCCTCGATCCGACTCTGGCTGAAGGTCCGCCAGACGATCGCCGCGACCTGTCGTTCCAGCACCCGTGCCGTGTCGCCGATCTCCTCGCCGCGGCCGAGCTGGCTGGTGCCGGAGTCGATGACCATCGGGTAGCCGCCGAGCTGGGCGACGCCGACGCTGAACGAGACCCGGGTGCGGGTGGAGGGCTTGTCGAAGATGACGGCCACGGCGCGCGGCCCGGCCAGCACCTGGTGGTCCAGCGGGGCCTTCTTGAACGCGATGGCCAGGTCCAGCACCCGCTTCTGCTCGGCGGGGCTCAGGTCGTCGTCGCGGAGGAAGTGGCGGACCATGGTCTCAGGCGTCCTTCGGGGTGGCGGCGCCCTCGAGGGCGGCGTCGAGCAGGGCGGGCAGGGCGGCGAGGAATTCGTCGGCCTGGGCGGTGGTGAGGATCAGCGGCGGGGCGAGCCGGATGGCGTCGGGGGCCGGGGCGTTGACGATGAAGCCGGCGTCCAGGGCCGCCCGGGCGACCTCGGCGGCGTGCGGGGCGGTCAGCATGATCGCCAGCAGCAGGCCTTCGCCTCGCACCCCGGCGACCGCCGGGTGGTGCAGGGCGTTGACACCGGAGGTCAGGTGCGCGCCGACGGCCCGGACGTTGGCCAGGATGTCGTCGCGCTCGATGGCGTGCAGCACGGCCAGGCCGGCGGCGCAGGCGACCGGGTTGCCGGCGTAGGTGGAGCCGTGCTGGCCGGGGCCGAGCAGGGTCGCGGCCGCGCCGAGGCCGACGCAGGCGCCGATCGGCATCCCGCCGCCGAGCCCCTTGGCGAGCGTGACCAGGTCCGGCACCACACCGGTGCCGCTGTGCCCGAACCACTTGCCGGTGCGGCCGATGCCGGTCTGCACCTCGTCCAGGATCAGCAGCGCGCCGTGCTTGGCGGTGATCTCCCGGGCCGCCTTCAGGTAGCCGGGGCCGGCCGGGATGACGCCCTTCTCGCCCTGGATCGGCTCGACGATGAACGCGGCGGTCCGGTCGTCGATCGCGGCTTCGAGGGCGGCGATGTCGCCGTAGGGCACGAAGGTCACGTCCCCGGGCAGCGGTTCGAACGGCTCCCGGATCGCGGCCTTGCCGGTGAGCGCCAGGGCGCCCATGGTCCGGCCGTGGAAGGAGCCCTCGGTGGACACCATCTTGGTGCGGCCGGTGCGCCGGGCGGCCTTGAACGCGGCCTCGTTGGCCTCGGCGCCGGAGTTGCAGAAGAACACCCGGGCGTCGGTGCCGTTGGTGTGCCCGAGCAGGTCCACCAGCCGTTCGGCCAGCACGATCTGCGGCGCGGAGGCGAAGAAGTTGGAGATGTGGCCCAGGGTGGTGAGCTGGGTGGTGACGGCCTGCACGATCAGCGGGTGCGCGTGACCGAGCGCGTTGACCGCGATCCCGGCCAGCAGGTCCAGGTAGCGGCGGCCGTCGGCGTCCCAGACGTAGACGCCTTCGCCACGCACCAGCACCTTCTGCGGAGTGCCGAAGGTGTTCATCAGCGCCCCGGTGTAGCGCTCGGTCCAGGCTTCGCCGTATCCGGGCTCGATGACCGGCAGGGCGTCTTCGCCGAGCTGCGAGGCGAGGCCCTGATCAGGGTTGGCCGCGATGTTCTTGGCCACGGTGTTCTTGACCACGGCGTTCATTCCGGCACCACCATCGTTCCGATCCCCTCGTCGGTGAAGACCTCCAGCAACAGCGCGTGCGGCACCCGGCCGTCCAGCACGTGCGCGCGCGGCACTCCCCCGCGCACGGCCCGCAGGCACGCCTCCATCTTCGGCACCATCCCGGAGGACAGCGTCGGCAGCAGTTCGGCCAGCTCGTCGGCGGACAGCAGGCTGATCACCTCCTCGGAGGCCGGCCAGTCCGCGAACAGACCCTCGACGTCGGTGAGGACCACCAGCTTCTCGGCGCCCAGCCCGACGGCGAGCGCCGCCGCGGCGGTGTCGGCGTTGACGTTGTAGACCCCGGGGCCGTCGGCGGCGCGGGCGACGGAGGACACGACCGGGATGCGGCCGTCGTCCAGCAGGGCGTTGATGGCGCCGGGGTTGACGGCCTCGATGTCGCCGACCCGTCCGAGATCGACCTGCTGTCCGTCGACGACCGCGTGCCGCTTGACCGCCTTGAGCGTGTCCGCGTCCTCGCCGGACATGCCGACCGCGAACGGGCCGTGGGCGTTGATGACGCCGACGATGTCGCGCTGCACCTGGCCGGTGAGCACCATGCGGACCACGTCCATGGCCTCGTCGGTGGTGACCCGCAGGCCGCCGGCGAAGCGGTGCTCGATGCCGAGCTTGTCCAGCTGGGCGTTGATCTGCGGGCCGCCGCCGTGCACGACGACCGGCCGCAGGCCGGCGAGGCGCAGGAAGACGATGTCCTTGGCGAACGCGGCTTCCAGCTCTTTGTCGATCATGGCGTTGCCGCCGAACTTCACCACGACGGTCCTGCCCTGCAGGGCCGACAGCCACGGCAGGGCCTCGGTGAGGATGCCGGCCTTGGCCAGGGCGTCGTCCCGGCGGGCGGCGCCGGAGGCGATCGACTCGACGGTGCTCATGAGGAGTACGCCGAGTTCTCGTGGACGTAGCCGGGGGTCAGGTCGTTGGTCCAGACGGTCGCCGAGGCGTCGCCGGCCGCCAGGTCGACGGTGACCTTGACCTCGCGGCCGGTGAGGTCGACGAGGCCGCGGTCGTCGCCGACGCCGCCGTCGCGGCAGACCCAGACGCCGTTGATGGCCACGGAGAGCCGGTCGGGCTCGAACTCGGCGTCGGTGGTCCCGACGGCGGACAGGACCCGGCCCCAGTTGGGGTCGTTGCCGTACATGGCGCACTTGAACAGGTTGCTGCGGGTCACGGCCCGGGCGACCTGGACGGCCTGGTCCTCGGCGGCGGCCCGGACCACCTCGACCGCGATGTCCTTGGTGGCGCCCTCGGCATCGCCGACGAGCTGCCGGGCCAGGTCCGCGCACACCGAGGTGACGGCGGCCTGGAACTCCGCGCGGTCCGGCACGGTCTCGGAGGCTCCGGAGGCGAGCAGCAGGACGGTGTCGTTGGTGGACATGCAGCCGTCGGAGTCGACGCGGTCGAAGGTGACCCTGGTGGCGTCCCGCAGCGCGGTGTCGAGCACGGCGGCGTCGGCCACGGCGTCGGTGGTGATCACGACGAGCATCGTGGCCAGCCCCGGGGCCAGCATCCCGGCGCCCTTGGCCATGCCGCCGACGACGTAGCCGGTGCCCTGGGCCTGCGCGGTCTTGGCGACGGTGTCGGTGGTCATGATGGCGGTCGCGGCGGCCAATCCGCCGTCGGCGGCGAGCGCGTCGGCGGCGGTCTTGAGGCCGGACAGCAGCGCGTCCATCGGCAGCCGGACGCCGATCAGGCCGGTGGAGCACACGGCGATCTCGGCGGCCGAGGCGTCCAGCAGCTCGGCGGTCTGCTCGGCGGTCTTGTGCGTGTCCTGGAAACCGGCCGGGCCGGTGCAGGCGTTCGCGCCGCCGGAGTTCAGGACCACGGCCTTCACCGCGCCGCCCTTGAGGACCTGCTCGGACCACACGACCGGCGCGGCCTTGACCCGGTTGGAGGTGAAGACCCCGGCGGCGGCCGTGTGCGGGCCGTCGTTGACGACCAGGGCCAGGTCGGCGTTTCCCGAAGCCTTGATCCCGGCGGCGATCCCCGCGGCCCGGAAGCCCTTCGCGGAGGTGACACTCATAGTTCGACTCCAATGGCGTCCGCGTTGATATCCGCGTTGATAAGGGTCACGGCGCGATCCCGACGGTGCTCAGACCGGCCGTCTCCGGCAGGCCGAGCGCGAGGTTGGCGCACTGCACGGCGCCGCCGGCCGTGCCCTTGGTGAGGTTGTCGATCGCCCCGATCACGACGGCCCGGCCGGCGGCCTCGTCGGCGGCGACCTGGAGCTGCACGGTGTTCGAGCCGAGGACCGCGGCCGTGGCCGGCAGCTGGCCTTCGGGCAGCACGGTGACGAAGGGCTCGTCGCCGTAGGCCTTCAGGTAGATGTCCCGCAGCTGCTCCGCGCCGACGCCAGGCTCCAACTTCGCGGTGCAGGTCGCGAGGATCCCGCGCGGCATCGGGACGAGCACCGGGGTGAACGACACGGTCACCGGACCGCCCGCGACCGCGCCGAGGTTCTGCGCGATCTCCGGCGTGTGCCGGTGCGCCCCGGCGACGTTGTAGGCGGCGACGTTGCCCATGATCTCCGAGCCGAGCAGGTTCGGCTTCAGGGACTTGCCGGCGCCGGAGGTCCCGGTGGCCGCGACCACGACCACGTCCGGCTCGACCAGACCGGCGGCGACCGCCGGCACCAGGGCCAGCGAGGAGACGGTCGGGAAGCAGCCGGGCACGGCGACCCGCTTGGTGCCGGCCAGCCCGGCGCGCGCCCCCGGCAGCTCGGGCAGGCCGTAGGGCCAGGTGCCGGCGTGCGCGGAGCCGTAGAAGCGTTCCCAGGCCTGCGGGTCGGCGAGCCGGTAGTCGGCGCCGCAGTCGACGATCAGGGTGTCCGGGCCCAGTGCCTCGGCGATGGCCGCGGACTGCCCGTGCGGCAGGGCGAGGAAGACGACGTCGTGCCCGGCCAACATCTCGGGCGTGGTGTCGGCGATCACCCGGTCGGCCAGCGGCGCCAGGTGCGGCTGGTGCTCGCCCAGGCGCGAGCCCGCGCTGGCCCCCGCGGTGAGTGCCCCGATCTGGAAGTCCGGGTGTCCCAGGAGCAGCCGGAGCAGCTCACCACCCGCGTAGCCGGTCGCCCCGGCCACCGCCGCCGTGAATGTCATGTGCATGAGAATACGGAATACCGAAACTGTATGCAACGCGCGTCTCGGCAACCGGACACCGCCGCGTCGTCTTCAGCGTGGGTGCACGGCAACGTCAGGCCTCGGCGGAAGTGCGCCGATCAGGGGACGGCCAGACGTGATTCACTAGCGCTGCGGCATACTCACGAAATCTCTGTGATTCCCGATATTGCCCGGGAGTTGTCCAGTCCAATACTGTCCAGTGCCATGTCAGGCATACGGTTCGGCGTCCTGGGTCCCCTGCTGGTCGAGGACCCGACCGGACCGCGCCCGATCGCTGCCGCGCGGCAGCGGGCCGTGCTGGCCGCGCTGCTGCTCACCACCCCGCGCGCGGTCGCCGCCGCGGAGCTCGCCGACCAGGTCTGGAACCTGGAGCCGCCGGCCGGCGCGGCGGGCACGCTGCACAGCTATCTCAGCAGGCTGCGGACCGCGCTGGGACCGCTCGGCGACCGGATCCGGACCCACAGCTCCGGCTACACGGTCGACCTGCACGACGCGGAGCTGGACCTCGACGTGTTCCGCGGCCTGCGCGACCGGGCCAAGGCGGCGGCGGCACGCGGCGATCTGGACGGCGCGGCCGCCGAGTATGCCGAGGCGCTGGCGCTGTGGCGCGGCGCGCCGTTGGCCGACGTGCCCAGCGGGCCGTGGCGCGACGACGCCGTGCGCTACTGGGACGAGCAGGAACTGCTGGCCCGCGAGGAGCTGTACGAGATCGAGGTGCGGCTGGGCCGCACGGCCGCGGTCATCCCCCGGCTGCGGGTCCTGGTCGCCGAGAACCCGTTCCGGGAACGGCCCGCGGCTCTGTTGCTCGGCGCGCTGGCCGCCGACGGCAGGCGGGCCGAAGCACTCGCCGAGTACCAGCGCGTGCGCCGGGTGCTGGTCGAGGAGGCCGGGATCGAGCCCGGCGAACTGCTGAAGGCGGCGTTCCACGAGATCCTGCGCGAGGACGACGACCGGCCGGCCGCGCCGCGCCTGCTGCCCGCGGACATTCCCCACTTCACCGGACGCGACGAGCAGCTTGCCTGCGTCGCCGAGGTCCTGACGGCTCCCGAGCCCGGCGATCCGGCGGCGGTCGTGGTGGTCAGCGGTCCGGGCGGGGTGGGCAAGACCTCGTTCGCGGTGCGGATCGGCCAGCGGTTGCGCGCGGAGTTCCCGGACGGGCAGGTGTTTCTGCGGCTGGGCGGGCTGCGCGCGCCCCGGCGGCCCGGTGAACTGGTCGCGGAGGCACTGCGGGCGTTGGGGGTCACGGAGTTCCCCGGCGATCCGGACAAGCGGACCGCGCTGCTGCGGACCACGCTGGCTGATCGCAGGGTGCTGCTGGTCCTCGATGACGCGACCGATCCGGCGCAGATCCGGCGCCTGATCCCGGCCGGCGCGCCGAGCGCGGTGATCGTGACCAGTCGGCGGCGCCTGCCCGGGGTGGCGGGGCAGGTTCCGGTGGAGTTGGGGCGGCTGCCCGCGGATCAGGCCGCTGCGATGCTGGCGCGATTCGTGGGCGCCGAGCGGGCCAGGGCCGAGCCGGACGCGCTGGGGCGGCTGGCCGAGGCGTGCGGCGGGCTGCCGATCGCGCTGCGGATCTGCGGGGCGCGGCTGACGCAGCGGCGGACGCGGAGCATCGCTTCGCTGGTCGCGCGATTGGAAGCGGTCGGTCAACGCTTGGAAGGCATCGATTCCCTCGATGCCAGCGGCACAGTGACCGGTTCCGATTCTGGACCCGGCACGAACCCCGGCACGAGCCCCGGCACGAATCCCGCCCCGGACCCCGAGCGCAGCGCCCTCCGAGGCCCGCTCGAAGAGAGCTACCACGCGCTCAGCTACGGCGCCGCGGGCCGGGACGTCGATCTGGCCCGCGCGTTCCGCCTGCTGAGCCTGATCGGCGGCGAGCGCTTCAGCCTGCCGGCCGCCGCGGCGGTGCTGGGCGTCGATGAGTTCGATGCCGACTCCGCGGTCGAGCACCTGGTCGAGGTCTCGCTGCTGGAGACCGCGGCGCCGGACCGGTTCGCGTTCCATCCGCTGATCCAGGAGCTGGCCCGGGAGCACGCCTCGGCGATCGACAGCGGCGAGGCGCGCGCCGCGGCCGTCGGCCGCTGGACCTCGTGGTGCCTGGCTTCGGCGGCGTCCGCCGACCACCTGTTCAATCCGAACCGGCCGAAGCTCGCGTGGGAGGCGTGGATTCCGGACGGCGGCCCCAAGCTGTTCGCCGGGCTGCCGGAGGCCGGGGACTGGTTCGATCGGGAGTCGGCCGGGCTGCTGGAGGCTGCTTCGGCTGCCGCCGCGCAGGGCGACCACGCCACGGCCGCCGCACTCCCCCTCGTGCTGCTGCACAGCTTCCGCATCCGGGGCCGCGTCGAAGAGCTCGAAGAACCGCTGCGGGCCGGGGTCGCGGCGGCGATCGCGCTCGGCGAGCCGGAGCTGGCCGGGATGCAGCTGAACAACCTCGCGATCGTCCACGGCGCGCTCGGGCGGTTCGACGAGGCGATCGCGACGTTCGCCGACGCCGTCCCGCACTACGAGTCGGCCGGGCTGGCCGAGCGGGTGGCGCAGGCGCGGATCAACGCGGCGATCACGGTCGCGCAGAGCGGACGGCCCGCCGAGGCCGCGTCGCGGCTGACGGCGTCGCTGGCCGAGCTCGACGCGCTGCCGGCCACGCCGCTGCTGCCCAGCTTGCAGGTCTCGGTGATGCTGGCGCTGACCGAGGCACTGCGGGACTGCGGCCGCCCCGACGACGCCTTGCGCATCTACCCGCGCCTGCTCGCCGCCGCCGAGGCCGTCGGCGACGCCCCGCGGCTGGCCATCGCCTGGGGCAACCTCGGGAAGCTGCACGCCACGAACGGGCGCGCCGAGGAAGGCGTCGGGTGCATCGACAAGGCGTTGGAGCTGCACCGGTCGATCGGCAACCGGGACGGTGAGGGCTACGCCTTGTGGGCGCTGGGCCAGGCGCGGACGGCGCTGGGCCAGACCGAGCGCGCCCGGTGTGCGTGGTCCGAGGCCCGCGAGATCTTCGTCGCGCTCGGGCGGCACGGCTACGCCGCCGATCTCGCGCAGGCCATCGCCGGGCTCGACGATCCGCCTCAGGGCTGAGCGACAGCGCCAGGTCGGCCGGCCCCCTCCGACCGGCCGATCCGGCGATCACGCACCAACCGCGGTCTGCCCACCGCCCCACGACGGGCAGACCGCGTGCTCATGCCCCCCTTGGTCCCCTCGGCCCCCGATCCAGTCCGGGGGAACCCGTCCCCACCAGGGCCCTTCCGGTGTTCCCTGGTTGACACCAATTCTCGGCGGCGGCGCTTGCGTTTGGCTTGCGCCGTGAGTGCGGGACGCAAGACGGCACCTGGAAAGCCCTTGCGGAGGACCGGTGGCACCACAATGATCACGACGTATGACCGAACCCGCTGAACGGCCGAAGGCCCTGCCCGCAGACGTCCGCCCGCCGGAGACCATCGATCTGGACGGTTTCCACCTGCGCCGCCCCACCCTGGACGACGCCCAGGCGCTGCACGACGCGATCGTCGCCACCTTCGCCGAACTGCACGCGTGGATGCCCTGGTGCAAGGAGCCGGTGGAGATCGGGGAGCAGCGGGGGTTCATCGAGCGCTCCATGACGGACTGGGCCGGGCAGGCGGCGTTCAACTGGCTGATCGTGGACGCCGGCGACAACCTGATCGGCACCATCGGCCTGATGGACCGGATCGGCCCCGGCAGCCTGGAGATCGGCTACTGGCTCCGCACCGGCGCCACCGGCCGCGGCGTGATGACCCGCGCCGCCGCCCGCGTCACCGACATCGCCCTGGCCCTGCCGGGCATCGACCGGGTCGAGATCCACTGCGACGCCGCCAACCTGCGCAGCGCGGCGGTGCCCCGACGCCTGGGCTACCGCCTGGACCGCGAGGGGCCGGCGGAGCCGGCGGCCCCCGGGGAGTCCGGGCTGCAACAGTTCTGGATCACCCCCTGAGGCCGGGAGCTCACTGAGCTCACTGAGCTCGACGGGCACTGCGAACCTCGGCCGAGGGCTCCACCGCGCGCGAGACCCGCGTGAAAGACATCCGCCAGTTGTGCACCCAGCTCTCCCCCTCATCGAAGGAGAAGGCCTGCTCCCACCGCGCGGTGTCGGCGTCGAACACGTCCCAGGTGAAGCGCACCTCGATCGGCCGCCCGCCGACACTGTCCGGGCCGCGGAACTCGCCGTGGGTGCCGTCCCAGCGGCCTGAGACCGGTGGTTCGAGGTGGCCGGGGCGGCCGGTGGAGGCCCACCAGATGTGCCAGAGACGGGTCTCGGGGTCGAACAAGCGGAGCGACATGCCCTCCTGGAGGCCGTCCGGCATGGCGAGCGTCTGGTTGTCGACGTTGCCCAGGCCGCCGAGGGTCTGGCGCAGCCAGCTGCCGCCCTCGAACTCCACCCACTCGTCGCACGCCGGGTCGGCCATGTCGGCCAGCTTGCGGTGCCGGACGTGCCAGGTGCCGGCCAGGAAGTCGAAGTCGTGGCGGCCGTCGTCGATCAGGTTCTCGTACGTGGTCATGGCCCAACGATGAACCCCCTCCACTGACACCTCTTGTCAGTGGAGGGGGCCTGGAAAAACCTCAGCCCGCTACGACCGCAGCACCGCGCCGGTCCGCGAAGCGGCCAGCTCCACCGCGCTGTCCCGGGCCTGGCTGGCCTCCTCGGCGGTCAGCGTCCGGTCCGGGGCGCGGAAGCGCAGCGCGAAGGCCAGGGACTTGCGGCCCTCGCCGATGCGCTCGCCGGTGTAGACGTCGAACAGCCGGACCGACTCCAGCAGCGCCCCGGCACCCTCGCGCAGCGCCGCCTCGACGTCGTGCTCCGGCACCGCCGCGTCGACGACCAGCGCGACGTCCTGGGTGGCGACCGGCATCGAGGAGATGCCGGGCGCCTGGGTCAGGACCTCCTCGGCCGGGATCATCCGGTCCAGCTCCAGCTCCATCGCGGCGGTGCGGGGCGGCAGCCCCAGCTCGGCCACGACCCGCGGGTGCAGCTCGCCGGCGTGGCCGACCAGGCGGCCGTTGACCGCCAGCCGCGCGCAGCGGCCGGGGTGCCAGGGCTCGTGCTGGTCCTGGCTGATCTCCAGCTCCACCCGGCACGCGTCGGCGATGATCCGCGCGGCCTGGATCGCGTCCTGCCAGCCGGCCGGACGCCCGGGACCCCACCAGCCGGCCGGCTCGCGCAGGCCGGACAGCACCACCGCGACGCGGCGCGGCTGCCGCGGCAGCGCGGCGTCCAGCGAGGCCAGCTCCTCGTCGGTCGGGCGGCGCTCGACCGTCAGGCGCGGCGCCACCGGGGCGGCGTCCTTGCGGGGATGGAACACCAGCCCCTGCTCGAACAGCGCCAGGTCCGCGGTGCCCCGGCCGACGTTGCGCCGCAGCGCCGCCAGCAGCCCGGGCAGCAGCGTCGTGCGCATCGACGGCTGCTCCTCGGAGATCGGGTTGGCCAGCGGCACGGTGATGCGGCGCGGGTCGTTCTCGGGCAGCCCGAGCGCGTCCAGATCGGCCTGGCCCAGGAACGGGTAGGCGAGCACCTCGACGTAGCCGGCCGAGGCCAGCGCGGTGCCGACCCGGCGGCGGATCCGCTGAGCGTGCGTGTAGCCGGTGCCGGCGGTGGCCTTGGGCAGCGTCGAGGGCAGCCGGTCGAAGCCCTCCAGCCGGATCACCTCCTCGGCCAGGTCGTTCGGGTCCCGCAGGTCCGCACGCCAGCTCGGCGGGGTGACGACCAGGTCGTCGTCACCGGCGGCCTCCAAGTCGCAGCCGACCTGGTGCAGCCGGCGCTCGACCTCCTCGCGGGTGTAGTCGACGCCCGCGACGCGCCCGGGGTAGGTCCACGGGATCGTCAGCGCCGCCGGCCGGGTCACCGCGCCGATCACGGTCACGCCCGGCTCGGCGGTGCCGCCGGCCAGCTCGACCAGCAGGTCCACCACGCGCTGCGCGGCCGCGGCGGCCGCGCCGGGGTCCGCGTCGCGCTCGAAACGCTTGGCGGCCTCGGAGGGCAGCTTGTGCCGGCGCACCGTCTTGGCGATCGACGTCGCCTGGAAGTGCGCCGCCTCGACCACGACCTCGGTGGAGCCGTCGTGGATCTCGGTGGAGGCCCCGCCCATCACCCCGGCCAGGCCGATCGGCCCGGAGTCGTCGGTGATCAGCAGGTCCGCCGGGTCCAGCCGGCGCTCGCCGCCGTCCAGCGTCTCCAGCACCTCGCCGGCCCGCGCCCGCCGGACCACGATCGGCCCGCTCAGGCGCTGCCGGTCGTAGGTGTGGATCGGCTGGCCCAGCTCCAGCATCACGTAGTTGGCGATGTCGACGATCAGCGAGATCGGCCGCATCCCGGACATCTGGAGCCGGCGCTGCATCCACAGCGGCGAGAGCGCCCGCGGGTCGATGCCGGTCACGGTGCGCGCCACGAAGACGTCGCAGCCCGCCGGATCCTCGACCCGCACCGGGTAGCCGGAATCGTCGGCCTCCGGCGTCTGGATCCCCGCCGGGTCCTGGAACGGCACGTCGAACGCGGTCGCCGCCTCCCGCGCGATCCCGCGCAGGGACAGGGTGTAGCCGCGGTCCGGGGTGACCTCGAACTCGATGACCTCGTCGTCCAGCCCCAGGTAGGCGATCGCGTCCGCGCCGACCGGGGAGTCGGCGGGCAGCACGATGATGCCGTCGTGGTCCTCGCCCAGACCGAGCTCACGCGCCGAGCAGATCATGCCGTTGGAGTCGCGGCTGTAGGTCTTGCGCGCGGCGATCTTGAAGTCGCCGGGCAGCACCGCGCCGGGCAGCGCCACGACCACGTGGTCGCCGACCGCGAAGTTGCGGGCGCCGCAGACGATCAGCTGCGGGTCGGCGGCCGAGCCCGGGCCGTCGGCGGCGGCCGTGACGACCACCTGGCAGTGCCGGATCGGCTTCTTGAACCCGGTCAGCTCCTCGATCGCCGCCACCTTGCCCACGACCAGCGGCCCGGACAGGCCCTCGCCGACCCGCTCGATGGTCTCCAGCTTGCCGCCGCCGGTCTGGGTCAGCTTGTCCGCGACCGCGAAGGCCGTGGTCCCGTCCGGCAGGGCGACGTAGTCCCGCAGCCAGGAGTAGGGGACGCGCATCAGATCTCCATCCCGAACGGGAGCGTGAAGCGCACGTCTCCCTCGATCATGTCCCGCATGTCCTGGACGTTGTTCAGGAACATCAGGGTCCGCTCGACACCCATCCCGAAGGCGAACCCGCTGTAGCGCTCGGGGTCCACGCCGCACGCGATCAGCACGCGCGGGTTGACGATGCCGCAGCCGCCCCACTCGATCCAGCCCTCCGAACCGCAGGTGCGGCACGGGTTGTCGGGGTCGCCGACCGAGGCCCCCTTACACACGAAGCACTGCAGGTCGACCTCGGCCGAGGGCTCGGTGAACGGGAAGAAGTGCGGACGCAGCCGGGTCACCACGCCGTCGCCGAACATCGCGGTGGCCCAGTGGTCCAGCGTGCCCTTCAGATCGGCCATGGTCAGGCCCTCGTCGACGGCCAGGCCCTCGATCTGGCTGAACACCGGGGTGTGCGTGGCGTCCAACTCGTCGGTGCGGTAAGTACGGCCGGGCGAGACGACGTAGACCGGGGCGCCCTGGGCCAGCAGCGTGCGGGCCTGGACCGGCGAGGTGTGGGTGCGCAGCACCATGCCGCTGCCGGTGCCCGCGGGGTCCTGGCCCTGGCCCGCATCCCGGCCCGCCACGAAGAACGTGTCCTGAAGATCGCGCACCGGGTGGTCCGGCGGGAAGTTGAGCGCGTCGAAGTTGTACCACTCGGCCTCGACCTCGGGACCGTCCACCACCTGGTAGCCCATGGCCACGAAGATGTCCGCGATCCGCTCCTGGATCGTGGTCAGCGGGTGGCGGGCGCCGCGCGGGGCGCGGTCCCACGGCAGGGTGACGTCCACGGCCTCCTCGACCAGGACCCGGGCGTCGCGCTCGGTCTCCAGCTCGCTCTGCCGCTGGGCCAGCGCGGTCTTCACCGCGCCCCGGGCCTCGCCGATCCGCTTGCCGGCCTCGGCGCGGGCGGCCGGGGGCAGCGCCCCGATCTCCCGGTTGGCCAGCGCCAGCGGCGCGCGGTCGCCGGTGACGGCGATCTTCACCTGGTGCAGTTCGTCCAACGACGCCGCGGCGGCGATCGCGGCCAGCGCGTCGGCCCGGTGGCGGGCGACCTCGTCGGGCTTCACCGCCTCGACTTCCACCGGGTCGTACGACTTGTTAGGTGCCGACATGTTGTTGTGATCTCCAAGGATTAATAGCCCGCGAGGTCGGCGCGGGTTTACCCAGCCGAGTCTAGAGGGGCCGGAAGGCGAACACGGATTCCGCCCGGGCGGTGACACGGCAGAGCACAGGACAGCGCGCCGGGGACGGCAGAGAGAACGGGGGAAGCCCGCGCGCCGGAGCTACTTCGAGGCAGGTCGAGGCAGCGCTACGCGACGGGCAATGTAAATCGGAAGCGCGCGCCGCCCTCGGCGCCGTTCCCGGCGGACACCAGGCCGCCGTGGGCCTCCACGAGGCCCTTCACGATGGACAGGCCAAGGCCGGTCCCGCCCCTGCGGCCACCCCGCCAGAACCGGGTGAAGACGCGGTTGAGCTGGTCCTCCGGGATCCCGGGACCTTGATCGCTCACCGCAACCGCCACGCTCGACACACCTTCGACACCAGTATGGAGACTGTCAGGACGGGGCCGGTCGTCCTCGGCCCTTGCCTCAATAGTGACAGTTCCGCCGCCGTGCCGCACGGCGTTTTCCAAAAGATTAGCCAGTACTTGACGTAGTTTGTCCGGGTCGGCGGACACCGGCGGTAATCCGCGCGGGATCCGGATCCGGAACGTCTCCTGCGGCACGCCCTGCGCCACGCAGGCCCGCACCTGGTCGGTGATCAGCTCGCGCAGGTCCACCGGGACCCGGTGCAGCTGCAGTCGGCCGGAGTCCAGGCGCGCCACGTCCAGCAGCTCGGCGATCAGCCGCACCACCCGGTCGGCGTCGGCGTCGACGGTCTGGAGCATCATCCGCTTCTGGTCGTCGGTGAACCGGTCCCAGCGCGCGAGCAGGGTCGCGGTGAAGCCCTTCACACTGGTCAGCGGGGAGCGCAGCTCGTGCGCCACGGTGGCGATCAGATCGGACTGCCGGCGCTCCCGGCGGCGCCGGGCCTGGGTGCCGCGCAGTGCCAGCACCAGGCCGGTGACCGGGGTGGAGCGGCCGTCGCGGCGTAAATAGCGGGCGGTGACCAGCAGTTCGGTGCCGGCTTCGGGGTCGGCGTCCGGGCTGTCGCCCTCGGGCAGGAACAGCTGCGACTCCGGGTGGCCGGTCCGTATGCTCAAGCCCCCATAGGGATCGGTGAGGTGCCACCAGTCGCGGCCGTCCACGGTGCGCAGCGGCAGGACGTCGGCGAAGTCCCGGCCCAGGGCCTGCTCGGCGCCGATCCCGGTGAGCGCGACCGCGGCCCGGTTGAACACCCGGACCCGGCCGGCGTCGTCGGCGGCGACGAAACCGTCCGGCAGGTCGTCGGGCGTCAGCAGGCCGTCGAGGGCACCGGCGAACAGGCGCAGGCCCGGCCCCGCCTCCCGTGCCCCGACCGATACGCTCACCTGAGGAATCCTCCCGCCTGACCGCGCCGACATCGCACTATGCGTTTCCCGCGTCACCTTCCGTTGATCCGCCAGACTATCGAACCGCTCTGACGGATCACCGACCACAGTGGCGAACTATTCGCCACGGTGACCGCCTCCGGACTCGGAGCGGACTTCTGGGGGACGCGCCTAGCGTTGCGCCCGGGCAGAGGAATATAAGCACACTGCTGACGCCGTCGCCAGGTTGAGGCTCTCGGCCCGGCCGTGGATCGGCACCCGGACCGCCTCGTCGGCCAGTCCGAGCAGCGCTTCGGGCAGGCCCCAGGCCTCGTTGCCGAACATCCAACAGGTGGGCTGGGCCAGCCGGCCGGAATCGAGCTCGTCGTCCAGGTCGGCGGCGCCGGTGCCGTCGGCGGCCAGGATCAGCAGGCCCGCGGCGCGCAGCGCGCCGACCGCGTCGGCGGCGCTGACGTCCAGGGCCACCGGCACGTGGAACAGGCTGCCGGCCGAGGCCCGGACCGCCTTGGGGTTGTAGACGTCCACCGATTGGGCGGTGAGGACCACCAGGTCCGCTCCGGCGGCGTCGGCGCACCGGATCACCGTGCCGGCGTTGCCCGGATCGCGGACGTGCGCCAGCAGCGCGACCAGCTTCGGGGTGCGCTCGGCGAGGAAGTCCTCGAGCGGGACGTTGAGGAATCGGCAGACCCCGATCAGGCCCTGCGGCGTGACCGTCTCGCTCAGCGACTGGACCACGTCCGGGGTGGCGATGGTGATCTTCGAGCCCTGCCGGCCGGCGGCCTGGACGATCTCGCCGTACCGGTCGGCGGCCTCGCGGGTGGCGAACAGCTCGACCAGGACGCCGTCGAGCTCGGCGGCCTCCCGGACCGCCTGCGGCCCCTCGGCCAGGAACAGCTCCTGCTTGGCCCGGAACGACCGCGAGGCGAGTCGCCGGGCCGCCACCGCGCGGGGTGCGCGCGGGTTGGACAGCTCAGGACTCGCCTCGCTCATTCACGTGCCTAACTGGCGAAGTGGGGCTGGGAGACCGCCGCGGGGGCGGTCCTGATCCGCCAGGCTCAGGCGGCCGTCTTCGGCGCGTTCACGTCGGAGGGCAGCGCCTTCTTGGCAGCCTCGACCAGCGCGCGGAACGCCTCGGTGTCGTTGACCGCGAGCTCGGCCAGCATCTTGCGGTCGACCTCCACGTTCGCCAGGTTCAGACCCTGGATGAAGCGGTTGTAGGTCAGGCCCTCGGCGCGGGCCGCGGCGTTGATGCGCTGGATCCACAGCCGGCGGAAGTCGCCCTTGCGGTCCTTGCGGTCCCGGTAGGCGTAGACGAGGGAGTGGGTGACCTGCTCCTTCGCCTTGCGGTACAGGCGCGAGCGCTGGCCGCGGTAACCGCTGGCCTGTTCCAGGACGACCCGGCGCTTCTTCTGGGCGTTCACTGCCCGCTTGACGCGTGCCATTGTTCTATCTCCTGCTCAGTAACTAGGTCGGGGGGCGATGCGCCGCGGGGCGCCTCAGCGGCCCAGCAGCCGCTTGATGCGCTTGACGTCGGACTTGGCGACCTCGACCTCGCCGGTGTGGCTGCGGGTGTACTCCGAGGACTTGCGCTCGAAGTTGTGGCGCATGCCGGCCTGGCCGCGCATGATCTTGCCCGAGCCGGTCACCTTGAAACGCTTCTTGGAACCGCTGTGGGTCTTCTGCTTCGGCATGGCGCCGCTCTCCTTCACATGGGGCGGATCCGGTGGGTTTCCCCACACGGATCCGCTCTCGCTCTCGCCCCGGGGCGGCCGCCCCGCACCTAGTGCGGGGGGCCGTGCTCCCGGAGCCGGTCCGGCCTGACCGTGGTCAGGACTGCTCTTCGGTGGCCTGGTCGGCGCCGGCCGGAACGGCGGCGGCGACGACGGCTTCGGCCTGCTCGACCGGCGCGGCCACGACGGCCGCCTCGGTCTGCTCGACCGCTTCGGTCGTTTCGGCCTGCTCGACCGCTTCAGCCGACTCGGCGTCACGGCCGCCCAGGCCGGCCTTGCGCTCTTCCTTGGCCGCGCGGGCCTCGGCCATGGCCTCGGTCTTCTTCTTGTGCGGGCCGAGGACCATGATCATGTTGCGACCGTCCTGCTTCGGCGCGAACTCCACGAAGCCGAGCTCGGCCACGTCCTCGGCGAGCTTGCTCAGCAGGCGCCGACCGAGTTCGGGCCGGGACTGCTCCCGGCCGCGGAACATGATGGTGATCTTGACCTTGTCCCCGGCCTTCAGGAACCGCACCACGTGACCCTTCTTGGTCTCGTAGTCGTGCGGGTCGATCTTCGGGCGGAGCTTCATCTCCTTGATGACCGTGTGCGCCTGGTTCTTGCGCGCCTCACGGGCCTTCAGGGCGGACTCGTACTTGTACTTGCCGTAGTCCATGACCTTGACGACCGGCGGGCGCGCGGTCGCCGCGACCTCGACCAGGTCGAGGTCCTGCTCCTGAGCCAGCCGGAGCGCGTCCTGGATCGACACGATGCCGACCTGCTCACCGTTGGGGCCGACCAGCCGCACTTCGGGAACGCGGATCCGGTCGTTGATACGGGGCTCAGTGCTGATGGGGCCTCCTACGTTTTGGGCTCATGGCCCGGCTCTGTTCGGTGCGCGGCCCCCGCGAGAAAAACGCAAAAGCCCCGCACGACACGCATGCGAGGCTCCACCACCGGACTGACCGACGCCGGGAGGACATGTCGGGGCGGGCGCGAACGCCGCCCCCACACCCTTCGGCGTGAGGCTTTGTGACCGGACCCGCCCGCCCGAGGGCGAACCAGGTGGGAGATGGAATCTCCGCTTGCGGATCGAGGCACGCGCGAACATGCCCGATCGGTCGTGGAACCGATACTAGCAGCTTCCGAGGGGGTGCCGTGACCACGGGTCACCGCCCGCACCATGGGAAGCTGTACCGGCAAAACGAAAGATCCGCCGCGAGGAGCCGCAGTGACCGACAACACCCCCGAAGACGCGGGCATTCCCGCCCCCGAGCAGCGCGATCTGGCCGACGTCCCCGCGGTCGAGGTCATCGGGACGGTGACGGTGCACCTGATGAGCGCGGCGGCCGTGAAGCTGGGCCTGGCCGAGAACGGCGAGGACGACCTGGACCTGGACGAGGCCCGCAAGCTGATCACCGCGCTGGCCGGCCTGATCACCGCGGCCGCCCCGGAGATCGGCTCGCAGCACGCCGGCCCGTTGCGGGACGGGCTGCGGACGTTGCAGCTGGCGTTCCGGGAGGCTTCGCCCTATCCGGACGAACCGGGGCAGGGACCGGGCGAGAAGTACACCGGGGCGGTGTACAGCAGGGCGTAGCGCCGGGGGCGTGTACGCGGAGCGTGTGCGCCTAGCGAACTACGTAGTACTACGCAGGGTTGCCGTCGGCGGTGCCCTCGGCGCCCTCGGACTTCTCCAGCACGGCCGCGAACGCCCGCACAGCCGCCGGCTCCACTTCCAGGAACGAGGGCCGGCCGAGGTCCACAAGCACGATCTCGGCGCCTTCGGCCTTGGCCGCCGCGCAGGCCCGAGGGAAGGGCACCGGCATGGGGCGGGCCTCAGGGTTCCAGGTGGTCAGGGCCTCGACCGAAGTGAAAAGCGGCAGGGCCCGGGTGCCGTCCGGGGCGACCAGCGTCACCAGCGCCATGTCGCTGTTCTTGTCCCGGCGCAGGTTGCGGCCCTGCTCGTCGGGGACCTCCTCGGCCTCGCCGAGCACCGCGACGATCGGGGCCAGGACGCGCGCGTTGAGCAGGTAGCCGTAGGCGTGCTCGACGGTCGCCTCGCCGCGGCCGTGCGACTCCAGGACCGAGAGCAGGGCCGGGTCAGCGGCCCCGTCGTCGTTCGGGAAGGCGGAGGGGGCCAGCGTGCGTCCGGCGAAGTCGGTCATGGGCTCGACTTTAGTGGGAGCCCAGGCCGTGTCCGGCACGGTGGGTGCGGCGGCCGGGTCAGCGGGGGCTGAGACCGGTGCTGAAGCTGGAGTAACCGGCGGCACGAGCATCTCGGTCGGCGCTGTCGTGCTCGGCGCTGTCGTGCTCGGCATCGGTGCGGTGGGCAGTGGCTGGGTCGGCGCCGGTCCGTACTGCATCGGAGGTCCGTACTGCATGGGAGGTCCGAACTGCATGGGAGGTCCGAACTGCCCCGGCGGACCGGGTGGCATCGGAGCGCCCGGCATCGGCGAACCAGGCATCGCGGTACCGGGCATCGGCATCTGCATCCCCGGCGGCATCGGCCCGAACGGTATCGCCGTCCGCGCCATCCACGGCCCCATCGCCCCGTCCAACCG
>NZ_JAAFYZ010000164.1 GCF_018274385.1 Catenulispora pinistramenti | reverse complement strand
AACCAAGCCTCAGCAGGCCCCAGGCCCCCCAAGAGAGAACGAAGTCCCAGTCACCGAGCCGTAGTTGTAAGAACTCGGGTCAGTCGCCGAAACCTCAAAGTCCGGCTGATCGGTCGCCCCGAAGAGCTTGTACCCCGATATCGACGACGCCCCGTTCTTGCTCCCGAAGACGCCGTTCCCCATCTGCGTGCAACTAGGTTCCTTGTCCGCGGACACCTCGCCGAACGCCGATATGACCTGAGCGCTGGTGAAGGCGCCGTTCCATGCGGACTCGGGGAAGTAGCCGAAGGCGACGTTGTTGTAGTAGGCCCACCAGTTTCCCTGGTTGAAGCGGAGTCCGAACGTGCCGGTCTTGCCCGGGGGCAGGGCCATGCCGGCGGTCACCGTTGTCGACACCTGGACGAAACCGCAGCCGTTGTAGCAAGTCTGATGGCCGTTGATCCAGTGATAGACGAACAGGTGGGGCTGATAGTCGCCGTTGCCACTCGGGTCGACGGTCCATCCGATCTCTATGGTGTTCGCGGTGGTGGTGTCATCAGAGTTCTGCAATGAGAGCTCCTGGAGCGAGTGACCGTCAGCCGCGACATTCGCCGGCGCGGCCTGCACCATGTTCACCGACGCCCCTGTTGTGTCGGTGTACTGCCGGCCGGTGACGTAGCTATAGCAGGCCCCGTACCAACACTTCCCCGTCTCGCTGCCACTCGGCGGCGCTGCAGTCGGGCTGGTGGAGCCCGTATCGCCGGGAGCCGACTCCGAATCGGTCGGCCCGGACGCGGTGTCCGTCGGCTGGCCGTCGGAAGTAGACCGCGTATCGCTGGGTGAGGTCGCGGACGCACTCTCGGACCCACTCCCGGACCCACTCGCGGACCCACCCGCCGACGCACTCGCGGACGGCGTGCGGCTAGTCGGGGCAACAGACCCACTCGTCGACGTCACAGACCCGGCCGGCGGCGCCGCCGCCGCGCCCCGCACGGTACCCGACGACGCGCAGGCACCGACCCCCGCCACAGTCGACACCGCAAGGACGGCAAGGGCGACCGATGCCTTGACGTTCATGTGTTTCCTCCCCAAGAACGAACGTGGCGCTCACCCACTATGACGCCCGACCCCCAGGCAGGTTGCCCCGCCCCCCAGCGGCCGACCGAAGGCTGCCTAAAGCAACTGAGCGCTCACCGCCGCTCACATCACGATCAAGACCTTGCCGTGCACATGCCGCCCGGCCTGCAACTCCACGGCCGTGCGCACCTGCTCCATCGGGAACGTGGCGGCGATCGGCACCGTGATCCTACCTTCGATGATCGCCCCGGTGATCCGCCCCAAGGCCTCCGGGCCGGCGTTGGCGCCGCCGGTCGCGCGCACCCCGCCGGGCGGGTTCGGGCCCGCGGCGATCGTGGAGATCCGCTCGGCCGGCACGCCGAGTTCGAGGGCGGCCTCGGCGGTCTCGGTGCCGAACAGGTCGGTCGCCGCCGCGATCCCGTCGGGTGCCAACTCGCGCACCCGATCGGCGAGGCCCGGTCCGTACGCCACCGGCTCGGCGCCGAGCTCGCGCAGGAAGTCGAACGTGCCCGGCGAGGCGGTGCCGATCACGCGGGCGCCGGCGAGCTTCGCGAGCTGCACGGCGAACACGCCCACCCCGCCGGTCGCGCCGCCGATCAGAACGGTCTCGCCGGCGCGCACGTCGATCGCCTCCAGCGCGGCCGCCGCCGTCATGCCGGGCGTGGGCACCGTGCTCGCCACCTGGTCGCTGAGCCCTTGGGGCGTGTGGAACAGCGCGTCCACCGACGTGGACGGGACGTCCACGATCGCGAAGTCGGCGACGGCCTTCGCCATCGCGCCGCCGAAGACGCGGTCGCCGACGGCGAAGCCCTCGACGCCGGGCCCGACCTCGTCGACGACCCCGGCGAAGTCGTACCCGAAACCGGCCGGCACGCTGACCCCGAACATGCCCGCCACCTGTGGCGTCGAGGAGATCAGCCAGTCCATCGGGTTCAGTCCGGCGGCCTTCACCGCGATCCGGACCTGACCCGGCCCGGCGTGCCGCTCGGCGACTTCGCGCAGCTCCAGAACGTCGGGGCCCCCGAACTTCTCGTAAATGACGGCGCGGCTCATGACGACCTCCAGGGGATGGGAAAGCCCCGTGATGGGACTTGGTCCCGTCACTGTAACACCAGTGATGGGACCAAGTCCCGTAGGCCCGTAGACTGTCGCCATGACCCGGTGGAAACCGAACGCCGCAGACCGCCTCGCCGCCGCCGCCCTGGAGCTGTTCGAGGAGCACGGCTACGAGAACACGACTGTGATCGACATCGCACAGCGCGCCGGCCTGACCAAAAGCACCTTCTTCCGGCACTTCCAGGACAAACGGGAAGTCCTGTTCGGCGGCGACACGATGGCCAGGCTCCTCATCGACGGGATCACCACGGCCCCGGCCACGGCCACCCCGCTCGAAGCCGTCGCCCACGCCTTCGACAGCGTCGGCGAGCTCGTCTTCACCCCCGAACGCCGTGGCTTCAGCACCCGCAGGCGAGCGGTGATCGCCGCCAACCCGGACCTGCGCGAACGCGAAGCGCGCAAGGGCCGCGACCTGACCACGTCGATGGCCGACGCGCTCGTCCAACGCGGCATACCCGACCTCACCGCCCGCGTGACAGCGGAACTGGGGGCACTGGCCATGGCGATCGCCTACGAGCAGTGGAGCGACGCGGCCGAGGTCGAGCGGTTCGGGGACGCCGCACGGCAGGCGCTCGACGAGGTGCGCGCGGCCGCGAACCAGGGCTGAACCACGGCGCGCCGCGCGCTATGCCACGCCGCTCACCATCGCACCCTCGATACCTTCGTCGAGAAACGTGATCAAGTCCTGGGCCTCGGCGTGGACGACCTCTCGTTCCGAGGCGGTGAGCGTTCGCAGGGGACTGATGATGAGTTGGCGATCTCGCACAATCCAGGTCGCGCTGACGCGTCCATCGACCAGAACGACACGGTGCCCCGCGACGGACAAACCTAGATGCGCGTCATCGATGATGCGACTGCGATCCTGATACCCGAGGATCGCGTTGTCGAAGGCTGGCAGGAACCTGACAGGGGCCGGCGTATCGGGGTCGGGGCGCGGCGCGTCGGGCAGGTCGAGCAGTTCGCGACCGTTCACGTCCCGGAACGCGACGAGCTCGTCCCGGACCGCTTTCACCGCCGCGGGCAGCCCGGCCAGGCCGCACCAGGCACGGAGGTCCGAGGTGCTGGCCGGACCGTAGGCGGCAAGGTAGCGACGGAGCAGTTGCTGCCCGACGGGATCGGCGTCGTCCGCGGGCAGCGGGGCGACGTCCCGTTCCAGCCACGTGGCCAACGGCAGGTTGCGCACGCCGGCCCGCTGGTGCCACAGACCGCGCGGCGGCAGCTGTGCCATGGGGATGAGTGCCGCGACGAGCAGCTCGCCGAGCGCCCGGCGCGATAGGGGTTGCGAACGGGGCTGCGAACGGGATTGCGATAGGGGCTGCGATAGATGGCGCGGCGGGCCCGACAAGTGGTCCTCAACCGCTTGCACCAGCTCGCTCATAGTCCGAGGCCGCCCGTCACCCATAACCGCGCGGCCCACAGCGGCGACCTCGTCCACGTCGATGCCCGCCAGCTCGCTCCGGTAGGTCCCCAGCACCCGCTGACGCAACATGGCGTCGTGGCGGGCGCGCCAGGCGAGCGCGTCGTCAGCGGTGACCAGGTGGACGGTGCGGCGCATCAGGTGAGTACGCACCACCGCGCGCCCGGTCAGCGCGTCATCAAGGTTCTGAGATCGGAAGCCCGCCACCCGCGACCACAGCCCGACGAACGGCTCCTGCGGCTCCTGCGCCTGAAGTCCGCACAGATGGGACACCGCCTCCACCGCGGAGGTCGCGCCGCGCTCCAGCAGGTGCTGACGAGCGAGCGTGGCGCGGTTGAGCGCGCGGTTGTCGAGGACGCTCACAGTGCTTCTCCGCGCTTCTCCGCCGCTGTTCATGGTGACCGCCTTCTTTCCGTTGCCGGCGGTCCCACTATGGCCGCAGTAGAGGTCAAGTACTGACCTCTACTGCGACGCCCTCGCCCTCGAACTCGCCCCCGCCATCGACCGCGACCCCGCCCTCGGCCTCGGCCTCGAACCCGAACCCGAACCCGAACCCGTCAGAGCAAAGCCCCACCGGTCGCATCAACCGTCTGCCCGGTCACCCACCCCGCGTCAGCCGAGACCAGGAACGCGACGATCCCGGCCACGTCATCGGGAACCCCGAGCCGGTGATGACCGCGGATCACTACGGATAGCCGCGCGAGAGCTTTAAGCGGCTCCGCGCCGATCGATCCTGATCTCGGCGAGCAAACCATTCCCCGTGACGGCCACGCTACCGGACGCATCTACCAGCACCGCGTCCAAGGCGTCCAAGGCAGCCAAGGCATTCATCGCCGCTCCCCCATGGAGCCCATGGAGCCCATCGCCCCCACCGAGCACCAGCCCGCCGGTCAACGCGACCAGAACCACCACCTCGCCGCCGTCCCGCACCGTCACCTGATGCGCCCCCGCCCCGGCCACCTCCACCGCGCGTGAAGTCCCCGTCGCACGCCCGCGTCCCGTCATCAGATTCAGCGCCCGAACCGGACCCGCGGGCAAGCGGCAGGTAGTGACGGCATCGCCGGAGAAGGCGAGCGTGTCGGAACTGGAGAGTCGGTGCGGCGTCCCATCGACGTCAAGGAACAGCTCGGTCCCGCCGATCAGCATGAAGACGCGATCGACCCCGGGGAACGCGGAGAACGGCCCATCCGCTTCGATCTCGGCGATGCTCACCGACCAGTCGAGCTCATCGGACGTGGCGGCGGCCGGCTCCCGGGCCAGAACGCGCATGATCCCGCCGCCGTTCTTCCACGGCACCGCCTTCAGCTGTGACCAGCGCACCAACGTCTGTGACATGGCGGCATGCTATCCAGCCCGCCGGATCTGTCGGTGGACATCGCGTCGTACATCGCGTCGTACATCCCGCCGTACATCCCGCCGTACATCCCGCCGTACATCCCGTCCGTCACGCATCCCAGCCGGGCGGCTCGCACGCACTGGGTCTAACAGCCCTGTTAGGGGTGTACTTACGTACACCGTCAACACACCACCTAGCCCTATGTCTCGCTGACCTGGTCTTTTCTACCTTTGAGGACGTACCGGTGACCGACACCGGTGATACCGAGGGGTAGGAGTGACGATGGCTCGCGAACGCAGCGTCGCCGCCGCGCTGGGCGGCTGGAGCGCAAGGCATCGGAAGACAGCCGTGTTCGGCTGGCTCCTGTTCGTGGTACTGGCGACGATGGTCGGCGGCGCGGTCGGCCAGCACAGCCTGACCGACGCGCAGAACGGCGTCGGATCCTCGGCCCAGGCGCTGCAGATCCTGCAGAACGCGGGCCTGTCTGACCCGGCTTCGGAGATGGTGCTGGTGCACAGCGCCTCCCAGAGCGCCGAGGCGGCACCGTTCCGGACGGCCGTCAACGCGGTCGTCTCCGGCGTGCAGGGCACCGGGCAGACCGCGTCGATACAGAACCCCTACAACGCTGGCCTGATCTCCAAGGACGGGCACTACGCACTGGTCACCTTCGACATCATCGGTGACCCGGACAAGGCGGCCGATCACGCACAGCCCATCCTCGACGCCGTCGCCAAGGCCCGGGCCCAGAACCCTGACATGCGTTTCGACGAGTTCGGCGACGCCTCCGGGCAGAAGTGGCTGAACGACTCGCTGGGCAACGACTTCAAGCGCGCCGAGTGGACCGCGGTGCCGCTGGCCTTCGGCATCCTGCTGGCCACCTTCGGCGCGCTGCTCGCCGCCGCGCTGCCGGTGCTGCTGGCGGTCACCGCGTTCGTCGCCGCGCTCGGGCTGCTCGACCTCATCTCGCACGCGATCCCGGTGGCCTCGACGTCGACCTCGGTGATGCTCCTGATGGGCCTGGCCGTCGGCGTCGACTACTGCTTGTTCTACCTGCGCCGGGAACGCCAGGAGCGCGCCGCCGGCCGCGACCCGCAGGAGGCACTGCGGATCGCCGCGGCCACGTCCGGGCACTCGGTGCTGGTCTCCGGCATCACGGTGATGGTCGCGATGGCCGGGATGTTCCTGACCGGCATGCACATCTTCGACGGCTTCGCCCTGGCGACCATCCTGGTGGTGGCCATCGCGATGCTCGGTTCGGTCACGGTGCTCCCGGCGCTGCTGTCCATGCTCGGGGACAAGATCGACTGGGGGCGCCGCAAGAAGAACCGGCAGCACCGGGCGGACCGGCAGGCCCGCCTGGCCCGTCAGTCCCAGCCGGCCGGCCCGGCTGCCGCCGCGAACGGCGGCCGACTGTGGAACGCGACCATGGCCAAGGTGCTCAACCACCCGAAGCCCTTCGCCGCCCTGGCCGTCGGGGTGCTGGTCGTCCTGGCGATCCCGGCGCTCGGTATGAAGACCGAGTCGCTGAACGTCAACAAGCTGCTGCCGGCCACCAACCCGATGGTCCAGACCTACAACGAGATCAGCGCCGAGTTCCCGGCCAGCCCCGCGCCCGGCATGGTGGTCGTGCAGACCCCTGACGTGAACGCGCCGGCCGTGACCCAGGCCGTGGCCGCCTTCAAGAGCCAGGCCGCCGCGGCCGGCGTGCTCGGTGACGGTCCGGTGCAGGTGACGCCGTACCCGGCGCAGCACGTCCTCAAGGTCCTGTTCCCGATCGCCGGGCGGGACGCCGACACCAAGGCCGTCGACGCGATCACGAAGATCAGCCACACGATCGTCCCGCACACCTTCGGCGCCCTGCCGCACACCACGGCCGCGACCGGCGGGTCGCTGGCCCTGAGCACCGACTTCAACCGCCAGCTGACCCACAGCCTGCTGCCGGTGTTCGTGTTCGTGGTCTCCGTCACCTTCCTGCTGATGCTCCTCGCCTTCCGCAGCTGGGTCATCGCGGCCACCGCGATCGTGCTCAACCTGCTGTCCACGGCCGCGGCCTACGGGGTGATGGTCGCCGTCTTCCAACACGGCTGGGGCGCCGGACTGGTCGGCACCACGGCCATCGGCACGCTCGAGGCCTGGATCCCGCTGTTCGTGTTCGTGGTCCTGTTCGGCCTGAGCATGGACTACCACGTGTTCGTGGTCTCCAGGATCCGCGAGGCGCGGGCCCGCGGCCTGAGCACCAAGGACGCGGTCGCGCACGGACTGCGGGCCACCGCCGGCGCCATCACCAGCGCCGCGGCGATCATGGTGGCGGTGTTCGCGGTCTTCGGCACGCTCGACATGCAGGACTTCAAGCAACTCGGCGTGGGTCTGGGCGTCGCGATCCTGCTGGACGCCACGGTGATCCGCGTGGTGCTGCTGCCGACGGTGATGATCCTGCTCGGGGAGCGGAACTGGCGCCGGCGTGACCGCAGGCCCGCGGTGCCGGGTCCGGCGGTGCTGTTCCGGCCGGATGCCACTGGCGGTCCGGTGCCGATCGAAGCCGGGCGTCTGCGGTAGGACGACTGGACACGACTGGACACGACTGGACACGAGACACGACTAGACACGACTGGAGACGCGATGGCGTGACACGCCGCGAAGCGCTCGGCCGGACGTCCCGGCCGAGCGCTTCGTGGCGTCGTGGCGTCGTGGCGTCGTGGCGTCGTACCGCCATGAGGTCTTGCCGGCGTGCGAGGATCCGAACATGGCGGTGACTGAAACGGACCGGGTGCTCAAGCGGTTCGTCTCCGAGGTCCGACTGGCGGCGCCGACTGTGGCCGTGTGGGCCCACGGTTCCCTCGCGATGGGCGACTTCCAGCCCGGACGCAGCGACCTCGACCTCATCGCGATCATCGAATCCCCCGCGAACGACGCGCACAGGAATCAGCTGACAGCCTTACACCAGCGATTGGCCGACGAGGAGCCGGCCGCGGCCGAGTTGCACTGTTCATACCTGGCCAGAACAGAACTCTGTGATGCCGAGGCCCGCCACGTCACCTGGGCCCATCACACACTTCTGGAACGCCCGGTAACACCGGTCACCCGCCGAGAGCTGCTCGACGGCGGGCTCACCCTCCACGGTCCGACGCCGCCGGAACTGCTCCCACCCCTGGCCCCCGGCCAGTTGGAGGACTTCATCCGGCGCGACTTAGCAGAGTTCTGGCTCCCGGCCACCGGCAGACCCCGACTCTGGCTGCGCGACATCTGGGTGGACCTGGGCCTGCTGGTCGTGGCCCGCGCCACCGTCACGCTGCGCGACGGACGGCTGATCACGAAGGGTGAAGCGCTGACGGAACTGCTGGCGCTCGGGGCACCGGCGGACGTGGTCCACGACATCCACGACCGCCGCTATTCAGATCCCAAGCCGATCGGCCGATTGCGGCGCATCCGCCGCGCGATGCGGGCCCGCGCTTTTGTGCGGCGCGGGATCGAGCGCGCACTGGCTATGGGCCAGGGCGGTTGTGAGCCTCACCCACCACCGGCCTCTCCACGCAACGAGACTAAGACCTCTTGAGATGCTTGAGATCGGTCATGATGTTGTGATCCCAGACCAACACGATCCCGTCATCGAGCACCACACGTTCCTTCGGCTTGCCGAAGGTGGCGACCGCCTCAGCCTCTGTGCCGTAGCCGGCCATTTCGGGCCGGGGATCGATCACGACGAAGTTCGCGGTGGTCGAGCGCTGGCTGTACCACTGTGTCTTCGACTCCCACAGGTCGCCCGCGACCTTCCGGCCATCGCTGACCACGGCGCGCACCTGCACCCGTCCGCCCGTGGACATGGTGATCACGCTCGCGCGCCAGTAACCGCCGAGACCGTGGGAGAGCTTGTGGGCCCGGAGCCACGAACCCACGTCGTGGCCCTCGGCCTGCACTGAGGGTTCCGTGGCATGGACGGTCAGACTCATCGCGCTCAGTGCCACGCAGCAGGCCACGCCGAGCTGCGACCGCCGGATCCGAGCAAGCCGGCTGCCCACTACCCGGGCCGCGAGCACGGTACCCAGCGGCAGCACCATCGCGATCTCGCGGCCCATGAACACATCGCCGGTGGACATGGTCGTGAACATGAACGCGGCGAGGTTGACGACCACGCCGACGGCCATCGCCTCCTCCAGGCGCGTGTGGCGCCCCAGCCGACGCAGCACGAAGACCACGCCGTAGCCGGCGATCGCGACGGCCACCAGGTGGTAGCAGACCATGGCCAGCTTGAACCCCGGCGGCAGCCCCGCCGGATCTGCGCTGTAGAGCGTGAGCATGCACTTGGCCGTCAACGTGGCATGTGTGGTGATGTCGGTGACGTCGATCAGGGTGAACTGCGGGTTGATCGACGTGTAGCCGCCGAGAGCGTGGACGAGGCGGACCAGCACCAGACTGACCGGCACCGCGGCGGCGGCGCAGATCGCGAGCGTGGCGTCGAAGCGCCGCTCCGGGCCCGGGCGCCGACAACGCACCGCGCACACGATGGCCAGCGGTATCGCACCGACCAGCAGGACCAATTGGTCGCCCATCCCGAACACCGCCAGCATCGCGCCGATGACGTAGGGCACCGCGCGCCGCTTCCCGATCCGGTCGAGCACGATGAACGCCGCCAGGATCGGTACCGCGGTGCCGAAGTGATCCGGAGAGGTGAGCAAGGTGCCCTCGACCGGCGCGGTCGTGGCAGGGGCGATCAGCGCGGCGACGACCAGCCCGCCGCGGATCCACCGCTCGCGCCCGGTGCTGCCACCGGTCGCGGCGATGACGGAGAGGATCACGATGATGGTGTAGGTGAGCGCGCTGGCCGTCGCTACGGTCGCGTCGTTCACCCCGCGGACGAGCTCCACCAGCATGTACTCGGGTAACTCGGTGGTGTAGAAGGTCACGTCGGACACGGTCCAGCCGTGTAACAGGAGGTTGCCGTGCAGGATGTCCTGCGCCTGCAACACGAACCCGGCTCCGTCGGAGTGTGCACTGACGGTGCGGGCCTGCTCATACAGGGCGATGAACAGCAGGATCGACGCCAGGACCGCGACGGCCCAGAACACGATGCGCCGGTTGCGGTCCGGCCGCGCCACCATGCCGGGCCGGTCCGCCGACGTCCCAGAGGGCTTCGCCCTGCGATCAGGTCCGTGCTGGAGAATTGCAACACTCACTGAACTCCGCCCCCGCATTCTCTCCGGCGAACACCGGCCAGCCCGTTTTTGGAAAGAGGTATGACAGCAGCCGACAAAAAGGACTCCGACAGCTACGACACCCATGTGATGCAGTCGGGGATACGGCATCCCGACATGACACGCCGGCAAACGACATCCCGACGCGCAGACTCCCCACCACCGCTCAGCGCGTTGCCAGCCCTCCCCTGGCGCGTAGGGCACAGAACCGGCCCACTGAGCGATCACACGTACTCAAGGCTTCGACCACGCCGAAGCCTTCATCCCCTGGCACTGCCACCACGGCGGCTGCCACCTCAGCTCCCCGGCTGAGCCACCCGCACATAATAGCGAACCATGATCGGCACCACGCACTCCGGCAACCATCGACGCCTCGCTCAAACATGAATTCTTGGAGGCCGATTCATGCTCCTCCACTGGTCGCAGCACCGGGGCACCCTCAGGCAGCGCCATAAGCGTCAAGAGTCGATCTAGGTCGCGGCATCGGCGGTCACCGGCTGTCCGGAGCGTTCTCTGAGAAATGTTGAGCTTCGCGCGGGGACTTCTACACGGCATCCGTCGTCGCTGCCGTGGAAATGCCCGCCATGCAAGACAACAGCGGGTGCCTGCCGCCGCCCTGGCTGGACGCGAGGCAGTGCCAGGGTTCTTAAAGACTGCGCGGGCGGCATGCATTCAACCGGGCCGACAGGGATCCCCAACCCTGTCGGCCCGGCTTCCGCAGCTGCTATGAGTTCCTACGCCGCGATCACCTCCCCGCGCCGAGTCCGCCGGTACATGACGAACCACGCGCCGCCCGCGCCTGCGGCCGCCAGTGCGGCGGTGCCGGCGAGGATCGCGGTGGTGTCCGAAGCGGACCCCGATGCCTTGCCGAGGGCCGGGTTGCGGGGCTGGAAGCCGCCGGCGATGCCCGCGTGGTCGTAGGCGCTGCCGGGGAGTTTGTCGGCGTAGCGGGAGCGGACGAGCTTGTGGTAGTCGGCCAGGGTCATACCCTGCGGGCCGACGGACTGCCGTGCAGTGGCGTCCAGGGGCAGGACCTTTCCGTTGATCAGTTGGTACCAGGCGCCTATCTGCGGCTCTTCGAACACCGTTCCGCCGGGGCGGGTCTGGGCGGCGTACGAGGTTTCGTCAGAGCCCTGAGCTATGTTCACGACCTTCCAGGTGCTGCCGACCTTCGCCGCCCACACCGAGGCGTGGGTGCCGGAGGTGCCGACCGCGTCGGTGGCGAGGAAGGCCAGGGTCGCGACCGGGGATGCGGTGCCGGCCGGGGACGGGTCGGCGACGAAGGCCGCGTCGAGGTAGTAGACCGGGAGTGTGGCGCTGTCCAGGCGTGGGGCCAGGGCCGCGGCGGCGGCTTCCTGTTGTTGCATGGTGCCCTGCGGCTTCTGGCCGCCGGCGGCCAGGAAGCGGCCGACCGTGTCCAGGGTGGCGGTCGCCGCGGAGTGGGCGGCGGCGACGTCACCGCCGCTGGGTGCCGTCGGCGCCGGGGCGGCGGCGGCCGATGCCGGGGCGGCGGCCGATGCCGAGGCCGTCGCGGCGGTCCCGACGGTCAGCCCGGCGAGGCCGGACGCGACCGCGAGCGTCATCAAAGTTCTGCGAAGCATGGTCCAGTTCCCCCTCACGCGCCGATGTAGTCGAGCGAGTGCGTCCACTCGAACGAGTTGTTGCTGACGTAGTAGTTGTAGTCGCCCCAGTTGTAGCGGTCGTCCGACGGCCACGGGTCACCCCAGTACACCCAGTTCTGGCTCTGGTCGTAGCCGTAGAGGACCTCCATGTGGCCGCCGCCGGACGACCACTGGATGCGGGCCATCACCGGGCGCCCGGCGTCGATCTCCCGGATGACCGCCGAGTAGTACAGGTAGCCGGTGATGTAGTTCCCCGGCGAGATGCCGATCGTCGAGAACGCGGTCTGGTCGTCGGCCAGCGACGCCTCGTCGTTGGCGCAGGATTCGTTGGTGTTGTTGCCGAACGCCATGTCGCAGAACTGGTTCTGGGAGTAGTCGTGGCCGTAGAAGGCGGCGACCGTGTCGCCGGAGGCGGCCCAGCACCAGTTCGACGCCTGCTGCTGCTGCATCGAGATGTTCAGCTGGTTCGCGGTGGACGCCGACGCGGCGGGTACCGCCACGAAGGTGAGGAGCGAGAGGACGGCGGCGAGCGCCGCCGCGGCCCGGAAGTGGCGGGTCCGCCGGGTGGGCGGGATACCGGGTGTGGGTGACACGCTGGACTCCTTTCGAGTCTGTCCGTGCGGGGTAGTGGCGTGAGCGTATGGGCAGGTGGCGAGGCTGCCCAGAACGCGATCGGCGGAGGCGGGGACATCGTGAAGGCTCTCGCCTTGACAGGATTCTTAAATCGGCGCTTGCCTGGATATCTGTGAATGTTCACACCGGCGCGGCCCGGGCCGCCGCCGCGAATCTGTCGGCGGTCCTGCGTACCGGGCCGTTCGAGGAGGCGCTGCGCGTGGCGATCGCGGCGCGCGGTCTTTCGCTGGAACGGCTCCGAAGTCACCTCTCGGCCCGGGGCATCCAGGTGGGTGTGGCGACGCTGAGCTACTGGCAGAACGGCCACCGCCGTCCGGAGCGGCCCGATTCGCTGCGCGCGGTCTCGGCGTTGGAGGAGATCCTGGGGCTGCCCCCGGACGCCCTGCTCGTCCTGCTCGGCCCGCGCCGTCCGCGTGGCCCGGCGGTCGGTCTGCCGCAGGGCTCGCGCGGCTACCGGCAGCTGATGCCGGCGTGGCCGGCCGTCGAGGGGCTGATCGCCTCGCTGGACACGACCGCCGACGACAAGCTGCACATCGCGGCGCAGCACGAACTGGTGTGGATCGACGGCCACCGGTCGTGCGCGCGCCGCGAGGTCTTCCAGGTCCTGCGGGCGCACCAGGACGGCGTCGACCGCTACATCGCGATCGTGACCGCGGACGCGGGAGCCGACATCTCGCTGGTCAGCGTACGGGCGCTGGAGAACTGCCGGATCGGGCGGGTCCGCCGGGACGCGGACGCCGGGGTGCTGGTATGCGAACTCTTATTCGACCTCGTCCTGCGCACCGGACAGACGCACCTGATCCGCTACGAAGTGCTCGACGAGTCGGACGCGGAGTGCGACGACTATCACCGCGGCTTCCGGTTCCCGGCCGGACAGTACGCACTCCAAGTCCGGTTCGATCCGGAGCAGCTGCCGGTGGCGTGCTTCTCGTATCAGGGGCACGACATACGAGAGCTGACGATGACCGGGTACCGGTCGGTGCACGTGAACGTCGCGCCGGTTCCGGCGGGGCGCGTCGGGATCCGCTGGGAGTGGGACGGGGCTGGGTGATCCGGCGGGTGAGCAGGGCGGGGCTGAGTGTTCCAAGACCGCACCACCGCGGGTGGAGACATAGGCTGGGCCGCCACTATCAGGAACTCTGGAGGCTGCCGCATGAGGACCTTCCGCTTCGACCGCGCCGAGCGGCCCATACCGGCCTACGACAGCATCGGGCTGGTCGCGACGCGGATCGCCGCCGGGGACGGGCGGGTGCGCCTCACCTGCTTGACCGTCGAGGCGGGCGGAGTCATCGGCACCCATCAGGCACCCAGTTCGCAGATGTTCCTCGTCACGGCCGGAGCGGGATGGGTCGCGGGAGCTGACGGCGTCCGGGCAGCGGTCCACGCCGGTGACGGCGTGGTCTGGGACGAGGGTGAGGTCCACACCTCGGGTACCGATGGCGGCCTCACGGCGCTGGTCATCGAGGGAGCGCCGCTCACGCTGTTCGACCCCGCCGCCTAGTGCGGGGCGTAGGGCGAGGCCTAGTGCGAGGCGTAGCGCGAGGCGTAGTGCGAGACACAGTGCAGAGTGCACGACGGTCGGTCACAGGGACACCGAAGTCCCTGTGACCGACCGGAATCCGCACCTCAGGCCGCGCGCCGCGGCAGCTTCCAGTTCGCGCGCGGGTAGTGGCAGGTGTAGCCGTCGGGGTAGCGCTGCAGGTAGTCCTGGTGCTCCGGCTCGGCCTCCCAGAAGTCCCCGGCCGGGGTGACCTCGGTGACGACCTTGCCCGGCCACAGCCCGGAGGCCTCGACGTCGGCGATGGTGTCCACGGCGACGCGCTTCTGCTCGTCGTTCAGGTAGTAGATCGCCGACCGGTAGCTGCGGCCCAGGTCGTTGCCCTGGCGGTCCGCCGTCGTCGGGTCGTGGATCTGGAAGAAGAACTCCAGCAGCGCCCGGTAGTCGGTCTGCTCCGGGTCGTAGAGGATCTCGATCGACTCCGCGTGGTCGCCGTGGTTACGGTAGGTCGCGTTCGGCGTGTCGCCGCCGGAGTAGCCGACGCGGGTGGAAACGACACCAGGCTCGCGGCGGAGCAGTTCCTCCATGCCCCAGAAGCAGCCTCCGGCGAGAATCGCCTTCTCGGTGGCCATCGCTGTTCCTCTTCCTTCGCGGGTCAGTATGTGCTTTCGGTGGTCTCCACCTATAACAACAGGGTAGGCGCTCATGCTTCCCATGTCGTGACGTGGTGGCCGCGGGACCGGTGGCTCGCGGACCGCACGGCGGTGGGCAGGTCGCGCCGGCGCGCGAGCGGCCCGATCAGGAGGATCGCGCAGGACGCGACCAGGACGCCGGCGGTCGCCCACAAAGTGGCGCGCAATCCGATCACGGCGCTGAGGCCGCCGCCGAGCAGGCCGCCGACGGGGATGCTGCTGTGGTTGATGGTCATCGCGAACGTGATGATGCGGCTGACCATCTCCGGCGGCGCGTACCGCTGTCGGAAGCTGGCGAAGACCACGTTGCCCGCGACGGTCCCGGCCACCAAGGCCAGGGATCCGATGACGAACAGCGCCACACCCGGGCCGGGTGAGGCCAGCGGGATCAGGAAGGCGAAGGGGGTGGCTGCCAACTGCACCGCGACCGCGCCGCGCGCGGTGCCGAAACGTCGGCACAACGGGTGGACGAGCCAGGCGCCGAGAATCCCGCCCAGCGCCCCGACCGCGACCAACGGGCCGACCAGACCGGCTCGGACGTGCAGGTCGCGGACGAGGTAGAGGACCACGATCGACTGATACGCGGCCAGGGCGAGGTTGGCGGCGGCGCCGAAGGCGGTGATCGCTCTGAGGTAGGGGTCACGGACGACGAATCGGAAGCCGTCCGCGACCTCGGTGCGCAGTGAGTGTGAGCGTGAGTGTGAGCGTGAGTGCGAGCGTTGGCCGGCATCGACCGAATCCGGCCCGGCCTGAGGACTGTCAGACGTGGCGTGAGGATCCGCCTCGGCTTCGCGCCGCGGCCTGATGAGGACCAACGTGACCGCCGATATAACGAACGTCGCCGCGTCAGCCACGAGCCCGGAGACAACCCCGAACACCTGCGCCGCCAAGCCCCCCGCGCCGGGGCCGACCACCTGCGCGACAGATGCACTCCCTTGAAGCTTCGCGTTGGCCTCGATCAGGTCGCCGGCGCCGACCAGTTCCGGCAGATAGACCTGGTACGCCGACGTGAAGAAGACCGATCCCGTACCTGAGACCACTGCGACGACCAGAAGGTAGGCCTCGGTGAGCATGTGCGCCCACGCGGCTATCGGCACACTGACGAAGACCAGCGCCATCGCCGCGTCGCACGAGATCATCAGTGTCCGCCGGGGTATCCGCCCCACCCACACCCCGGCCGGCAGGCCGAGCACCAACCACGGAAGCCACACCGCCGCCATCAACAAGCCCACTGCCAGCGGGCCCGCGTGCAGGTCTTCCACGGCCACGAGAGGTAGCGCGACAGCCGTGACACTGCTGCCCGCGCTGCTGATCGTCTGACCGCTCCACAGCAAGCGGAAGCCGCGATCGGAGAGCAGGCCCCAGCGCGACCGGCTTGCCCCGTCAACGGCGGGAACGCCGAGCGGTACAGCTTTCGCGGTCACGACGCGGTCACGGTGCGGTCGGCACGACGTGTGCGAAGACCAACACCGAATCACGGTCCTGCGAATCGTCCGGCACGGCCCGGTGCGACCAGGTGTCGAGCAGGGCCATCAGCTGCGCCCCGAACTCTCGGGCCTCCTCGGGGCTCAACCGCAGCCACGCCTCGGTCGAGAGCGAACCCACTTCCCGCCACTGCGGCGAGTACCCGGCCCGACGTGCGGGCCACGACCGCGCGGCCGCCAGCTGCCGCTCCAGCATGAGCGAGCCCGCGGCGTCGGCGACGGCGGCATCGGCCGGACTCCCCTCGAAGTCGGCGCGCGCCCACAGCACCTCCGCGGAAGTGGCCCGCCACCAACGCTCGCGCCGATCCCGTGCCAGCTCGGGGACGTCCTCGACCAGACGGGCATCGGCGAGCACGCGCACGTGATGACTGACGTTGCCGACCGCTTCACCGGTCCGCTCCGCGAGCATCCCCACTGTCGCCGGGCCGTCCGCTTCCAACACGTCCAGGATCTGCCGGCGCAGCGGGTGGGTCAGCGCCGCCAGCACTCGGGTGTCGGAGATCTTGCGCGGGGAGTCATCTGCCATGCCCGTATCGTACAAGAGCTCTTGTGCAATGGCTATTGTGCAAGAGCTCTTGTTTGTATCGATAGCAAAAGGCCAGGTCAGACAATCTCTGACCTGGCCGGTCAATCACAACTGCTCACCGCCGCTCACAACCGCTCAGCGCGGCGAGCCCGGCCTCAGCAAGCGCCGTTGTCCGTCCACACCGCCCACGATCCCGGCGCGCCCGGGGTGGCCCCGGTCGAGTACCAGGTGGAGGTGTACTTGTGGCCGCTGTAGGAGACCACGTCACCGGGTACGTACGAGGTGCTCGCGCTCCACGCGGTCAGGCCGGTGCAGCCGCCGGAGCCGCCGCTGACGGTCCAGGTGAAGGCGGCGGTGCCGGTGGCCGTTCCGGAGGACGCGGTGACGGTGACCGTGAAGGTGCCGGCCGTGGTCGGGGTTCCGGAGATCAGACCGCTGCCACTGATGGACAAGCCCGCGGGCAGGCCCGAAGCGGTGTAGGTCAGCGCCTTGCCGGCCGAGTCGGTGGCCGAGATCTGCAACGACGCCGCGGTGCCGACGGTGCCGGACTGGCTGCCCGGGTTGGCGACCGAGACCGTCTCAGAACCCGAATTCGCCACGGTCCAGGTGAACGTGGTCGAACCCTGGGCGGTGCCGGAACTCGCGGTCACGGTCACCGAGTACGTGCCGGCGGTCGTCGCGGTTCCGGAGATCCGGCCGCTGGTGCTGATCGACAGGCCGGCCGGGAGCCCGGTACCGGTGTAGGTCAGTGCCTTGCCGGCCGAGTCGGTGGCCGAGATCTGCAACGACGCCGAGGCGCCGACCGCAGTGCTCTGATTCCCGGGGTTCGTCACCGACACGGTTTCGGCACTTGAGCCCGCGCTGAAGCCGGAGGTGCCGTTGGGCGTGCCCCAGCCGGTCGGGCCGTCGTAGCCGGCCTGCGCGGTGCAGAAGTAGGCCGGCGAGCAGGTGCCGTTGCTGCCGGTGGTGACGTCGTTGAAGCTGCTGGTGTGGTTGTACGGGTACTGCGCCGCCACGTCGCCGGAGTTCGGCGCGCCGGCCAGCGCCCAGACGGAGGCGATGATCGGCGAGGCCGCCGAGGTGCCGCCGTAGACGGACCAGCCCGATCCGCCGTAGGTCTGGTAGACCGCCACGCCGGTGGCCGGGTCGGCGACCGCGGAGACGTCGGCCTCCATGCGCGTGGAGCAGCCGGTGTCGTGCTGCCACGACGGCTTCGGGTCGTACGCGGAGCACCCTGAGCCGGTGCCCTCCGTGGAGCTGGTCTCCCAGACCGACTCGCTCCAGCCGCGGGTGCCGCCGCCCCGGGTCAGCGAGGTGCCGCCGACCGCCGTCACGTACTGCGACGTCGCCGGGTACTCCGCGCCGTAGGCGGAGTCACCGGTGCTGGCGGTGATCGCCACCCCCGGGTGGTGGAAGTAGCTGGAGTCCGAGGAGGTGTCCGAGCTGTCCTCGGAACCGCCGTAGCTGTTGGACACGAACTTCGCACCCTGCGCCACGGCCTGGTTGACCCCGGTGCCCAGGTCGCTCATGTTCGCCGAGGTCGCCTCGACCAGCACGATGTGGCACTGCGGGCAGATCGCCGAGACCATGTCCAGGTCCAGGGATATCTCCCCGGCCCAGCCGGTGTCGGCGGTCGGGTAGTTGGTGCCGCCGTTCTCGTCGACCTTCTTGAAGCAGCCGTTGGCGGTGGTGCAGGCGGGCAGCCCGAAGTTGGACCGGTACGCCGCCAGGTCGCTCTCGGCGTTCGGGTCGTCCTGCGCGTCCACGATGCCGACGGTCTGACCCGCGCCGCCGGAGGGCAGGTTGTAGGCGCTGGTCAGGTCCGACGGTCCGTAGCCGGAGACCGCCGCGGGCACGGCGGTGGCGCGGTGGGCCGGCACGTCGGTGCGGCGCAGCGCCAGACATGCCATCTGGCCCTGGTGCGTCGGGGCGGCGCAGGAGCGGACGTAGTCCTCAGCCTGGTGCGCGGCGGCGGAGGTGGCGGTGGCAGTGGAACCGGTCGCGGTCGAACCGCCGGCCGAAGTCGCGGTCGAACCGGTGGCGGCGACGACGGTGGCCGCCGAGGCCGGACCGCTCAACCCGCCCCAGACCAACGCGGCCGCGGCACCCAGGGCCGCCAACCGCGCGGTCCACCCGGATCGCGTGTGTGACGCCGAGCGAATCGTGTCCACTCGGACTCCTTTCCATGGCAAGGGGACACCGGGCTCGCGGCATGCCACGAGCCTTCCGTCCTGGACAGGGAATCGGCGGTCGGCCGCCAGAGGTGACCGGCCGCCCCGCTGAGCGCACCGTATTCGCCACCAATGGTCTAGACAACGCGTCCGAACCCTGACTCGGTCCTTGACTTGGCTGAGCCTCAAGACACCTCGACGCCGCCGGACCCTTGTCCGGGCGTACCAGACCCTTGCGATCGTGCGCGGAGCCCGACCGCGCGGCCCTCAGACCGACTGCGGTTTCGCGACGTAGGCCGGGAGCGCTTCGAGGCTGAAACGCACCGCTTCGGCGCCGTACTCGAGCATCTGCGTCTCGTAGTCGCCGACCGCGTCGAGCAGGCCCCGGGTGCCCGCGGCGGCCGGGATCAGGCAGCGGCGGAGCAGGTCGGCGTCGCGCAGGGCGGTGTTCGCGCCGTTGCCCCCGGTCGGGGAGGTCGCGTGGATGGCGTCGCCCAGGAGCGTGACCGGTCCGGGGGCCCAGCGCTCGCGCGGCTCGACGACCCGGATCGACAACAGGGTGCTGTTGTCGGTGTCGGCCTGCTCGATGAGCGCCTGGAGATCCGGGTGCCAACCCTTGATCCGGGACAGGACGGCCTGCTGCGGGTTCTGCTCACCGAGTGAGCTGTTCGGCGGCAGGATCATGGCCCAGCGCACGTAATCGCCGGTGTCGGGGAGCGTCACCTCGGGGGCCAGCTCCTCGGCCGCCTGCTTCGGCGGGATCCGGAAGCGCATCGCACCGAGCAGCAGGCTGACTCCGTCGCCGGCGATCTTCGCACCCCAGGCGTGCGACAGGGCCGCGAACCGCTCGGTCATCGGAGTGCGGCCGATGACGAAGCGGACGCCGGTGTCGGTCGGGACGGTCTGCGGCGTCAGCAGCGCGCGGACGGCGGAGTTGACGCCGTCCGCACCGACGAGGAGATCGGCGGGGGCCGGGCTGGCGCCCTGCGCGAAGTGGGCCTGGACCTTGGCGGCTTCGTCGCCCTTGCCGTCCTTGCCACCCTTGCCGTTTTTGCCATCTTCGCCGTTCAGCACGTCGTAGCCGGTCAGCGCGGCGCCGGTGTGCACGTCGAGCCCGGTGAGCAGCAGGTGCCGGAGCACGTGCCGGTCCACGACGAGCCCGGACCGGGCCGGGCCGAGTTCGCCGACCTTGTTCAGCCGGGTGTCCAGGACCAGCCGCTCGACGCGGGTGTCGTCCACGATCGCGTCCAGCAAAGGATGCCAGCGCGGCGGCAGGCAGCCGTGCAGCGCCTCGAAGCCGGTCGGGCTCAGCACCAGCCGGTAGCCCTGGAACCGCGCGGTGATCGCCGGATCCCGCTCGTACACGTCGACGTCGATGCCGGCACCTCGCAGGCCCTGCGCCAGGCACAGCCCACCCAGACCGGCTCCGATCACGGAAACTCGCATCACACACCTCCCGAAGAGCACACTTGAACAGTGCTCAAGTTACTTGGACAGTGTTCAATTAGCAAGTTCACCGCGCGATTCATGGCATGATCTGGGCATGCGGTTAACCCCGGCGGTGGTGTTGGACGCCGCGAGCACGCTCCTGGACGAGGCCGGGCTCGACGCCTTCTCCACCCGCAAACTCGCCACCCGCCTCGGCGTCCGCGTGGGCGCGCTGTACTGGCACTACCCGAGCCGCCAGGCCCTGCTCGACGCGGTGGCCGAGCAGATCGTCGCCGAGGCGTCCGCCGCGCCGATCCCCGACGGCGACTGGCCCGAGCAGGCCGGCGCGATGATCCACGCCCTGCGCGACGCGATGCTCGCGCACGCCGACGGCGCCCGGATCATCGTCGAGATGGACACCCCCGGCCCGAACGCACAGGCCTACATCGAACGACTCCGCGGGCTCCTCACGGCCGCGGGCATGGACCCCGCCACCGCCGAGAACGCCGCCGACGTGCTGACCAGCTACCTGAACGGCTACACGATCGAGGAACAGGCGCACAAGGCGGGCCAGCAGCGGGCCACGACCGATCGCGGGTTCGAGTTCGGGTTGAACGTGGTGCTCGCCGGGCTCCGGACCATCGTCGCCGAGTAAGGCCGCCGGTTCCGGGCGGCAGCGCTACGCACCGGCACTGAGTAGCACAGGCCGGTGTAGTAGCCGCGCCCGGTCGTCCGGTCGGGATCATCGAGTACTTCGATGCCTCGTATGCGTTCGCCTGGAATTGCGGCCAGCGCGGCCCGGGTCTGGTCGACCATCGGGTTGAGTGATTCGTCGAGGCAGGTCAGATGGATCTCGACACGCGCGGGTCGACGGTGGCGACGGCCGACTGCGTGGCCAGCGGGACGACCGGGGCCAGTACGAGTGGCTGGAAGCCCTCGGGGAGTGCCAACAGCAGCAGGTCCTCGGCGCAGCGCGGTGAGGTCGGTCGGGGCCGGTGCCGCGAACCGGTCCGAGCGGTAGCGGCGCATCACGTCCGCCGGGGTGAGCCGGTCGGCGCGGCGCCGGAACACCTCCAGCAGCAGCGTGGTCAGATCCGTGCCGGACAGCTCATCGGTCAGCAGGTCGAGCAGCTCCGGTCGGCCCGGTCGGCCCGCTTTCGCCAGGATCCGGCGCAACGCCGGGTCGACCGCGGGGTCTTCCGTAGCCTCATCACGCAGCTGCTCCGCCGATGCAACCTGATCGCCCCCGGCTCAGTCACAGTTCTCAGGGAGGGCGCGATCGGACGCGCCGGGGGTCGGGGAAACCGGGTAGGAGCTGCGGACGTAGATGGACGGCTTGGACGATTTCACCACCTTCGCGCACGCCCAGCAGGGGCGCCTGCGACGTCTGGCTTTCCTGCTGTGCGGGGATTGGAACGATGCGCAGGACCTCGCGCAGACCACGCTCCTCAATCTCTGCCTGCACTGGAACCGCGCCCGTCGCGCCGATGCGATAGACGCCTACGCCCACAAGGCGCTCATCCACGCCTACCTGAGTGATCGCAAGAAGTACCAACGGGATCGGGCGCGTGCCACGGACTTCAGCGTGAGGGCCGAGCGCGACTTCGCCACCGGTCCGCCGGAGCTGCCGGAGCTCCGGTTGGCGTTGTTGTCCGCCCTGGACAAGCTCGCCCCACGCGGCCGTGCCGTGCTGGTGCTGCGGTTCTGGGAGGACCTGAGCGTGGAGGCGACGGCCGCCGCGCTCGGCTGCTCGACCGGCAACGTCAAAAGCCAAACCTCGCGGGCCCTGGCCAGGCTGCGCGAGATCCTCGGCGACTCCTTGCTGGACGCCGACGACCTGACACCGATCCGGCCTGCACGACCGGCCGCCCAGAACGGATGACGAGAGATGACCGAGCGCATTCGCCAGATCTTCGAAACCACCCTGCACGACGAACCGCCCCTGGTCGACATCGTGGCCGGGGCGGTTGAAGGGGCGCAGCTCAAGCGGCGCAAACAGCGCCGCGACCGGATCGCCGTGGCCGTCTCGCCGCTGGCCCTGCTCGCGCTCGGCGTCGGGACGTACACCGTCCTGCCCGGCTTCGGCTCCTCGACCGTCGGCGACGAAACCGCTACCGCGTCGGCGCCGAGCACCAGCGTGCTCTTCCCGCCGGTGGCCACGGACCAGCCGCTGAACCCGACGACGGCGGTCCACCAGGCCGCGGTCCAACTGTGCAGCCAGGACTGGTCCAAGGTGCTGGCCCCGATCAGCACGAACATGATGCCTGAGACCCAGCAGCAGGCCGTCGACATGTGCGCGATGACCGGCGAGACGCTGATGACGCTGATGCCGCAGGCGACGGTGACGCTCCCGGACGCCCCCGACCTCAGCATGACGGACGCCCCCGGGGAGCAGTGGGTGGTGAAGACCGCCGCCGGACGGACCCAGATCGGCATCCGCTACCTGTGGCCGGACAGCGCCTACGAGAAGAAGCACTACGGCCCCTTCGACCAGTGCCAGCCGAATCCGGTCAACAACCCGCCGGCGACCACCGTCCCCGGACCGAACGGCTCGCCGTTCCCGATGCGGGACCCGAACGCGGGGCACAACCAGTACTGTCTCCAGACCCGACCGGCCCAGCAGTTCTACGGCGCGCTCACGATCGACGAAACGGCCGGCACCGTCGGGTACAGCGTCCAGAACCCCGACTACGGCCGCTACATGATCGGCACCGCGACGGTCTCCGTCCCGGTGTCCGCCAAGCCGACCAGCGGCTCGTATGGGGAGGACAACGGGAAGTTCATCATCCAGGACTCCAGCGTGCCGGCCGCGATGTCCCCGGAGCAGTTCGCGAAGGTGTTCCTCGACCCCCGCTTCAACGACTACCTCAGCCGCTACGAGAACTACGTCCTCACGCATGCCACGGCCGACTCGTTCGTGGTGTCGGGGTCGAAGCCGGTGAGATAGCTGGGGTGGTCGGCTCGGGAGGTCGGCTGAGGTGGTCAGCTGGGGTAGCGCGGCTCGGGCGAGGCGGCTGCGCTGAACCCGTTATGGAGAAGCAATCACTTCAGCCGTCGGCAATACTGTGCGCATGCCGGACAACGACGGTGGGGAAGAGCCGCGCTGTTAATCCAACACCGTTACCAATTCCATTACCGACGCCAAGCCGTATGCGGGTCCTAGAATCTCATCGCGATGCGGTGAGATGAGTCAGCGTCTCGAATTGCCTGGCCCCGAACGATTCGAAGAGCGGCCTGGACATCGGGCTGTTCTCGCTGATGGCGTAGCGGGCCCCGTCGGCGACGGCGTCCCGGAGGCGCGCGGCGACCAGGGCGCGGTAGTAGCCGTTGCCCCGGCTCTGTTCCGGAACCGAGCCGCCGAGCATCACCACGTGGTCGCCGACCCTGATGTTGTGTCCGGTCGCGATGCCCTCGCCGTTCAGCTCCAGCACGTAGCCGGTGACGCCGGGCGCGTCGAGCAGCGGGGGCTGAACGAGCAGTTCCGCCATCTCCCTCGGCACCCCGAACCCCGCCGACATGGCCGCCGCGAGTACGTCGTACTCCGCGCCGTGCACCACACGCACCGTGGCGCCCTGGGGAAGGGTGGTGGGAAGCGTCGGGAGGAGCTCGGCGTCCCACAGCAACAGCGGGGTCTCTTCCGGAACGGTCATCCCGTAGCGAGCCGCCAGATCCTGCAGGTCCGGATCGACCTCCCCACGGACCTGGAGGCTCCACGGCACGTCTTTCGCGGACAGTTCGCCGGCGAACTCGTCCACTTCGGCGAGGACTCGTTTCGGCTGCACGTAGACCATGTTGAGGTTCGGCGAGGGGATACCTGTGAAGACCAACCTCGTGCCCGAGTTGCCTTGCCGCGTATAGCCACCGGGCAGAGTATCTCCGTACGTCGACATCGCCGCGTAGAACGCGTCCATTGTCGTTTCCGGTACGGCTGCATCGTTTCCCCGCGTCATGATTGATCCTCCCATGATGCGAGATACGCACCGGTTGAACCTCAACGCATTACCGGGTCGCCTACCGTCGCAGCAGCCAGCTCCCCATCCAGCCCGCGGTGACGACTGTGGCCCCGCCTGCCAACGCCATGGCCGGGCCGGTACCGACCAGACCGGCGACGGTACCGACCAGGACCGGCCCGATCCCTTGCAGGGTCATGAGGCCGGAGCTGACCAGTCCGAAGGCCTGGCCCTGGTTGTCGACCGGCAGCGCGTCGAGGAACGGGCGCTGCAATCCGATCGCATAAGAGAAACCGGTGCTGGAGGCCAGGAGAAGCAGGGCACAGACAGGTGCCGGCGGGCTGGCTGCGAGGCCGAGCAACGGCAGTCCCAGCCACACGGCCAGCGGCACCACCAACGCCTCGCGCAGCGCGGGGCGCAACAGGCGGCCGACAATCAGATCGCCGAGCAGCATGCCACTCGGGCCGCAGGCCAGGAGCAGGCTGTAGGTGCCGGCGGCAAAGCCTCGCTGGCCCGCGTACGAGACGACCAGCCCTTCGGCCCCCGCCATGAATCCGCTGGGCAGCCACTGCGCCAGGATCAGTCGACGCACGGTGCGATCCCGCGCCAGCCGCCCCGCGCCGGACCAGCTGGCTGCCAGCACCGCGCGATCCGATCCGATGTCCGGCCCACTGCCCGACTCCCCATCCCCGTCCATCTCGCCGCCC